>CALAOB010000080.1 GCA_937927445.1 uncultured Oribacterium sp. | reverse complement strand
GTCGTTCACGGACGCGGTACCGGCGTGCTCCGAAAGGCGGTGCATGCACAGCTGAAGAAGCTGAAATACGTGGATTCCTTCCGCCTCGGCGAGTTCGGCGAGGGCCAGGATGGTGTCACGATCGTCATGTTTAAAAAGTAAAGGCGCAGGCCAGCGCTCGTAGCGCGCACGAAGTCCCGGTGAGAAAACACCGACGGGCGGGTGCCTGCGGCAGCGCCGAAAGCATTGGCAAAGAACGAGGAGGAAAGCCGGATGGCGGAGAAACAGAAAATTCTGATCGTGGATGATGACGCTTCGATCTCGGAGCTCATCTCCCTCTATCTCGAAAAGGAGATGTTTGATACGCGCTGCGCCGCGGATGGCGAGGAGGCGCTGCAGCTCTTTCCGGAATACCAGCCGAATCTCGTGATTCTGGATCTGATGCTGCCGGGCATCGATGGCTACGAGGTCTGCCGGCGGCTCCGGGCGAGCTCGCAGGTGCCGGTCATCATGCTGTCGGCGAAGGGCGAGACCTTCGATAAGGTGCTCGGGCTCGAGCTCGGCGCGGACGACTACATGGTGAAGCCGTTTGAGTCGAAGGAGCTCGTGGCGCGGGTGAAGGCGGTGCTTCGCCGCTACCAGCAGGCCCAGGCGCAGGTCAATGCTGCCGTCGATGCGGCACTCTCCGCCCGGCAGGCGCAGTCGGGCGCAGGGCTCGCGATGAATGGTGCTGCGGGCTTCGCGAAAAACAGCGGGGTCGGCGCGGCTTCACCACAGGCACGGATGGGCGCGGGCTTCCTCGATACGACGGGGCTTCCGGCGGCGGATGCGGATGGCAACATCACCTTCCGGGCGTACGCCGAGGGCGACAGCGGATCCGGCGAGCTATACACCTACAACGGGCAGACCGGACAGCTGCATCGCGGTGGTACCGGCGCTTCGGACGCGCGGGCGCATGCGACGGATATGCTCGATGCTTACCGGAATGGCGACTACATCGAGTACAAGGATCTCATCATCAACAAGTCGAATTACGCGGTCTACTACAGTGGTCATGTCGTGGAGATGCCGCCGAAGGAGCTCGAGCTTCTCTACTTCCTGGCGTCCTCACCGAATCAGGTCTTCACGCGCGAGCAGCTCCTCGATCACATCTGGGGCTATGAGTTCGCCGGGGATTCCCGGACGGTCGATGTGCACATCAAGCGGCTGCGCGAGAAGCTGCCGGGGAATCCGGACTGGGAGATTTCCACGGTCTGGGGCATCGGCTACAAGTTCAGAGTCATATGAAAAAGAGAACTCCGGAGGTCCGGGGTTCTCTTTTTATCTTATGACTCTGCCACCTCGTAGCTGGCCTGCGGAAGGGTGAAGGTGAACTCGGTGCCGACGCCTTCGGTGGAGACGCAGTCGATGTTCTCACCGTGCGCGGTGATGATGGACTTCACGATACTGAGGCCGAGGCCGGTGCCGTGCTTGTCCTTGCCGCGGGACTGGTCCGCCTTATAGAAGCGGTCCCAGATCTTCGCAAGGTCGCGCTTCGGGATACCGATGCCGGTGTCCTTTATGGAGACGAAGACCTTCTGGCCACGGATGCCGGTGCGGATCGCGATCGAGGATTTCGGATTACTGAACTTCAGCGCGTTGTCGATCAGGTTATAGAGCACCTGCTGGATCTTACTGTAATCCGCGTAGACCATCTCCTTCTTCTCGGCAAAGGTCAGTTCGAAGACAAGCTCCTTCTTCTGACAGGTCATCTCGAAGCTCGCGCAGACATCACGGATCACGCGGTTCACGTCGAAGTTCGTCCGGCTGAGGAAGCCCTTCTTATCCAGGGTGCCCAGACTCAGCATGGACTGCGTCAGCTTCGTGAGACGCTCCGTCTCGGAGATGAGACGCATGAGGTACTTCGGCTCCAGCTCCTTCGGGATCGTGCCGTCGAGGATGGCCTCGAGGTAACCCTTGATGGAGGTCAGCGGGGAGCGGAAGTCGTGGCTCACGTTCGCGATGAACTGCTTCTGATAGTCGTCGGACTTCGAGATCTCATCCGACATGAAGTTCAGGGTCTCCGCGAGGTAGCCCATCTCATCCTCTGAGTTCGTCGTGATCTTATAGTGATAGTCACCGGCGGCGTACTTCGTGGCCCCCTCCGTGATCCGCTTCAGCGGACGGTAGACGATGACGTAGAAAACGGCCATAATCAGCAGCGACAGAAGGAAGAGGATGAGCGCCGTGAGGTAGACGATGTTCAGGATGTCGTTCTGTGAGGCGACGATGTTTTCGACCGGCTCATGGATGAGGACATAGCCGCCGGTCGTGTAGCCACGGGTCACCGGGGCCATAACCGAGAGGACATCGTCCGGATACAGCTCGTGGTAGCGGCCAAGCTTATAGCGCATGCCGGTCATCGTGCTGTCGAAATCCGGGATCTCGATGTTCTTATGTGCATCGTCTGCGGTGTCGCTCAGCACCTTTCCGTTCCGGTCCACGATCCAGATGTCGACATCGAGGAAGGTGGAGACCGCCTTCATCTGCTGACTCACCGTGTCGGTGCTCAGATTCAGGTTACCCGTCTCGGAATAGGTCGAGGAGATCAGGGTCGCCTCACTGTAGAGGCTGTTCGCCTGCTCCCGGATCAGGTAGCGGTAGGTGAGTCCGGAGGACAGGACCGCCACGACCATGAAGCCGAGCACACCGAAGACGATATACGCCACGATAAATTTTACAAACAGGGATCGTTTCACTTCGTCAGAACCAGCTTCGCGCTGCCGTAGATGCCGGCGTCGTTGCCGAGGGTGGCGAGCACGATGTCTGCCTTCTTCGTGAGGAGCGGCGTGTAGTCTGCATAGTGCTTCTTCACGAGGTCGATCAGGTACTGACCGGCTCTGGAAACACCGCCGCCGATGACATAGATTTCCGGATCCGCCACCATGGAGATGGTCGCAAGGGCACGGCCGAGGTAGTACATGCTGGTGTCGATGGTCTTCACCGCGAGCGGATCGCCGGCCTTCGCACAGTCGCAGACATCACGGGCGCTCAGCGCATCACCGAAGTCACGCATCGTGGAGGCTTCGTCGCTCGCCGCGAGATTCCGCTTCGCCTCACGGACGATACCGGTCGCGCTGGCCACCTGCTCGAGACAGCCATGGCCGCCGCAGTTGCAGGCCTCCTGCTCACCGTCACGCACCTGGATATGGCCGATCTCCGCGCCGGCGCCATGGACACCTGCGATGATCTGACCGTCGATGATGAGTCCGCCACCGACACCGGTGCCGAGGGTCACCATCACGAGATTATCGTGGCCCTTACCGCCACCCTGCCACATCTCGCCCAGGGCGGCAACATTGGCATCGTTTCCGACGGCACAGCGGATCTTTCCGCCCATGAGCTCCTGCATCTCCTTCGCCGGCCAGTGATCATGCCAGCCGAGATTGACGCAGACGTGCACATAACCGTTCGGCTCGACCGGACCCGGCACACCGATGCCGATGCCCTCGATGTCCGTGCGCTCGATACCCTTCTCCTCGAGGCGCTTCTTCAGTGCATCCGCGACATCCGGGAGGATATACTTTCCGGCCTCTTCCTTACGGGTCGGCACCTCCCACTTATCCATCAGAACACCGGTGAGTGTGAAGATACCGCACTTCACCGTCGTTCCGCCTACATCAACGCCTACACAATACTGATTCATATGAGCCCCCTCCTGCTACTTCAGCTTTACAGATTCCATCGCACCCGCACTTCCGATGAGCAGATCGAGGCCCAGCGGATTTCTCACTCCACGCGCCACCCGCGCTCTGGAGATCGAGGTATCGATGTTGCCGCTGTACTTCAGTGTGCCGCTCATGTCGTAAAGCTGGAGCGTGGTATTATTATAAACCAGGACCCTGTCCTGATCGATATCGAAGTTCGTATAGTTCAGCTGGAACGGCGTCGAGAACACCGTCTGGCCGTTCAGCCGGTATACGGTCAGCGTGTACGGATCCGCGGAGGTCTCCGAATCGCTGTTATCCGTGATGACGCCAATGTAGTCGTCCGCATAGGTAATCGCCTGGATCGTCTGCTCGATCTCGACCTTCTGGCTGAGCTCCGGACTCGTCAGCACCTTCGTACTGAAGAACGCGATGCCGCCATCATAGAAGGCCTGCGCATGCGTATCGTCCGAGAAATGCACCCGGCCGGCGAGATGTCCGCTGAAATCGTCGGTGAAGCCACCCACGACACGGTTACTGCCGGCGTTCTGGCCGATCTCACTCAGGTTATAGAAGATCACCTTATTCTGGATCGTTCCGTTCTCGATGGAGGCGAAGGACGCGATCAGCTCCGTGCCATCCGGCGAAACGGCGATATCCACCGGATATCCGTCGCCGTCGAGCACCGACTTGATGGAAATATCCAGCGCCGCACCCTCCTTCGAGAAGACGGTGATGTAGCTCGCCTTCGAATCCTCGAGAAGCGCATAAGTGACGCCGGTACCGGCCACCGAGATCTTCGTAATCGGCAGATTCGTCTCCGCCTGTCCGGTGGTACCGGTCTTATTCATGATGTAGATCGCGGTCTTGCCCTGATCGGCGATCGCGCAGTAGTCTCCGCTGATGGACACATACGGACTGTTCATCTCGTAGGACTGATTCCAGATGGTTTTCCCGGACGAATCGATGTAGGTCGCACCGTCCCGGGTCACCTTCAGGAAGCCGTCGCCGAAGATCTCATAGTCCTCATAGTCCGACTCGCTCACACCGTTCTCACCGGTGAAGCTGTTCCGCCAGTTCTGCGAAAAACCCGTATACGGTCGCTTCATCATGTAGATCGCACCCGCCACGAGCGCGCCGAGCACCAGCACCACGGCGAGAAAAACGAGGAGGCGGCGACGACGCTGCCTCCGTTTCCCCTTCTCCTGTGCCTGCTCCGCCTCCTGCTGCTGCAGCAGGTCCTTCGTATCGACGACGCGACGACGCAGCTCCTGTTTTCGATTTTCTCTCTCAATATCTGCCATAAAGGGCACTACTCCTGCTTTTCAGACTGCTCTGCATCCCGTGCTGGTCCGACTGTCCGCACAGGACGAATGCTTTTTAATATAAGCTGTGAGGATATACGCCCTGGTCTACGAGCTCCTGTAAGGACTGCTGCACGGCTTCCTTATCCTCTGCGTAGGTCACGCCGAACCAGCGGTCATGATCCTTCAGCACCTTCACCGTCGCCTTGCCTGCGAGCATCAGCTTCGAAAGCTCTGCCGGAAGGAGATACTCACTCTTCATCTCCTGACCGTGCTCGTCGAGCCATGCCGGGAAGTTCTCGATGAGCACATCCAGGTACTTCTCCGGAAGACCGAACATATTCATGGAAACGATGGCATCCCCATCGACCTCGACCGGATGTCCATCGCCGTCCTTTCCCATGAGCTTTCCATCGGCCTGCTTCGCGATGTCGTAGGTCTCGTCGATCTCATGGAGATAGCCGCCCTCGCCCATCACGCAGACACCACGATTGACGGTGCCGTGATCGGACAGGGTGTTCCCCACGATGTAGCCGGCCATGCACATATCGAAGGCCGGTGCATTCTCGTCCATGGTATTCACGAGGTAGTCGTGAATCAGCTTGAAGCCCTCACGGCCATAGAAATCGTCGGCATTGATGACCGCGAACGGACAGTCGATGAGATCCCGCACCTGGATCAGCGCATGGGCGGTACCCCACGGCTTCTTTCTGCCCTCCGGCACACTGTAGCCCTCCGGCAGCTTATCGATCTCCTGGAAGGCATACTTGCACTTCGCGATCTTCTCGACACGGTCGCCGATGATCTCACGGAAATCCTTCTCGATATCCTTACGGATGATAAACACGATCTCGTCAAATCCGGCCTCCAGTGCATCGTGGATGGAATAATCCATGATGATCTCACCACTCGGTCCCAGCTTCGCCAGCTGCTTGATACCACCGCCGAAACGGGATCCCAGACCTGCCGCCATAATTACCAGTGCCGTTTTCTTCATTTTACTTTACTTCCTCTCTCGTCCGCATATCGCGGGCAGCTTCTTATACTCTTCGCTTATTTATGTTTCTCCGGCGTTCATGCCGGATGCTTCCGATAAACTGCATCTCCCGATCGTCACACATCGGCGGGTCCAAGAAGTGCATCTATGTCGTATCAGTACCCGAGCCACGCGCCGTCTGCGCCGACGTGGAGCCCATCCGGGGTCGTCGTGTTCGTCAGCATTGCCCCGAAGGTGCCGTCGTGCAGCTGGTTGAAGTAGTAGAACTTATCGTTGATCTTCCACCAGCCGTGGAGCATCGCGCCGTAGGTAGCGCCCGGTGTCGTATTCAGCAGATACCAGCGGCCATCCACGCGCTGGAGGCCGGTCAGCATCGCGCCGTCCGAACCCATGAGGTACCAGTTGAGGCCGTCCGGACAGATCCAGCCGGTCAGGAACTGATTGCCGGCGATGTAGTACCACTTATTCATGTACTGCATCCACTGCCCGCTGCCCGTGCCGGTCACGCCGGTCGGATTCAGGGTGCTCGCCGGACTGCCCTGCTGAAGGTTGAAGCCCGGGCCGAAAACCTTCTCCGCGTTGTTTTTCACCTTGACGGTCGAGTTACTCGTCACGATCGCGTTCGAACGCGCGGTCGGGATCGAGAAGCTGTAGTCGGACTCGGTCTTGTCACCGTCGATCGTCGCATCATCACAGACGTACATGGACTTCGCGATGAAGCCGCCGCCATCGCCGGAGGCCGCGGCCTGCACAGAGATATGGTCGACCGAGCGGCCACCCGAGCTGTAGCTGGAGACATTGATCGCGTGCTTCGGACCGGTCACCGAGGTCTTATTCTCGTGGAAATCGCCATCCGCGTCCGTCCAGTAGATGTAGACGTTATACTTCGTCGCGTAGGCTACCTTGTCCCAGCTGATCTCGTCGCCGTTATGCTCAAAACCGGTCGGGTTCTTCAGTACGTAGAACGGGTAGGTGGTGCAGCGGAGGCGGATCGCGTTTTCGTTCCGGCTCAGCATCTCGACCTTCGTCGCGCCGAGGACCTCGACGGCACAGGTTTCGGTGAAGCTGTTGCCCGTCATCGGGTGCACCTCGATCGTGTAGGTGTAGGACTTGCCCGGCTTCGTACGGTCGCCGGAGGTGCTGTAATCATACACGAAGTAGAGATGATCGTAGGTCGCCGGCTCCTCACCGCTCGACATGTCGCCGGCGGTCATGCTGCTCTCCTCTTCCGGGGCCAGGTCGATACGGACCGTGCTGATCCCGGCCGCCAGCGCCGTCACCGCGCTCATCGCGGACAGCATCACACAGGCTGCCGCCGTCAGGAAAAACGTACGGAGTTTCATCCTCGCTGCTCCTTTCTTTTCTATATCATGAACCTTTTCGAAAGGTTCGTAAAGTGTCGCTAATGCATCATCTTATTGTACCAAGTTATGCGGGGGTTTTCAATAAGAGGGGGACATCCGGCCAGGAGGCGATGGCGTGGTGTCAAAATCTGTAAATCAGTTGGCTTTAATGCCGCGCAGTGCTAAAATGCTTCCTATGTATGTTTCCGCACGGGGCGAAAAAAATCCAGGAGGACGATGTATCATGCTGAATTTTGCGAGTGATTATACAGAGGGCTGTCATCCGAAGGTGCTGGAGGCACTGACACGGACGAATATGGAGCAGCTGACGGGCTACGGCACCGATATCTACAGTGACCGCGCGAAGGAGAAAATCCGCGCATTCATCGGGCATCCGGAGGCGGAGATCTATTTCCTGACCGGTGGCACGCAGACGAACCAGACGGTGATCGATACGACGCTTCGGATGTACGAGGGCGTGGTTGCCGTACAGTCCGGTCATGTCAACTGCCATGAGGCGGGTGCCATCGAGTTCACAGGACACAAGGTCCTGGCACTTCCGAGTCACGACGGCAAGATGGATGCCACGGAGCTCGATCACATGGTGGCAGCGTTCTATGCGGACGGTGACCACGACCACATGGTCTTCCCAGGCATGGTCTACATCAGCCATCCAACCGAGTACGGCACGCTCTACCGGAAGGCCGAGCTCGAGGCGATCGCCGAGGTCTGCCATAAGTGGAAGCTTCCGCTCTTCCTCGACGGCGCACGTCTCGGCTACGGACTCATGAGCCGCGACACCGACGTAACGATCGAAGACATTGCCCGACTCACGGACGTGTTCTACATCGGTGGCACGAAGGTCGGCGCACTCTGCGGCGAGGCGGTCGTGTATCCACACGGCGGAGCACCGAAGCAGATGGTGACGATGATCAAGGAGCACGGCGCGCTGCTCGCGAAGGGCCGCCTCAACGCCGTGCAGTTCGACGCGCTGTTCACCGACAGCCTCTACACGGAGATTTCGGTCAATGCCATCGACCGCGCAGAGGAGCTCAAGGCGGTTTTTCGTGACCGCGGATACGCGTTTTTCCTGAACTCTCCGACGAACCAGCAGTTCGTGATCCTGCCGAAGGCGACGCTCGAGGCGCTGAAGGCGCGGGACGTCATCTGCACCCCGTGGGAGCCGTACGGCGAGGACCAGATGGTCGTCCGCTTCTGCAGCTCCTGGGCGACGACGAGCGCACAGGTCGCAGCCCTCGCAGAGATTCTCGACGAGGTGAAGTAATAAAAAACCGGAAGGCACTGCACGGGTGTCTTCCGGTTTTTAATTTTACTTTCCGAGAATCGCGTCGCGAAGCGGTGCAGCGATCTTCTCGAGCTCAGCCTCGTCGGTGATCTTATTCATGTTCGGATCCATCGCGAAGGTGCCGCCCCACTCGAACTGATCCTTATACTTCGGAACGAGGTGCATGTGAAGATGGCAGCCCGTGTCGCCGTACATACCGTAGTTCAGCTTGTTCGGGTGGCATACCGCATGAATCGCATTTGCAACGGTCACGACATCCGCGATAAATGCTGCGCGATCTGCCTCGCTGAGCTCCAGCATCTCGGATACGTGGTGCTTCGATGCCACGATGCATCTGCCCGGATGGCTCTGCTCCTTAAAAAGATAAACGGTGGAAGCCGGAAGCTCACAGATCTCATAACCGAACTTCTTTACCAGCTCGCCCTTTGCACAGTACGCACAGTCTGGATGTTCCTTCGCCATATCTGCCATATCAAATCCTCCTTTTTCATGCCAATGCTGTCGACCAGCACGCTTATGTTCATTCTCTACGATTATATCACCGATGGCGCAGTATGGAAAGCGCTTACAGAGTGATGTTTCAGACCATCCTTTTTATTTTGACAACTCTTTTAACACCTCACAAAGCAGTTCGAAACCGGTCTGTATATCCGCTACAGCGGTGGCTTCTGCCGGATTATGGCTGATGCCTCCGATGCTCGGCACAAAAATCATAGCGGTCGGGAAATGCTTTCCGAATACCATCGAGTCGTGACCGGCGCCGCTGTTCATGTGCTTATACGCCAGATGTTTCTCTTCACAGTGTCGCTCGATCACCTGAATCAGCTTCGGATCCATTTTGGCGGACTTCAGGCAATGGTTCTGTATAAGCCGGGTCTGAAAGCCCTTGTTTTCGATGGATGCCAGCGCACGTTTCAGAATAATTTCATCCTGAAGCAGTGCCTCTTCGCTGCCATCGCGCATATCGATGCTCAGTTTTACTCGATCTGCAATGACGTTCTGCATTCCCGGAAAGACCTGTAGCATACCATAGGTGAGGGTCGCAGACGGGGCCTGCGCCATCATCTGACGGGTAGACTCTGTGATAAATTCCGCCGCAGCCACCACAGGATCGTGCCGTAAAGGCATCGAGGTGGTGCCTGCATGGTTCTGGTTTCCCTGAATGGTCAGCTCATAGTTAAAGATACCGACGATGTTGTCTACAATACCGATCTGCTTCTGCTCGCTTTCAAGCACCGGTCCCTGTTCGATATGCAACTCAACGATCGCTCGAATATCGTCACGTTTCGCGCTGTTCAGCGCTTCCGGCTGATACCCGGCAGAGAACAGTGCTTCCCGAAGTGTGACACCATCACGGTCGACCTCCTCCAGATCCTCGTCTTTCAGCGTGCCACAGATCGCACGGCTCCCCTGACAGCCAGAAGCGAAGCGACTACCCTCTTCCTCCATCAGACCAGCCACTTCCAGGCTGTACTTCGGAACGAAGCCGGACTGTTTGAGGTATCCCAGCGCGGCCACACCGGTCACAACGCCCAGTGCACCATCATATTTTCCACCGTTCTTTACGGTATCGAGGTGCGATCCCGTCAATACGGTGCCCGGCTCTTTCCCCGGAAGCCGCCCATACACGTTCCCGATCGCATCCTCTCTGTATTCAAGCCCCAGATCTTCAATCCACTCACGCAGGATATTTTTCGCGATTTTGTCTTCCTGGGTATACGCCGCACGCCAGATCTCTCCGTCGATGCGCGTTGCACCGGCCAGCTGGCACAGCATTTCCTCAATTCTCAATCCGGCTTCGTTTCCCATCACAGATGTCCCCTCTTTCATCGTCTGTTTTCTTTCAATATTTCTTCGTACTCTTCCCCTGCGCGACCTCCTGTTGCGTAATATCGAACTTCCGCTGATGTCGCACATTCTGATGATTCACTTTTCAGGCAGATTATAGCACGTCCCCTTCACTCAGGCATTACTCCGCTCGCCGCTGCAGGGTGAAACGCCCGAATACCTAATAATATCGTAAGAATCGGTAAGCTTCTCTCTATAGCATTTTCCGTCTGAATTCGTTAACATAGAGATAGTGAACTTCGCGGGGTGCGTGTTCCCGGGAGTTTTTGGGAGGGTGGATGTATGAGAAAGAGTATGAAGAAGTATCTGGCGGCGGTTGTGGCGATGAGCGCGATGCTGCAGCTGACCGCTTATGCGGGGCCTGGATTTTCGGCGAGTGCCTCGCGGGAGGCTGCGGCAGCGGCAAACGCGCAGTATGAGGCGATGTACGGGGCGCAGGTGACGGTGCCGATCACGCCGGGGCCGACGGTTCCAGCACAGAGCGCCAATGCTGACACTCAGATGGCCGCCCAGCAGGCAGCTCAAGCGGCGGCAGCTCAGCAGGCGGCAGCCCAGCAGGCGGCGGCCCAGCAGGCAGCGGCCCAGGCAGCGGCGGCTCAGCAGGCGGCAGCTCAGAAAGCGGCGCAGCAGAAGGCGCAGGCAGCAGCGAAGGCGCAGAACAGTAAGGGGACAAGCGCTTCCATCGATATGAATTCGATCAATCAGAATACCGTATCCCCGGCGGAGGCCATGGTCATCGGTCAGAAGCTCGCCACCGTAAACGGCATGAGCGTCACCTACCAGATGCCGAACAAGCAGACGGAGGTTCTCGACGGTCTGACGATTGCGTCCTGGGTCAACGGCAGCAAGGGGCTGACCGTATCCGTCGATGCGGCGAAGGTGGCCGACTACGTGCAGGGGCTCCGGAATAAATATGATACCCCGACCGGTACACAGACCTGGCAGAGTGCGGACGGCACGACGAAGTCCATCAAGACAGATTATGGCTGGCACATCGATCAGACGAAGGACTGTCTCTTATACACATCT
>CALAOB010000079.1 GCA_937927445.1 uncultured Oribacterium sp. | reverse complement strand
CCGACAGAGGCGGTGCTGTCGCGGCTCCGGGATGCCGGCGTCACGACCTTCCGCACCGATATGCAGGGGGAGATCACCGCGGTCAGTGACGGCCAGACGGTGAACTTCAGCGTCGCGAAGAACGCTGCGGCAGAGACATTGGCGAATGCCGGCGCCGGACAGAACGCAAACCAGGCGGGTGGCACGGGCTCTGCAGCGCAGAATGCCGGCGGCGGAAACGAAGGTGGCGCAGCGGGAGCGAGCACGACAGCGGGAAGCTATGTGCTGAACACAAACACCCACAAGTTTCACCTGCCGGACTGCGCGAGTGTGGAAACGATCAGCCCGAAGAACCGAAAAGACGTAAACGAGTCGCGGGAACAGATCATCAGCGAGGGATATGCGCCGTGCAAGCGCTGCAATCCGTGATAACGCTTATGCGCCTGCCGCATCAATAATAGAGATATAAATCATTTTACGCATGAATGGGCGTGCGTTATAATCGCCTTAATATTCTGAAGGAGATGAAGCTATGAAGAAGGATCTGAAGATCGTGGTGGTATATGGTGGCATTTCGACGGAGCGGGAGATCTCGCTTCAGAGCGGACAGGCGGTGTTTGAGGCGCTGAAGGAGTATGGCTTCACGGATGTGACGCTGTTCGACCTGCACCATGACAACATCGGCGAGCTGCTCGCGATGAAACCGGAGATCGCGTACCTCGCGCTGCATGGAAAGGGCGGCGAGGACGGCTGTATCCAGGGGGTGCTGGAGCTTGCGGGCATTCCGTACACCGGCCCGGGCGTCGGCGCGAGTGCTGTCGGCATGGACAAGATCTACACGAAGAATATGCTGAAGGCGGCGGGGCTCCCGACCTCGGAGTATATTGCGGTGCATAAGAGTGAGATGAGTGTGGACGAGATTGCGGCGCTGATTGTCGAGAAGATCGGGCTGCCGGCGGTGCTGAAGGCACCGTGCCAGGGCTCCAGCATCGGCGTCGAGATCGTGAAGGAGGCGTCGGCTCTGCCGAAGGCGATCGAGGATATCTTCTCGTATGAGGACCAGCTGCTCGCGGAGAAGTTCGTGGCGGGCACGGAGATCACGGTGCCGATCATCGGAAACGAGGAGCTTCAGGTGCTGCCGGAGATCGAGATCACCTCTGAGCGTGAGTTCTACGATTATAAGGCGAAGTACACGCAGGGACTCTGCCACCACATCATCCCGGCGCGGATCAGCGAGGCGGACCGCAGCGCGGCGATCGGGATCGCGAAGCAGGTCTACCGTAAGCTGAACCTCTGCGGCGTATCCCGCATCGACTTCATCGTCGGCGCGAGCGGCCCAATCGTCCTCGAGGTCAACACCCTCCCGGGCATGACCGCGATGAGCCTCGTTCCGGACGCAGCCCGCGTCGCCGGCATCAGCTTCCCGGAGCTCGTCGCAAAAATCATCGACTTCGGCCTCCATGCGAAGAGAGGCTGAGAGACATGACCGGGAGGCCGAGTGGGAGTCAGACCCCCGCGTAGATGGAGCGACCACCTTAAGAATTTCGTAAGGGGGTCTGACCCCATAAACTTCACGACCATAGAAGCAAAAAAGAAAACGTCCCCGGCATAGAAGTGTGCCGGGGACGTTTGACGTTGTATCTTAAGAAATTTCGGATTTCGCGTTTATCTTGGTGGAGAGGTATTGCAGCAGTTTCAGTGCATTGCCGGGTAAGCTTTCGCCCTTAAAGACGCCGATATAATCACTTCTGGATGTCTCGAGGTGGGACTTCAGTTTTTCTCTGGCGAGTGCATAATCCTTATTTTTCAGGGCGCTCACGATGGCCTGATGCTCATCGCTTGCCTTATCCTGAAAGGCGGAATTCAGGTAGGTGAGCAGGCGGAGACGCTCCAGCTGAAACGTCAGGGCGTCGTAGGCGATGGTGATCCGCTTATTTCCGGCTGCATGAACAATCGCAGAATGAAATTCCTGGTCAGCATCAAAGTGAGATTCGGTTTCACCATGATTCTGCTTTTCGACCATCGTATCCACGATTTTCTGAAGCTTTTCGATGACACTGCTGTTGATCCGGCCTTTTTCGCACGCAAGTGCCAGCGCGGATAATTCCAGTGTTTCTCTGTAATCAAAAATATCCTGGATTTCTTCTTCTGAAATCGCACTCACTTTATAGGTGCTGCTTGAGCCCGGTACTTCTTCGAGCAGACCATCATTTTTCAGCATCTGAAGAGCCTGACGGATCGGCGTACGGCTCATGTTGAGCTGCTTGCTGAGAAGAAAATCACTGACCGTCTGCTCCGGCAGAATATCAAAATTAAAGAGCTTTTCTTTTATATAAGCATAGGCTTCTTCCGTCAGGTTATTCTTATCACTCATGATGGATCCTCCCCATATTCTACAGGATTGTATACGTTGCAAATGTTATCTTTGATTATATAGTACGCCATCAAAGAAGACAAGAAGAGGAGATGAGTGTATACAAGAAATGCAGGAGATTAGTGTATACAATTGTAAGAGCACACGAGTGTATACAGGCATATTGTAAAAAGTGTATTCAAAAATGGTTGACTGATGTATACAGTGGTTATATAATGCATATATCAAACATTATTCAAGAAACATCGGCTGTGCAAAATGGACAAAAGGCATCGCTCTGGTGTTTCTACAGGGAAGGAGTTTTATTATGAAGAAACGAATGGCAGCATTACTGGCATCCCTTATGGCACTCCAGCTCGTTGCGTGCGGAGGCGCAGCGGGAAATGCAACCCAGAGTGCGAAGGAGACGACAGCAGAGACCACGACAGCGGCAGAGGCGAAGGATACAGAAGCCGCATCTACAAACACAGACAGCACAGGAGATGGAGCAGTTACCATCAGACTTTCATGGTGGGGCGGTGATTCCAGACACGAAAAGACCCTGGAGGCAGTTGATAAGTTTATGGAGGCTTATCCGGATATCAAGGTCGAGTGTGAATATGGTGCATGGAATGGCTGGACCGAGAAGATCTCGACGAGCCTCGTAGCGGGTGCATCCGCAGATGTCATGCAGACAAACTGGAACTGGCTGTATCAGTTCTCTTCCGATGGAAGCAAGTATGCGGATTTAAATGATTACGCCGATGTCTTTAATAATTTTGCAGACTACGATAAGACAACCCTTGATACCTGCGTCGTTGCCGGAAAGCAGCAGGCGATTCCGATCTCGACCAGTGGTAAGGTTTTCTACTGGAACAAGACAACCTTTGATAAGGCCGGCATTGCAATCCCGACGACTTTCGATGAGCTGATCGCGGCAGGCGAGACCTTCAAGGAGAAGCTGGGTGACGACTACTATCCGCTTGCGCTCTTTGAGTATGAAAGATATCTGCTGATGGTTTACTATCTTGAGTCGAAGTATGAGAAGCCATGGGCCGTTGACAATCAGTGCAATTATACGGTGGAAGAAATCACAGATGGTCTCGAGTGGATCAATTCCCTGGAGGAGCATCACGTACTTCCGTCCATCGAATATCTGAAGGGTCAGGGCGTAGACACCATCGAGAAGAATCCGGATTGGGCATGCGGCAAGTATGCGGGCTTCTTCGAGTGGGATTCTGCACAGAAGAAGTTTGCAGAGGGCCTTCAGGAAGGTCAGGAATTTGTTCTGGGCGATTACATCACCGGATTCGGAAAGAAGGTTGCCGGTATGTATAAGATCTCGCAGGCATGGACGATCGCAGAGTCTTCTCAGCATAAGAAGGAGGCAGCGCTCTTAATCAACTTCCTCGTATCCGATCCGGAAGCGGTTAAGATTCTGGGTGTTGAGCGAGGCGTCGTTGTAAACAAGGCAGCTGAAAAGATCCTCGAGGAAGACGGCCAGTTAACGGGTCTGACCTATGAGGGCAACAAGCTTGCCATGGCCAATGCCAACTATCCGCTGGATCCGAACTTCGAGAACTCTTCTCTGAAGGATACGACCGGCTCCTACTACACGACCATGGAGTCGCTGAGCTACGGCGATGATCCGGCAGAGCTTGCACAGAATCTGCTGGATGATATCAACAGCGTATACGCAGAGAATGCATATTGATCATCAATGAAAGGTGAGAAGATGAACGGTACAGACTGGAAAAATAAAGAATTCACTATGAAAGAGCTCTGCGCGGATATGCCGGAAATCGTGGCATATGAGACGCTCGAGCATGCGAAAGAAGGCTATCAGGATATTCAGAGAATCTTCGCGCAGGCATACGAAAAGGTGTGTGCACCTCATTCGGATATTTCTCATGAAGATCTGTCCTTTTATCTTCTCGCCCTTGCCAGAACAGCGCCAGAGATCGATGAAGAGGTGTTTGATCATAAGATGAATCTGGTGACGCAGTACAGAAAGGTTCTGAAAAAGAACCTTTCTGCCTTTGAGAGCTGGGACCCGGATTCTGTAAAACGCGTAAAAGAAAGCATAAGGATCGCCTGCGAAAACAGAATGCTGCTTCGCGAAAAGTATGAAGACTATATCAGGGAGATGTGAGATGGATTTTAAGATTATTTGGAAATCTTCAAGAGCGGTATGCATCGAGCTCGTCGATGAAGGCATCGTCTACACGGATCACTATACGGTTTTCATCGATGGAGAGCCAATGCTGACCTCTGATCGCGTGGTGCAGTCCCTTTATGGGCTGAAGCCGGATACGGAGTATCGGCTGACGCTGTCGAGGGGAGATCAGTCATCCGCAGAGATGACGTTTAAGACGGAGCCGGAGTTTGTCACACTGAACGTACGCGATTTTGGTGCGATGGGTGACGATGCGCATAATGATACATTGGCCATACAGGCAGCGATTCTGAGCTGTCCTCCGCACAGCCGCGTATATGTTCCGGAGGGCGTCTATAAAGTCAGCAGTCTTTTCATGAAGAGCGGCATCGTGTTCGAACTTGGAAAGGGTGCGGTGCTGTCGGCCTATACGGATCGTACGTACTTCCCGATTCTTCCGGGCCTCATTCAGAGCTATGACGAAGCGTCGGAATACAACCTGGCGAGCTGGGAAGGAAATCCGCTCGATTCCTTCGCGTCCATTATCACCGGCATCGGTGTTTCGGATGTGACGATCTGCGGAGAAGGCACCATCGAAGGAAACGCGACCTATGAAAACTGGTGGGAAGGAGAAGGCCGTAAGAAAACGGGTGGCGCCTTCCGTCCGAGGTCGATTTTTCTCAACAGATGTAAGGACGTGACCATCCAGGGCATCAGCATAAAGAACAGCCCGGCGTGGACAGTTCATCCGTATTTTTCTGAAAATATCCGGATCCTGGATATCTCGCTCAATAATCCGAAGGTATCCCCGAATACCGATGGTATCGACCCGGAATCCGTGAAAAATCTGGAAATCGTGGGCGTGCACTTCTCGCTGGGCGATGACTGTATCGCCATCAAGTCCGGCAAGCGTTACATGGGACATGCCTATGTGACCCCGTCAGAGAACATCGAGATCCGACAGTGTCATATGAAGTATGGGCATGGGTCGGTCACACTCGGAAGTGAGATCAGTGCGGGCGTAAGAAATCTCTACTGTCATGACTGCATCTTCGAGGATACCGACCGCGGTTTACGTATCAAGACAAGACGTGGAAGAGGCAAGGAAAGCATCATTGACAACATCCGATTTGAAAATATCCGGATGGATGGAGTGCTGACGCCGTTTGTACTCAATTCGTTTTACTGGTGCTGCGACCCGGATGGAAAGAGCGAGTATGTAAGATGTAAGGATCCGCTTCCGGTGGACGACCGGACGCCGACGGTGGGACGGATCTCCTTCAAGAACATCGAGGCACGGAACTGCCATGTGGCGGCGACGTTTATGTACGGACTTCCGGAAGCCAAGGTCGAAGAGCTTTCGTTTGAAAATGTGCATATCTCTTTTGCGGAAGATCCGAAGCCGGATTATCCGGCGATGATGGCCGATGTGGAACCATGTACGCGGAAGGGCGCTTTTATCAGAAACTGTAAGAAACTCGTATTAAAGGAAGTCCAGATCGAGGGTGCAGATGGCGAAGCATTTGACCTCGATGGTATCGACTTGCTGGAAAGGTAAACAGGTAAGCTCCGATGATTTTATCGGCTACGTATTCGGATTACGAATTAGCGAAACGTTCCCCCATCCTTTATCGGGGAGAGATGTCGGCGTGCTTCGAACAGATCGCGCAGGACGGCTTCCAGGGAGTGGAGATCCACTCGAAGGATACAGGCAGCTACGATGCAGACGAGGTGAAAACACTTCTTGATCGCTATGGGCTTCGGCTGACCTCACTTGGCACCGGACTTCTCCGACAGAAGGATGGACTCAGTCTCACTTCGGATGACGAAGCCTGCAGAATACAGGCGGTTCAGCAGCTGAAAACGTTTATCGACTTTGCGTCACATTTTGAGGATGTCGTGGTGATTATCGGACTCCTCAGAGGCAAACTGTCGGAAACGGACAGTAAAGAGCATTACTGGGAAAGACTCTCGAAGCATCTGATCGAATGTGCAGATTATGCCATGGAGAAGCAGGTTCGACTGGGACTGGAGATGATCAATCGATATGAAGCGGATACACTGAACAGCTCACAGGATGGACTTCGCTATCTGAAGGAGCTGGGGCATCCGGCGATCGGTCTTCACCTCGATTCCTATCATATGAACATCGAGGAAGCAGATATCCGACGTTCGCTGGAACAGGCTGCAGGAAAACTGGTGCATGTTCATCTTGCAGATAACGACCGCTATTACCCTGGACATGGACATATGGATTTCCAGGAAATCTTTGAAACGCTGGATGAAATCGACTATACAGGCGTGGCGGCGGTCGAAGCCCTGGCGAAACCGGATCCACGGACAGCCGGAAGAGAGAGCGTTCGTTATCTCGAGAAGTATTTGCACTGAAAGAAACATACGCACTGAAACAGGATGAGCAGCCGGCTGTGTTGCGCGCGAAAAATGCGTGAACGCCGGGATGCTTATGAACGATGAATAGTGGGGCATCCCTTTCATTCTACGATGAATGGAAGGGATGGCTCATTATTTTTTTATAAACAGGATTCGACAGCCTCCGTTTCTGCTATGATATAGGAAGCGTCTGGAATCACCAGTGCAGAGATATGCGCGGACCTTTCATCTCTGCTATGATAAGGAAAGCATATACTAAAGGAGGAATCATCATGGAATTATATAAGGCACTGAACATTCGAAAGTCCATCCGTTCTTATACGGGAGAGCCGATCACGGATGCGCAGCTCGAGCGCATTCTCATCGCAGCGTACGAGGCGCCGATCGGCATGAAGCGCTACGACAGCATTCATCTCACCGTGATCACAAATCCGGAGCTTCTTCATGAGATCGATGCCAATGCAGCAGCCGCGAGTGGAGACCCGTCCCGCCACCCGCTCTATGGCGCACCGATGCTGATTCTCGTGTCGTCGAGCCAGACCAGTAACGTGGCAAGCGCGAATGTAGGCATTGTCATCCAGAACATGTCCCTCGCTGCCGTCGAGGAAGGCGTCGGTCACTGCGACATCTATGGTGCCATCCGCGCGCTCGTAAAGAACGAGGAACTCGTCGCGGAGCTGAACATCCCGGAGGGCTTCGTTCCGACCGGATCGATCATCCTCGGAAAGACCGACGAAGTGTATGCGGAGCGGGAGATTCCAGAGAGCCACAAGTACAGCATGAATATTCTGAAATGATGATCAGGTAAAGGCACGGAGGAAAACACGATGGCAAGATTAGATGAGTTTATGAAGCTCTTAACCGGACGCTTCGATAATCGGGAGCAGTTTGAGGCGATGCAGGCGGCCGGAAAGGTCTACCCGTTCGCACAGCATGTGAATACGATCTGTAACGATAAGATCCGGAACATCCCGGCGGATTTCCAAGGATACTTCATGGTGGAGGAGAGCTACTACGAGACGAATGGCAAGCGCCATGCATCCCCGCATCTTTTCCTCTTTACGGAGGAGGGCGAGGGTGTCCTGCTTTCGTCCTATGATCTTCCGGCAGGCGCAGACCGTGCGGCGTTCACCTATGAGAAGATGGTGCCAGTCGAGTTCAGCGAGCTTAAAAAATCAGCGACTTTCACACCGGCCCTCTACCTCTGGAAGGATGGCGCCTGGGAGGGCGGCAGCACCAGTCACTTCAGCCCGGTGATGACCCTGAAGCTCTGGGAGCGCTTCTCTGAGGACTGCCTCGAAGTGTCTGAAAGCATGGAAATGAACGGAAAGCGGACCTTCGGCTACGACGACCCGATTCTTTACAGGAGGGCGAAATAATATGACTGAACTGATGGAGCGGAGCCACGCGCTTCGCGATGATACGACGACACACTACAACTGCGCGCAGGCGGTGTTCATCCCGTTTGCCGAAAAGAAGGGCTTAAGTGCAGCGCAGGCGCAGGCCATCACCGCAAACTTCGGAAGCGGCATGCGTGCCGGTCTAACCTGTGGTGCCATCACCGGCGGACTCATGGCCCTCGGCCTCTATGACGCCGGCGACGCAGAGGCGTCCACTGAATTCATGCGCCGCATGAAGAGTCTTCACGGCGGCCTCTCTGACTGCCGCGACCTCCTTCGCGAAGAGGTGCACGGCCCGGCGGAGAAAAAGCCACACTGCGATGGCATGGTGTACGAAGCCGTGGAAATCGTCGAGGAAATGCTGAGGGCGAGAGAACGGCTGTGAACTGCGAGAACACCAAACAAAAACTGGATAATGAAAACGTAAAGGTCGCAGGGTAACAGTTTAGGCAGGATGGTTTCTTCATCCCGACTGATTTTCAAGAGACGTCCATAACGAGCGTCTCTTTTTGTTTGCCTGCCCACCCTAGTGTACATCTTTTATCTTCTTACATATCGGCCCCACCCCATGCAGACAAACAAAAATCGACGCCCATACATCCTGACTGGAAAGATATGTTGAAAGCCTGGTGATCGAAGTTTCAGAAGGCAAAAAGCGTATCACTGGTCATGGCTGTTTCTGAAGTTTTCATAAATACCGTTTATAGTATTTCAGTGCCATTAGATTTTTAAATGGTTGTTACAAACAAGCGGTTTTTGGGCTGAGCGACATTAGATGATTTTCGCAAAGAAGAGATTTTAAAGTGTGATGCCATTATATTTTCTGGGTTTTGTAACAAACGGGGCATTTTCAAGATTCATGCCATTAAGTGCCTTTTACAAATCATAAATTTCAGGGAGCTGTGCCATTAGATTATTTCACAGACGGGGAAATATACGAAGCTGTGACATTAAGTATGTGGCGTTGAGGCACGCTCAGGTGGTGGTTTGCAGCAGATAGGCAGGGCAGAGATAAAGTCACTACTACAAAAAAGGGCGGTTTTGCGTCAAAAATCGAGATTTCACTCGGATAATACTGGGCGAGAAAGACTTGACTTAATGTCACAGGCTCGCCAGGATAGGAAAATGTGAAAAAGCCTAATGGCATACGAATGAGATAAAGCAAATTTGTGAAAAACCAGGCCAGCCAGAAGTTTGAGGGCTCCCATGAGCGGGGGTGGGGCCACAGCATACAAACATCCAATGACTCCATGGGGTGGGCGAATGAGGAGCAACCTCAAACTTTCCAAGGGAGCCAAGGGGGTGTCTGAACTGTTACGCCGCAGAAATACTTGGGCCTTTTGTAATACATCGTTGCTTGAGGAGCAGAGGCAGAAATCGTATAATATACATGAAATCGTAGGAACTGATTGGTACTGATTGATGAAACGAACAGGAGAATGGTATGAGTACAGATACGGCATTCTTATCAAGCAAAGGTCGATACATTATCTTCTCGTGGAAGAACAGGACGATTCGTTTCAGGGGGCCTTATAGCTTGGAGCGAATCGAAAGAGTCAAGGAATGGGATGATGGATATCTGGTTGTAGATGCGAAATATCAGCATAGTACGGAAGAAGTGGAAGACTACATTGATCTTGTGCCTGTTCTCGAGAGATTATATATAAATGCAAAGGACTTCCTTTCACCGATTAAGAAAGTCGAGGTGCGGTATGCCGGATAACGAACTTAAGAGAATTGCAGATAAGGCGGATATGATTATCGCTGGATATTCTTTCACTAAAGACGAGGATGGCTTCATAAGAGTTTTAAATTTAGAGAATCCAGAAGAAGCATGTCTGCTACAGAAGGATGGAGAAATGATTGAAACAACAATGGATGACATTACGCTGCTGAAAGTTCAAGCCTACTATCTGAAGAATAAGGAATTCATGGAGGATAGTGATGCCTAAGTATTTTCCATTCAAAGTAGCTGGGTATTATCTGTATTACACGATGGAGTGTGTGATTGAATGTATGCATGTCCATGCCAGTGATGCGAGATTGACAGAGGGTGGATCCGCAAAGCTTTTTGTTAAACCAGATGGAGATACGATTATTCAGCATAAAGGAAAAGTATCTGATGCCGATATGCGGAAAATTCAGAAGTATATAAAGCTAAACCATGAAACAATGTTTGAGATGTGGTCACGAAATTCTGAACATGGTTATTATGGTGAGAATAAATGATTTGTTTTGGGATAATTGAGGCCGCTCGAACTAAAACAGGCGCCGATTTTTTGTTTGCCTGCATGGGGCGGGGCCGATATGCAAGTAGATAAACGTAGTACACTGGGGTGGGC
>CALAOB010000078.1 GCA_937927445.1 uncultured Oribacterium sp. | reverse complement strand
TCGCCTGCGGTAACGTGCTGCACGTCCATGACCTCGTCGACTACGTTTCCGAGGAGGCAGCGGCAGCCGGCCGGAACGCGGCGGCGTATGTGAAGCAGGGCGAGGCCCGGGCAGAGGGTGGCCACGAGATCACGCTGAATCCGATCGAGGGCGTGCGCTATACCGTGCCGGGTACCATCAACGTGGAGCGGATGGACGAGAACCTGACCGTTCGTTTCCGCGTGGGCAATGTCTACAAGAACTGCTATGTCAGTGCATATTTCGACGACGAGCGAGTGATTCACAAGAAGCGTCCGGTGGTTGCGCCGGGTGAGATGGAGGAGATCAGACTCACGAAGGAGCAGCTCGAGAAGTATCCGGATCTCAGGACGATCACGGTGAAGATAGAGGAGGCGTGACGATGGAAGAGAGAAAACTGATTTGCATCGGCTGTCCGATGGGGTGTCCTCTGACAGTGGAGATCGATGGTGGTGAGGTCGTAAGCGTCACAGGCAATACCTGTAAGCGTGGAGACGTCTATGCGCGGAAGGAAGTGACGAATCCGACGAGAATCGTGACCTCGACGGTACGTGTAACCGGTGGAGACCATGATATGGTGTCGGTGAAGACGAAGGAGGATATTCCGAAGGGAAAGATCTTCGAGTGCGTGAAGGCGCTGAAGGGCGTTTCGGTGCAGGCTCCGGTTCATATCGGGGATGTGATCCTGGAGGATGTCGCCGGGACTGGCGTGCCGATCGTCGCGACGAAGAACGTGAACTAAATTGAACTTGAAAAAGGAACGCGCGCGCTCTATAATTTAAGAACGAAATACAAGAAAGAGGGGAGCTGACTGCTGTCGGCTGAGAGGAGATTCAGAAATCTCGACCCGCAACCTGATTTGGATAATGCCAACGTAGGTAAATACTTAGGATGAGACGTCGTCTGAACGTTTATGAATCTGAGAGAACACCTGCGGGTGTTCTCTTTTTATATGTTCAGAGGAAAGGCAGACGGCGATGCGCAGCATCCCGGGCCTGCCGGGGTTCAGCTTTTCATGGATATGGGCCGGACGCTGAACAGAGCATGGCATATCCCGAGTCTGAAAAGGAGAAAATATGCAGAATTATACAACACAGATGGATGCGGCGCGCAAGGGTATCGTCACACCGCAGATGAAGATCGTCGCAGAGAAGGAGCATATGACGGAGGAGAATCTTCGTCAGCTGGTGGCCGAGGGTAAGGTCGCGATCTGCGCAAACAAGAACCATACCTGTCTGGATCCGGAGGGCGTAGGCTCGATGCTTCGGACGAAGATCAACGTAAACCTCGGTGTGTCGAGAGACATGAAGGATTATGATCTCGAGATGGAGAAGGTGATGAGCGCTGTTCGTATGGGTGCAGAGTCCATCATGGATCTTTCCAGCCATGGAAATACACAGCCGTTCCGTCAGAAGCTCTGTAAGGAGTGTCCGGCGATGATCG
This sequence comes from uncultured Oribacterium sp., assembly GCA_937927445.1. GTDB lineage: Bacteria > Bacillota > Clostridia > Lachnospirales > Lachnospiraceae > Oribacterium. Next base: position 30,026 of record CALAOB010000078.1, on the reverse strand, counting down.
GTACGGTGCCGGTCTACGACAGCGTCATCCACTACCAGCGTGACCTCGATACCCTGACCGCGAAGGATTTCCTCGATGTCATCCGCCTGCATGCGCAGGACGGTGTCGACTTCGTGACTCTGCACTGTGGTATCACCCAGAAGACCATCGAGCAGATCCGCAAGCATCAGCGGAAGATGAACATCGTCAGCCGCGGCGGCAGCCTCGTGTTCGCATGGATGAGCATGACCGGCCAGGAGAACCCGTTCTACGAGTACTTCGACGAGATTCTCGATATCTGTGAGGAGTATGATGTCACCATTTCCCTCGGCGATGCCTGCCGTCCGGGCTGTCTCGCCGATGCGACCGATGTATGCCAGATCGAGGAGCTCGTACGCCTCGGTGAGCTCACGAAGCGTGCCTGGGCACATAACGTTCAGGTCATGGTCGAGGGCCCGGGTCACGTGCCACTCAACCAGATCGCGGCAAATATGGAAGTGCAGAAGACCCTCTGCATGGGCGCGCCGTTCTATGTGCTCGGACCGCTCGTGACGGATATCGCACCGGGCTATGATCACATCACTGCAGCCATCGGTGGTGCGGTCGCTGCGATGAACGGTGCTTCCTTCCTCTGCTATGTAACTCCGGCAGAGCACCTCGCACTTCCGAACCTCGAGGACGTAAAGCAGGGCATCATCGCTTCAAAGATCGCTGCCCACGCAGCGGATATCGCGAAGGGTATCCCGCATGCGCGTGACATCGACGATAAGATGGCCGATGCACGTAAGGCCCTGGACTGGGATGCACAGTTTGAGTGTGCGCTCGATCCGGAGACCGCAAAGAAGATCCGTAACGACCGTCTCCCGGAGGACGACCACAGCGATACCTGCAGTATGTGTGGTAAGTTCTGTGCTGTCCGCAGCATGAACAAGGCCCTCGCCGGTGAACATATCGACATCCTTTAATCGCGATTAAATACTGCTTTCAGTATTTTTTCCATTATCCTGAAAAATGAACCTGAAGACCCCGGCGTGCCATGGCATGTCGGGGTTTTCAAGTTTTCGGATTCTGCACAGGCTGCGGATGCCGGGGCACGGCAGGGTTTCCAGAGAGGTCCGTGTTCCTGCGTACAGGCGGGGGTTTTCACTTCTATTCCGAATGGTGATAGCAGAATCCGGTCGAAAGCATTGACGTCAGCACTTCATGGTGATAAAGTTAAACAAATTCCAGTAGGGAAGTAGGAATTAACTCCGCTGGAAAATTCTTTCAGGAGGAAACGCACATGACGTTCAGAAGCAACCGTAATATGAATACATGTTGTTGCTGTTGCTGCTGTATGGCTTGCCATAGGGCGTCTTTGATGTGCGTTGAATTTCATCCGGGAAGATAGGATTCATTTTGAATAGGATCTGTTTTGATTGGGACGAAGAGGACTCGCACATCGCGGGTCCTTTTTATTTTCGCAAAAGCTGTGGGAATGCGATGAACGTTACCGGGGCGACTGCCGCGAAAGCTCTAAGAAACGAAAAAAATTTCTTACGGGCATCCAGCTTCGAACAGACCCATGAGAGGAGCAAACAGTTTTGGATTTTCAGTTTATTCAGCAGTACATTCCGATGTACGTCGAGGCTGCTCGACTGACGCTTACGATCGGTGCCCTGGGCATCATCCTTTCCATCATCGTCGGCGTCCTGTGCAGCGCGGTCGAGTACTACCGGATCCCGGTACTGCGCCACATCGTTTCCGTTTACGTCGAGCTCAGCCGGAATACCCCGCTGCTCGTACAACTCTTTTTCCTGTATTTCGGTCTTCCGAAGATCGGCATCCGCTGGTCCGCAGAGCTCTGTGGCATCGTCGGACTCGCTTTCCTCGGCGGCTCCTACATGACGGAAGCCTTCCGTTCCGGTCTCGAAACCGTCGAGCCGATCCAGAAGGAGTCAGCATTGAGCCTCGGTATGACCCCGGTGCAGACGATGTGGAGTGTCATCCTCCCACAGGCCATGGCCGTTTCGGTGCCGTCCCTCGTGGCGAATGTCATCTTCCTCCTGAAGGAAACCTCCGTGTTCAGCGGCATCGCCCTGGCGGACCTCATGTACGTCGCGAAGGACCTGATCGGTCTCTACTACAAGACCCCGGAAGCCCTCAGCATGCTGGTCGTTGCCTACCTCATCATCCTGCTTCCGATCTCCATCCTCGGAACCTTACTTGAAAGGAGGCTGCGCTATGCTGGATTCGGCCATTGAGAATTTTGCCAATGCTTTCGGCCTCGAGCTTCTGCACTTCGCGGACAGCTTCCGCGGCCTCGGCATGAAGCTGCTGGCCGCCGCCACACCGGAGGCCATCGCATCCGCACAGGCGGCCGCCGACCAGAAGAAGGCGCCGGCCATCTCGATCCTGTTTAAGGGAAACAATTTCATCCGACTGCTGGGCGGACTGTGGGTGACCATCCGTATCTCCCTCATCGCGGTACTGATTTCCATCCCGCTGGGCATCCTCTTCGGAATGCTCATGACGAGGAAGAATTCGGTCACGAAGTCCCTGAGCCGCGTGTACCTCGATTTCATCCGTATCATGCCGCAGCTCGTCTTACTCTTCATCGTGTACTTCGGTACGACCCGGGCCTTCGGAATCAACCTCTCCGGTGAGCTCAGCGCCGTTATCGTCTTCGTCCTCTGGGGCACGGCCGAGATGGGAGACCTCGTACGAGGCGCCCTGATCAGTATCCCGAAGCACCAGTACGAGAGCGCAGCTGCCCTCGGGATGACCCCGATGCAGACCAGCCTCTACGTCATCATCCCACAGACGCTTCGCCGCCTGATCCCGCTGGCAATCAACCTGATCACCCGTATGATCAAGACCACCTCCCTGATCGTCCTGATCGGCGTCGTGGAGGTCCTGAAGACCGGACAGCAGATCATCGACGCGAACCGCTTCGCCTACCCGACCGCGGCGCTCCCGATCTACGGCGTCGTTTTCTTCCTCTACTTCTTCTCCTGCTGGCCGATCTCCATGCTGGCCCGCTACCTCGAGAAGCGCTGGAAAAACTAAACAGAAAGGACACAGGTGATATGGCTGACATACAGCTTTCAATCAAAGATTTACATAAATCGTTCGGCGAGCTCGAGATCCTCCGGGGGATCGATCTCGACGTAAAGAAGGGCGAGGTCGTCGTCCTGCTCGGACCGTCCGGCTGCGGAAAATCCACACTGCTCCGCTGCATCAACGGTCTCGAGACGATCAATCATGGAAGCATTGCCCTCGACGGAGAAGTGATCTCGGGAAAGAGCAGTGCGGAGATGTCAAAGTACCGGCAGAAGATCGGCATGGTATTCCAGAGCTATGATCTTTTTCCACATAAAACGATCCTCGACAACATCACGATGGCACCGCAGAAGGTGCAGAAGCGTTCGAAGGCGGACGCGGAGAAGGAAGCCCGCGAGCTGCTTCGGCGCGTCGGACTCGCTGATAAGGAAAGCGCTTATCCGCGTATGCTGTCCGGTGGACAGAAGCAGCGTGTCGCGATCGTGCGGGCCCTCGAGATGCATCCGGAGATGATGCTCTTCGATGAGGTCACCGCGGCGCTGGACCCGGAGATGGTTCGCGAGGTACTCGACGTTATGCTCGAGCTCGCGGAGCAGGGTCTGACAATGCTGATCGTCACCCATGAGATGGCCTTTGCGAGAGCCATCGCCGACCGGATCATCTTCCTGGATGACGGCCATATCGTCGAGGAGGCGACGCCGGAAGCGTTCTTCACCCAGCCGAAGAGCGAACGAGCGAAGGAGTTCCTCGAGAACTTCGAGTTCGTCGCGAAGAAGCGGAAGAACGAGGTGGAGTGAGGTTTATCCTGCGGAAGCTGTCCGGAAAGTGGACGCAGATGAACATATACTAATTTTATGACACTAAAAAAGGAGAAAAAATTATGAAAAAGTCAGTATTTGCAGCATTTACCGCCATCGTAGCAGCAGCGAGTCTGGCTGCATGCGGCGCTTCCTCTACACCGAGCGCAACCACTGCCACCGCAACGGAGGCTGCCACAGAGGCTGCGACAGACGCCACTACGGCTGCCGCAACAGAAGCAGCTGCCGAGACCAGTGCAGCTGCAAGCGGAAATTTCCGTACTCTTGACGAGATCAAGCAGTCCGGAACCGTAAAGATCGGCGTTTTCTCAGATAAGGCACCATTCGGCTATGTCGATGATCAGGGTGAGTACCAGGGCTACGATGTGTACTATGCGCACAGAATCGCGGATGACCTCGGCGTAAACGTAGAGTTCACCTCGCTCGACCCTGCATCTCGCGTAGAGTATGTGGCGACCGGTAAGGTAGATATCGTCCTCGCAAACTTCACCGTGACACCGGAAAGACAGGAGCAGGTCGACTTCGCACTGCCGTACATGAAGGTCGCGCTCGGCGTGGTATCTCCGGATAATGCGGTCATCAGCTCCATCGATGAGCTGAAGGATAAGACCCTCATCGTCGCAAAGGGAACCACCGCAGAGACCTACTTCGAGAAGAATTACCCGGAGGTGAAGCTCCAGAAGTATGACGCGTATGCCGATGCGTACAACGCGCTCCTCGATGGCAGAGGCGATGCATTCTCCACGGATAACACAGAGGTCATCGCATGGGCGAAGGCAAATCCTGGCTTTACCGTAGGTATCGAGACCCTCGGTGACTATGACACCATCGCAGCCGCCGTCGCAAAGGGCAACAGCACGGTCCTCGATTTCCTGAATGATGAGATCAAGACCCTCGGCGAGGAGAACTTCTTCCACAAGGATTACGATGAGACCCTGAAGGCCGTGTTCGGTGAGGATACCAACCCGGATTCCATGGTCGTTGAGGGCGGCGTCGTAGACTGATTCTCAGATATCAGTGATGTGTACAGTTCATCACGGTTTCCACGAAGGCCTGGACCTGCGGGAGGCGGAAGTAGTCCGGGCGATACAGGAGATGGGTGCGGCGGGTGAAGGCCTCGCCGGAGCTGAATCGGAGCGGCTTTATCACGCCTTCGAAGTTCTGCAGGCAGATTTCAGGAAGCACGGTCCAGCCGATGCCGCGCCGGATCAGCTGCATGATCGTGTCGACGTCGTTGATCTGGAGCCCCGACTGTCGGCGGATCTTATGCTCGTTCATCCAGCGGCTGATGCCGACATCGAAGCTGATGTCCGAGGTGCGGTCGATAAACGGCAGCGCAGCGAGCGCCTCCTCATCCATCTCGTCCCGTGTCACGAGGCACACCGGCTCTTCGCTCAGCACGATATCGCCCTCGGCCCACGGAAACTCGCCACGGATGACCGCGAGGCTGATTTCTCCGGCGAGCAGCGCCTGATAGAGGTCCGGGCTTCGCTTCGTACTCAGGCGGATATCCACCTTCGGGTACTGGTCAATGAAGGCTTCCAGTACGTCTGCGAGCTGAAAGCGGGCATAATTGGCGGCCACACCGACCTGCAACGTGCCGGAGAGTTCTCCTTCCGGATTCGCTGCGAGGCTGCGGATCTGCGACAGATTCTGCTGGATCGTCCGCACGTAGGGGAGGATCGCCTCGGAGATCGGGGTCAGGATCACGCCCTTTTTCGAGCGGATGAACAGCTGACAGCCAAGCTCCTGCTCGATGGACTGGATCCGCTTCGTGAGCGCAGACTGTGTCGTGAACAGACGCTGGGCGGTTTTCGTGATGTTGTGGGTTTCAGATAGATCCTTTAAGATCTCGATGTCTTTATCGGTCATGAGCGGAGGCGCTCCTTTCTGGTGTATGTCGGCAGACGGCGCGACACGATGTTCTCCCGGCGGAAGCATTGGCCTGCGCAGGCTGCGGTACCGCTTCTGTACTTCATTATACATGCGAAACTGGAATGCTTAAAACGGAAAATATAGAATTTTACGCATGCATCACAGCGTGGTATCCTATGAACTGTCAAAAGGAGTTGCAGAAGCAGCAACAGAAGCTCCGGAATCGGAGTAAGGTTCAGTAAAGGAGGACTATGATGATGTCAGCGATCGTTTCAATCGTTATTATTTCTGTGGTTTTAGCTATGTATGAGCACTCAGGTTTACATAAAACCGGTTCCATCATACATGATCAGGTCTCTGGCAGAAACGTACAGATCACCGTACTGAACCAGCCGAGATAAGACCACGCTGTCCGAAAATCCCCCAAATCCCCCGGATAGTGAAAAAGAGTGAAGAAGAGAGCTGCCAGATGGCAGCTCTTTTTGTGACTTCATTTCGCGCTTTTCGACGTCTCGATCTGCTGGATGAGTGTCTGAATTGTCGCCTGGTAGGCCATCGACATCTTATAGATGATCTCCTCCTGCGAGTCCTTCATGCCCTGCTGCAGCCAGCGGAGGATGCTTCCGACCATTGATCCGCTGTAGAAGCGGGTGATGAAGCGGATGTCATCCTCGCTTAGGTGATGCCCGCGGACCTCCTTCCGCACATACTTCTCGACGAAATCCTCCGTGATGTCATAGAGATACCGGAGGATCATGTCCCGGTTTTTCGAGTGGTACAGATGATAGACCGCGTTCTTATACTCCAGCACGAGATGATACTTCTGAAGATACTCATCATACAGGCTGTCGAACGCCTGCTGCTCGGAAAGAGACTTGTCCGTCTCGAATTTCAGAAGCTCCTCCACCACCTCATAGATATCACTGAAATAGTAGTAAAACGTATTTCGTGTAAGCTCGCACTGATCACAGATGTCCCGCACCGTGATCTTATCGATCGGTTTTACCTGCAAGAGCTTCAGCGTACTGTACATGATCGCCTGCCTGGTGAATTTCGCCATTCTGCCACCCCTTTATCTCACCGGATACGAGCATGTCCATGCCCGGTGACCGGCATTCATCTGGCTTTTATAATACAATAATTTAGAATTTAAAGGAATGGGGAAATAGGAGTGGCGGCTTCACGCTTAAATCTCCATAAATCGACTATAATTCTTTCGATTTTCGGCCTCCCGTCTGCGGTAAAATAAATCCCTGTACTATTGAGAACCGATTCATCACCCCGAGGAGTCATCATGAAGAAAATCGTCGATTATATCCTGCTGTTTCTGTACACCGCCTGTTTCTATACGCTCTGGCAGCTCTGCCAGTGGGGCGGTGTGCGCTCGCATCTCCGCCGCCTCCTGCCGCTCACTGTGCTCCTGCTGATCGCGCTGATCGTGAAGCTCGTCCTCCAGCATAGGGGCTTCCGTGCTCCGTATATTCACGTCCGCGTCGCCACTTTCGCAGGCATCACCATGATTTTCGGAGGGCTCATCTTGTATTCCGCCATCCCATATCATGGCCAGCTTTCCTGGAAGATCGATGACCTGCTGCACCATAAGAAGATCGAGTTCACGCACACTAATCTTTACACCGACGGTGTGGAGGGAATCCTCACGGATGTGGAAACGAAACTTGCGCTGCCGGAGAAACTCTACATTTCGAACAGTTTTTACGCAGAGTTCACTGTAGACGGTACCATCACGAGCGTAGACACCATGCTCTATGGTGAGAACGAAAAGGGCGAGGTCAGCACATATCTGATTTCCTACGACGCGAAGCATGGCACGAAGCTTGATGTCTGGACGGACGGCGCAGTGAACACCAGCATCGATCCGGCGCTGCTCTGGGTCCCGCTTCCGGATATCCTTTCGAAATCCGACACGGAAGCGACCGTACGCAGCTGGGCCGCGACCGATCCCGATGCCAGCTTCGAGATTCTCTATTATGGAAAGCGCAGCTTCCAGACGGACGAAGGGCTTCGTTTCATCGAGGGCGATGCCGACGGGGACGGTGTTCCGGGCAATGCAGACGCGATCTACAGGCTGCAGGCCGGCGGCGAGGTGAGCGGCTACGAGATGTCGCTCTACATGCCGGACCATCCGGAGATCACGCCGGAGCGCTACATCATGGAGCCGGAGTACATCCCGCAGAGCACGCTGGACGCGCAGCACGAGGATGAAATCGTCGAGACGGCACAGCAGGAGAGCGGCTGGACCGTGGATCCGGCCGACGGTTCGGTCTATACCTTCACTCAGTCCGAGGCCAATGCAGGCTACCGGCTCGTCGTCGTGGATGCCGCAGCGGGTTCGCGTTTCTACAGTCTCGAGAAGACGACAGATGCCGGAAATCAGTGGACTCGCATCAATGAGGATCCATTTGACGGCAGTGCCGGCGTCGCGGAGGGCATCGAATTCTTCGATGAAAGATTCGGATTCATCGGACTGCAGAGTGCATCCGGCGACGGATCCAGCATCTTCATGACGGAGGATGGTGGCCTCAGCTTCACGGAAATACAGCTTCCGATGGACCAGATCACCGAGGTCCCGGAACCTGGAAAATCCTACGGACTGACCCTCGACGATTACCGCTACCTCACGATGCCGAGCTATGACGGCAGCACCCTCCGCATCACCGTCACCTCCGGCTCCGCCGAGAACGAAGGCATCACCTTCTGCTCCGAGGATCTCGGAAAGACATGGAGGCCATAAGCATTAGGAATACGAAGCGCACTTCACTATTATTTGACTTCATCATGTTAGTATGGGATAATTTAAGACACCGTTTTTCACGGCTCAAAGGGGGAACCATATGAATGGACTTAGTCTCGGTAAAAAGATACAGGAAATCCGCTCAGCGAAGGGTTTTTCCGTGCGGAAAACGGCGAATCTCGCAGAGATCACACCGTCGATGCTGAGCCAGATCGAGAACGACCTGGTCAATCCATCGATCAATACGCTTCGCAGCATTGCCGCTGCGCTGGACACGCCGATCTACATGTTTTTCCGTGAAGAAGACCATGAATCTCCGATCGTTCACCCGGAGGACCGTCTTTCCCTCGGTTTCAAAAGCTCGCCGGATGTGCGCTATGAGCTTCTGACACCGGACACGAAGGGCAGCATCGAGTTCTGCATGATGCTCATCCCGGCCGGCATGAGCTCCTACCGCGACGCCCGTAGCCACGAGGGAGAGGAAGTCGCCTATCTGCTTTCCGGCGAAAACGTCGTCCTGGAGCTGAACAGTGCAGAGTTTCCGCTCACTGCCGACGACAGCGTGCGCATCCCGCCGTATGCCGCCCACGTATGGCATAACCGCGGCACCACCGAAGCCCGCGTCATCTTCGCCATCACACCGCCATCGTTCTGATCGGCAACAGCTTAAAAGAATCCACATAAAGAGTCATGCCGATGCATGGCTCTTTTTGTATACATGCGATGTGCAGAAATATGTCGGCGTGCCTGGTATAATCAGAATTACATGGAAGCAATGAACGATCTATACAGAAATAGCATGAGGGAAGTCTATGAAACCCGGATTATATGAGCAGATCATAAATAAGCAGATGAACGAGGAGCTGGCGTCGGTGCCGGAGGAGTGTCGCCATCAGGAGAAGGTGGATTCCGCGGAGGCGTCGCGGGTGCTTGCGACCTACGCGGCGGAGCTCATGAAGCGGAAGATGGATGCGATTTATGAAGCATCGGGCGATCAGGCGCTGAGTGATCAGATCGCCTATATCAATAAGGTCATCGATTTCGCGCATCCGGAGGTGGCATACCGGCGAAGTACATCCGACAGACGAATAAGCTGATTGTGAGCTGAGAATAAAAGGGAGTTATAATAAATGAAGGCAGTAAGAGTAGTGGCGGCGGTGATCCGCGATGGTGATCGAATCTTCGCGACGGCGCGCGGTTATGGTGAATACAAGGGCTGGTGGGAGTTTCCGGGTGGAAAGATCGAAGCCGGGGAAACGCCCGAAGAGGCGCTGGTCCGGGAAATTCGTGAGGAGCTGGATACGGAGATCCGGGTCGGTGTGCTGATCGATACGATCGAGTACGATTATCCGACGTTTCACCTCAGTATGGATTGTTTCTGGGCGGAGGTCGTCGCCGGTCGGCTGGTGCTGAAGGAAGCAGAGGATGCCCGGTGGCTGACGAAGGACACACTGGAGAGTGTGCAGTGGCTGCCCGCGGACGCGTCTCTGATTGAGCACATAAAGGCCTTTATGTAGTAGTATCGTATGAAATGACGTAGGAAGAGCCTGTGATTATTCGAAATTTTCGAATCGTTCTAACCGAAGGGACTCGCCAGATTGCGTGTAATACCAGGCAGTGCCACAAAACACAAAAGGGCGAAATCAGCATTGCTACTGATTTCGCCCTTTCGCGTTTGTTATTTTATAGGAGTTTATCTATAAAAAAGATATTAGATAACGCAGATGAATATACGATGACTCTGCGATGACAAATCTGCCATTTTCTGAGAGTTTTCTTCCTTACTTATCGAAGGTCAGTACGCCCTTACGGTAGGATGGGTCGTGGCTGGTGACGAAGTCGAAGGCCTCCTGTGCCTTCTCCATCGGCCAGGTATGGGAGATGGAGCCACGCAGGTCGATCTTGCCGGCATTGATCATATCGATGACCTCCTGGAACTTGCGGTTCTGGAGGCGGCTGCCACGTACGTCGAGCTCCTTCGAGGTGATGACGAACTGGTTGACCTCATCCGGTCTGGTGGAGAAGCCCATCGTGATCACGCGACCGGCATTGCCCGTCGCCTGAAGTGCGGTGAGGAGACTGCCCTTGACGCAGGCGGCATCTATGGTGAGGGTCGGGCCGTAACCACCGGTCAGCTCATGTGCACGTGCCGGTACATCCTCCTTCAGACTGTTGATCGCATAGGTTGCACCGTTATCGAGGGCCTCCTGCAGCTTTGCATCATCGATATCCGTTACGGTGATGCTGTGCGGGTGGAACTGCTTTACGACACGAAGGATACTGCTGCCGAGTGCGCCGCAGCCGATGATCATGACATCATCGATTTCCTCGATCTGTGCACGGGAGCAGCACTGAACAGCGATGGTGGTCGGCTCGATCATGACCGCCTCTTCGTCCGTCAGCATCTCCGGTACCAGGTAGCAGTCGGTATCCGGCACAGCCATGTACTCACGATAGCCGCCATCGATATGTACGCCACGAACATGCAGATCGCCGCAGACATTCGGACGCCCCTTTCGGCAGGCATAGCAGTGACCACACGGCACGACCTGATCGATGATGACACGATCGCCGACCTTTACCTTCTTCGCGCTCTCGCCGACCTCGACGACATAGCCTACGATCTCATGACCGATGACACGCGGATAGGTCGCCGCTGCGTTCGTACCGAGATAGATGCCGACATCCGAACCACAGATACCGGATGCAGCGATCTTTACCAGCACGTTATTCTTCTCATCGATGACCGGCTTCTCCATATCGATGATACGAAGATCATTTGGCTTCACAACCTGAACAGCTTTCATACAAGTGTCCTCCTCTAAACATACTTTCGCGCGGGATTTCCCCGTGCTTTCTATAATTCATGTGTGATTTCTGTCAAAATAGCATGTACATGTACAGCAAATGTTGATATTCCGTTGTTTTACTTACATACAAGCTACGCATATAAGCTAAACCAATTTGATGGCAGAGTCAACACCTTCCGCGTATTTCGTTCTTCATTCGTCATGATGCACAAATTCGGCATTGCTTTCTGGTTCATATGTTCAATGTTTACACCTGGGTTCTGCGGCTTCCATACAAGATACCGGGAACAAAAAAGAGGCGGATATCTACATCTACCTCTCGAATCATGCACTCGGCTGCCGGCATTCACGAAATCCGATTCGCCGGGCAGATGCTCTTCATCTACGATACCGCTTCAGCCCGCCCCATTTCGCAAGTAGAACGAAGCTGTAACTCAGACAAAATAATCCGGGTATTTCGCGAGCAGTGCATCCTTCACCAGCTGATAGCGGTTCAGATGCCGGTTCAGCAGGAAGTCACAGAGATCCGGATCATGCTTCTCCAGCGCGTAGATCAGCTCCTCGTGATCCTTGATCGTATTCTCCGGCACATCCACGCGGATGTTCAGAGACCGCAGGCGGTCATAGTGCACCATCTGCTCCTTGATGATTTCGAAGGTCCAGGTCTTTCCTGCTGCCTTGTAAACCATCTCATGAAACTCATTATCCAGATCCAGAATGCGTTCACGGTTTTCTGAGGCATAGGCCAGCTTCAGCTGCTCCAGATTATCTCTCATCGCCTTGAAGCACTCTGCCGGAAGCGTCGCCTGTGCCGCCTGCCGAAACACCGCGGTCTCGACGACACAGCGCAGGAAACGAGATTCCTCGACGAGATCATAATCGATCTTCGTCACGAAGCTTCCCTTCTGCGGCAGCACCTCCACGAGGCGCGTACGTGACAGCTCGATCAGCGCCTCACGAATCGGCGTACGCGACAGATTCAGCGCCGCCGAAATCTCGTTCTCACTCACGATATTTCCCGGCGGAAGCTCCAGCGAAAGTATGTTCGAGCGCAGCACGCGCACCGCATAGCTACGGGCATTCTCGCCCGGATATCGTTCTAGAATCGTCATCGTTTCTCACCCTTGCATTTCATTTCGACTTGTATGTAAGTCATACAGGCTGATTATAGCATAGAATTCCGCCGGGTCCAAAGGCATCTATATACGGAGACGCATCAATCCGTTATCTGCGGGGGCACGAGTCGGCTTTTCCAGTTCTGTGCATATCCGGAACGATAAACGCGATCTGTGCGTCTGGAGCGAAGCGGAATACGAATGCGGTCGCGATGATTTCTGACGAAACTGTCATCATTCTGTCACGATCATTTAAGAAGCCCCTGCTACTATATCAGATAGTACATAGTTCGTGTTATGTGAAAGGGGGACATAACGATGGTAGCACTTATTGGTTTTTTGATGATTATTGTGATTGTGGCATTGCTCCTGAAGGGCAAAATGTCACCGATCGTCGTGCTGGGCGTGATCCCGGCGATTGCGGCTCTGATTCTCGGATACTCTCCGGTAGACATCATGGGCTATATCGCGGATGGTATCAAGACCACCACCAGTAACGGCATCCTGTTTATTTTCTCGGTTATTTTCTTCGGCGTACTGGCGGACGCCGGTCTCTTCGATGTCATCGTAAGCTGGCTCGTGAAGAAGGCCGGGGACAATGTTGTCGCCGTCACCGTCGCCACCGCCCTGATTGCGACGATCGCGCATCTCGATGGTACGACCGCCGTGACGGTACTGATCACGATTCCGTCGATGCTTCCGGTGTATAAGAAGATGAACATCGATACCCGTATTCTTCTCTGCCTCACGGGTGCCTGCATGGGTGTCATGAACCTGCTGCCATGGGGCGGTCCGACAGCGAGAGCTGCAACCGTGCTCGAGATGGATGCGACCGAGCTCTGGCACATGCTGATTCCGCTGCAGCTTGTCGGTCTCATCATGAACATCACCCTCGCAGTGATGCTTGGCTTATACGCAAAGAAGCATGGTGCCGGTGTCGGTAAGGGCATCGTCACCGAAGAAGATGTGAAGGAAGCGAAAGCAGCAGCAGAGTTAAGGAAGTCCACGCCGTACCTGATTTTCGATTTCCTTCTGGCCGTTGGCGTGATTGCGCTGCTTTCTACCGGCGTCGGCAAGTCCTACGTTGTCTTCATGCTCGGTCTCTGCATTCTGCTGGCAGTCAATTATCCGGATCAGAAGACGCAGGATAAGCTGATCAAGAAGCATGCACCGGCCGCACTCATCATCTCTGCGACACTGTTCGCAGCCGGTGCGATGGTCGGCGTCTTCGATGGAACCGGTATGCTCGAGGCGATGGCGAATGCCATCATGGCGATCATCCCTGCCGCGCTTGGCAAGTACATCCACCTGATCTTCGGTGCGCTGGCGCTTCCGCTTGGTATGTGCGTCGGAACAGATGCATATTTCTACGGCATCATGCCGCTCGTGATGCAGGTGGGCGAGACCTATGGTGTTGCGTCCCTGAACACAGCACTGACGATGCTCATCGGAAAGAACCTGGCACTGATGGTCAGCCCGCTGGTACCGGCGACCTACCTCGCGATCGGTCTCACCGGCACCGAGCTGAAGGATCATTTGAAGTTCAGCATCGCACCATACTATCTGATCAGCCTGATCATGCTGGTATTCGGTGTACTGCTCGGTATCATCACCATTTAATGCTTTCCATTTCATCCGTATATGAAGGTGTGAAATGTTGAGCCATATAAAAATCCCAGAATAAAACAGACCATGAAAGGGCGAAATCGACAGAGCAGTGTCGGTTCCGCCCCTTTCGTGTTAAAATGAAGAAAGGCAGGTACAGATGTCAGGAGAAAATACGATGAACAGAGTGTTACTGGTGGACGACGAGCAGGCGATCCGGCTCGCGGTCCGCATGGCGCTTCGGCGCGAGGGCATGGATGTGACGGAGGCGTCGGACGGACTCGAGGCCCTGGAGCTTCTCAAAAAAGAAAAATTTCAGCTGGTGATCCTCGACGTGATGATGGAGCGGGTCGGCGGCTATGAGGTACTGCAGAAGATGCGTGCCTCCGGAGACCATACGCCGGTCATGATGCTGTCCGGAAAGTCGGATGAGATGGATCAGGTGCTCGGTCTCGGCTTCGGTGCCGACAGCTACCTCACGAAGCCGTTTCATACGGCGGTGCTGATCCAGACGGCGAAGGCACTCATCCGTCGGAGCCAGGTCTACAGCCAGGAGGTGTCGGATGTAGGCATTCGCCGCGGCCCGTTTTCGGTCGATATGCTGAAGATGGAGTGCCTGAAGGATGGGAAGCCGCTGAACTTCACGGCGCGCGAGCAGGCGCTGTTCCGCTTCCTGCTGGAGCATCCGGGGCAGGTGTTCACGAAGGAGCAGCTATATGCACAGGTGTGGAACGAATCGGTCGTCGACGACAACACGATCACGGTCTATGTGAAGCGCATCCGCAGTAAGATCGAGGAGGACCCGAAGTCGCCGGAGTATCTGAAGACCGTGCGCGGCATCGGGTACATGCTGACCGTAGAGGAGTGACGATATGAAACGTATCCGGAACGGACTGGGGAATAAACAGACAGAGCTGCGGGCGGTGGCCGTGTTTCTGCTGCTCTCGATGATCGTGGCGCTGTCCGGCTTCCGCTACTACCAGAATTACCGCCGCAAGGCGATTTCCATGGAGGAGAGCCAGCTGCTGACGATCGCCGGCATCGTGGGTGATAACCTCGATTCCTATCTCGAGCAGAAGATCCATCAGATCGACATCATCTATCGGAGCGAGGGTATGCCGGAAGACTGGGTCCGTATCGATGGCCTTACCGAACGAACGGACTTTTTTCTGAAGGAAAATGGAAATCTCTATAACTGGGTGACGGTGACGGCACCCGACGGATCGGTGACGCGCTATGCTCCTGGACAGTCGATGATGGTGACGAAGATCGGGCGCGGGAAGGCGACAGATTCAAGCAATGCGCGTACGGATGAAGCGCAGCCGGCGCGTGCTTCGGATGCGTCGGCCAATGTGATAGAACAGAGTGGCCATCCGACGGGCGGCGGAAGCATTGGCACCCCGGACGTGGATTCAAAAAGCGCAGAAGACTCGGAGGCCAATGCCGACACCGAGCATCCTGCACGGATCACGGGGAAAAAGATTTCGCCGGTCACGGGCTGGTATGAGATGTATATCGGGAAGGAAATCGATACGAAGGAGGGGCTCTATCAGCTGTGCTTCGCGATGAATCTGGAGGCCCTCTACAAGAACAGTGTGGCGAAGGTCAAAATCGGAAAGAACGGCTATTCGGTGGTGAAGGATCAGAATCTGTACATCATCATGCATCATGCGAAGGATCAGATTGGTCTCGACGCGCTCTTTGACCGTGAGCGGCTGTACCCGGAGCTGAACTACAGCAGCATGCATGCGTGGCTGGAGAAGCAGGCGAGCGAGGATTCCGGAACCGGCGTGATCGATACCTATGACTGGGCGGATGAAACACATCCGAGAGTACAGCGTGTGGTGGCTTTTCGGGCGATCTATATCCAGGGCGAGCGCTGGATCGTGAATTCAACGATCCCGGTGATGGAGCTTTCGACGCCGCTCGACGACATGATGATGACGATGATCGGGATCGTATTCGTTTATATCATGCTGCTCGGCATCATCGTGGTGTTCGTGCTGCAGAGTCATTTTCAGGCGGCGGCCACGGAAAAAGAGATCACGTACCTGAAGGAAATCAACCGGGGTATGGAAGCGGTGGCCAGGAAAAACGAGGAGATCCGGCACTATCAGCGCATACAGTCGCTCGGTATGATGTCGAGCCACATCGCACATGAGTTCAATAACTACCTGACGCCGGTTATGATCTACGCGGAGCTGCTCGAGAACGATGAGAGCATCTCGGCGGAGAATAAGGAGATGATCCACGAGATGCTGGTATCCGTCGACAGGGCCTCGGACCTCTCGAAGCAGCTCCTGGCCTTCGCACGGCAGGATACCGGTGTACGGCTGGAACGCCTGAATTTCACGGAGGAGGTTCGGCATGCGGCAGGCATCGTCGAGCAGCTGGCGCCGTCGGCAATCACAGTTCATATAGACATCACAGAGGCGTCGCTGTATATCCTCGGCCGGAAGGGCATGGCGGAGCACATCCTCATGAACCTCTGTAAGAACGCCTTTCAGGCGATGGAAAAGACGGAGCGGAAGGAGCTCCGGATCGAGCTGAAGGGTGGCCAGGACCATCTGGTGCTTCGTGTCTCAGACACCGGCTGCGGCATCAGCGAGGATGCACAGCAGAAAATCTTCGAGCCGTTCTATACGACGAAGGGCTCCCGCCATGGTACCGGCCTCGGCCTGTCCGTCGTCCGGAATATCCTGAGCTCCATCGGCGGCACGATTCGTGTCGAGAGTACGCTCGGTGAGGGGACTTGTTTCATCATGGAGATTCCGCTCTGCGAAGAGGGCGACGCGGACAGCCCGAAACGGCTGAAGCCGATCTCGAGGATCGCCTTCGTCGTCCGGGAAGAGAAGCGGTGGAAATCGCTCGTTGCCTCCTCTGAAAAAACCATCGATTTCTATGATCATCCAGCGGCGCTGATCGACCGCATCCAGAAGGATACGGCAGCGTATGAGCTGGTCATCGCGGAGTATACGCTCTCGACCATGAACGGCATCGAGCTCTGTGAAGTCATCCGACGCCTGAACCCGGAGATCCGCCTCATCCTTCTCGTGAAGCAGGGCGGCGCGGACTACGAGTGGTATCTCAACAACGGCATGATCGACCGTTTCATCCTGACCTCGGATTTCGAAAAGGAATTTCCGACGCTGTGACAGCAGCCAGGGGTCCCGTGATGCCTTAGTGGCGAACGGGGCCCCTGATGTCTGATGCAGACCGCAGGTTCCTTTTTGTATTGCGAAACACTGTGCGAACAGGTTAAAATGAATGTATCAATACTGGTTCGGAATTCACGCAGTGCTTTTGCGTTTTGAAAAGGAGGTGCACTATGCCACATTCAGGAGGGGGCGGCAGTCATTCAGGTGGAAGCAGTCATTCGGGAGGCTCGAGTGGAGGATCCGGTGGCAGTGCGAAGAGCTACCGGCATTCCAGTGTGCCGTTTAAGGGCGGGCGGGCGTTCGTCATCTATAATCAGATGAATGAGCCGAAGGTCGTCTATACGGATGAGCCGAATTATCACGAGGAGACGACGAAGGGGCAGTATATCCGGTCGGTCGTGTTCGCGATCATTGCGGGTATCCCGGGCGTTGCGATCATGCTGCTCGGTATCGTCACGATGTTTTCTGCGTTCTCCATCGGGTATAAGAAGACCGTCGTGCCGGAGTACGTGGATCAGTCGATCTTCATCCAGGATGATTACGGGCATCTGACGGATGCCGAGCGGGACCATCTCGATCAGAGCCTCAGTGCGTTCCGGGATCACACCGGGATCATCCCGGCGGTCGAGTTTACAGACGATGCCGCCTGGGAGCTGGACTACGATGATATGGAGAGTTTCGCGTATAACGAGTACATCTGTAACTTCGATGATGAGTACCATGTGCTGATCACCTACGGTTACGGCGCGGAGAATCCGGAGACCGGCTTCAACGAGTTCCACTACCATACGATGTGGGGTGACGATCTCGGAAAGACGGCGAAGAAGAAGGATGAGGATCAGCTTATCGACCTGCTTCAGAAGAACCTCGCCCGTGCGAACGGGGATAATGTCGGCGACGCGATGGCGACGACCTTTGATGATTATCTCACGTACTACGAGGCGAAGGGACTCTCGGTCGACACCGAGAACCTGGGCGGCGGTTTCGCAGAGTTCTTCTTCGGTCTGATCGTCGTCGGTGCCTTCGTCGGTTCGGCCTTCGCGGTTCGTGCGAACTATCTGGAGGGACAGAAGAAGGGCATCCAGACCTACAAGATCAATGGTAAGCCGAAGATGCTGAAGTGCGACTACTGTGGCTGCACCTACTATGCCGGTACGATCGGCACCTGCCTGCACTGCGGTGCGCCGCTGAAGATGGAGGCAGAGGAATAAAAAAAGCTTTCCGGGCAACCGGAAAGCTTTTTTTATTCGACCTTCAACATCCGATATCCGATGCCGATGTGGGTCTGGATATACGGCTGGGCGTGTTCACCGCGCTCGAGCTTCTTGCGTAGGGTCGCCATGAAGACGCGAAGGGAGGCGACGTCGTTGTCCCAGCTGCTGCCCCAGATCTGCTGGGTGATGTAGGTGTGGGTGAGGACCTTCCCGACGTTCCGGGAGAGGAGGCAGAGGAGCTTAAACTCGATCGGTGTGAGGTGAAGCTCCTCGTCCTGCATGTAGGCGCAGCCGGCGGCGTAGTCGATCCTCAGTCCGCCGTTCGTGAAGATCGGGGATTCCTGTCCGGACTCCGACATCATCATGCCGAGGCGACGCTGGGTCGCGCGGAGGCGCGCAAGGAGCTCTTCGACAGAGAAGGGCTTCGTCAGGTAGTCGTCCGCACCGGCGTCGAGGGCCTCGATCTTATCACTGTCCTCGGTACGGGCGCTGATCACGATGATCGGCATGTTCGACCAGGAGCGGATCTTCCGGATGACCTCGACACCGTCGATGTCCGGCAGCCCGAGGTCGAGCAGGACGATGTCCGGATTATGCGAGGAGGCCTCAAGGATGGCGCTCGCGCCATCCGGCGCGGAAAGGTATTTATAATCATGGGTTTTCAACGTGGTGGTGATGAGATTCCGGACGGGTGTGTCGTCCTCCACCACGAGGATCAGTGCTTTATTCATTCTGTTTACCTCTACATATTTAAATTAATCTCACTGAGCGGCAAAGTAAAGGAGAAGATGCAGCCGTGTGGCGTATGGTCGCGGAGTGTGAGCTCGCCGCCGTGCGCGTGTACGATGGAGCGGCAGAGGGAGAGGCCGAGGCCGAGGCTTCGGCGGCTGTCCGCGACGCGTTTGCTGCCGGTATAGAACATCTCGAAGACCTGCGGCTTCTGCGCATCCGGGATGCCCGGGCCGTCGTCGGAGACCTCGATCACCGCATGCTCCGCTTCACGGAAGGCGCGGATTTCGATGTGTGACCCCGTCGGGGTGTATTTGATCGCGTTGTTCACGAGGTTGATGAGGAGCTGCATGATGAGGCGCGCATCCGCCCGCACGAGGAGCGGCAGCTCGCCGCAGTCGCTCGTGATGTGGTGTTCTGCTGCGTGACGGTCGATGTGACGGAGCGCCTCCGCTACGATGTCATCCACGACCTGGTCGGAGAGCTGCAGCTTCACGCTGCCATCCGAGATCTTCGTGACGGCCAGGAGATTTTCCACGAGCTCTGTCAGCCACTGCGCGTCGTCGTAGATGTCCGTGATCATCCGTGTCCGGCTGTCGTCGTCGAGCGCCTGGTAGCTGTGAAGCAGGGCGTCTGCATTGCCCGAAATCGAGGTGAGCGGCGTCCGAAGATCGTGCGAGATGGAGCGAAGCAGGTTCGCGCGCAGCTGCTCGTTTTCTGCGAGCACAGCGGCTTTCTCGCGCTCCTCCGCGTTGCGGCGGCTCTCGAGCGCGAGGGCACACTCACCGAGGATGGAGAGGAGGATACTCGACGTGAAGGCATCGAGCGGTGCCTTTCTGGAGCAGGAGACGCCGACCACGCCGTAGACCTGCTGCCCGGTGCGGATCGCGAGGTAGAGGCAGTGGGCGCCCTGGAACTTCTCAGTGCTCGCACCGGCGCGCTTCCGATTCGTCCAGACCCAGTCGACGACCTCCGGCTCACGTGCACTCTCCGGGATGCTGCGCGGCGTACCGCCATCCGCCGGGAAGAGGTAGCCCTTCCGGCAACTGTCCGATGTGCCGGCGCTGGGGAGCGTAGAAGCGGATGCCGGAGCCGGCGACGAGTCGCTTGCAGAATCCGCCGTTCCGGCCTTCTGATCCGCCGGTTCGTCAAGCTGCATCGCCGGGTAGATCAGGATGTCGCGCTGCACGAGGCGCTGGATCTGCGTCGCGGTCGTGCGGTAGATGTCTGCCGGTGTCTCGGCCTTCTGCAGCTGCTGGTTCGCGTCGAAAAGGGTCTTCGTGCGGTAGGCGTCGCGCGCAGAGAGCTCGGCATGGGCCTTCAGCTTCGCGGCGAGGGTGCCGGCGAGGATGGAAGCGCCGAGCATGACGACGAAGGTCACCGGGTAGTCCTTCCCGTAGGCGACGAGCGTGAGCCGTGGCTCGGTCAGAAAATAGTTGAAGAGAAAGACGCTGAGGACCGAGGCCAGGAGTCCGCAGGTGTAGCCGCTCGTGCTGACGGAGGTCAGCAGTACGCCGAGGAGGTAGATCGTGATGATGTTCGCGTCGGTGTAGTGCAGGCGGAAGAAGAGGAGGCCAATGATGGTCGCCACCGCCTGGATGGCGAGGGTGAGGACGAGATCCCGCAGGGTGGGTACCGTCGGTGCGATCGCCAGCATTGGCCTCAGACGCGTGTGGCTTACGACCACGGCGTCCGGGATGATGTGGATCTCGACGGTGGGCGCGAGCTCGGTCAGGCGCTCGGTCATGGACGGCTGCTCCCAGAAGTGACGGCGCTCGGCACCGCTGCGGCCGAGGACGATCTTCGTGATGCCGGAGACGCGTGCGTACTCGGCGATCTGCGTCGGGACGTCGTCGCCGTGGGTGGTGACGATTTCTGCGCCGAGCTCCGTCGCGAGGTGGACGTGCGCCTGAAGACGTGCCTCATCCACGCTACTTAGTGCGGTGTTACCTGGCGTCTGTACATAGAGCGCGGTCAGCGTGCCCCCGAAGGCCTGCGCCATCTGCCCCGCCATGCGGACGATGCGCTCGTTCGACGGCGAGGAGGAGAGGCAGACGAGGATATGTTCTTTCGATGGATTCCCGGGTGTGGTTCGTGGCTGTGTCAGGCCGATGGTTTTCGGAGCCTGCGCCGGGCTGAAGCGTTGCTGTGACTGTTCCATATGGAAAACTTCCTTTCGCAGTGCAGGTCATCGGAAGGGGAAGCTTCGGCTCCCCCTGCCTGAACTGTAAGCGTTATTATAACATAAAAGAAGCCGGACCTGACGTTCGGCTTCTTAGGATCATGTGTGTATGTCCCGTTCACTCGGCTGAAGAACCGATCGTATATGAAAGCGTCGATGCGGATACTCCGCCTCCGCCCACCGTCCATCGGTCCGGTTTCAGAATCGTAGGGAAGGCACGATGTCTAGTGAATTTCAGAATCATGCTTTCGCAGGAAGCGGACGATCTTATCTTCCTCCTTTACGAAATTGATGCCGACATAGAAGAAAATCATGAGGGCGATGATCAGCAGGATGCCATCGATATCCATAAACGTACCTCCTAAATCTGGAAACACTTCTGCAGTGCTTTGTACTCGCCGATCACGAGGATCGTGACGTCGTCGGTGAGGACGATGTCCGGGGTGACCGAGACGTTGGTCTCGCCGTGCGATTTCACGCCGAGAATGTTGATGCCGTAGAGCTTACGGATATTGAGCTCGCCAATGCTTTTTCCGAGCCACTGTTTCGGAATCGCGACTTCAAAGATGGCGTGCTGCTTATCGATCTCGACGTAATCGAAGATGTGGTCGGAGGTGTAGCGGATGGCGGACCACTTCGCAATCTGCTTCTCCGGGTAGACGACCTGGTCAGCACCGTTTCGCAGCAGGAACTTCGCCTGGACGTCACGCTCCGCACGGGAGACGACGCATTTTGCGCCGAGCTCCTTCAGAAGAGAGGTGGTTTCCAGCGAGTTCTGGAAGCTGCTGCTGATGGTGACGAAGCAGACATCGTAGTTTCCGATGCCGAGGGAACGCAGGAAATCCGCGTTCGTGCTGTCGCCGATCTGCGCCGTGGTGACATATGGGAGCACCTCGTTGATGCGCTCCTCCGAGATATCCACGGCCATGATCTGATGACCGAACTGCATCATCTGCATCGCGAGATGACGACCGAAACGACCTGCACCGATAAGTAATATGTTTTTCATAGTAGTTGACTCCTTTATTTTTCGTTACCGTTCAGGCAGGGAATTCCGGAGGGGCGGCAACGGAGGCACAATACTCCGGAACCGGTTCAATCTAAGCCGGGGTCCCCTTAGCCGAGCTGTTATATTAATTTATCCGACGGTGATCTGCTCCTGCGGGAGTCGGGCGACGCTGGTCTTCCGGCTCGAAACGGTTGCGTAGATGAGGGTGAGGCCGCCGACACGGCCCATGTACATGAGCACGATGAGGATAAGCTGCGACAGGATGTGCAGATGTGGTGTGAGGCCGAGGGTCAGGCCGACGGTTGCGACGGCGGAAGCGGTCTCGAAGAGGCAGCTGGAAAACGACAGTCCCTCATAGATGCTGATGACGAGGGCACCGCCGAAGAAGAGGGTGAGGTACATCATCAGGATGGTGGCGGCAGTCCGTACGGTGCAGCAGTCGATGCGACGACCGTAGAGCTGTACGCTCTCACGCTGGCGGAAGGTCGCGATGGCGTTCGCCATCAGCACCGTGAAGGTGGTCGTCTTCATACCACCGGCGGTGGATCCCGGCGAGCCGCCGATCAGCATGAGAAGAATCATGACGCCACGGGAAGCCCCGGAGAGTTTCGTAAGATCGGTATTGAAGCCGGCGGTACGGGGCGTCACCGACTGGAACGTCGCGGCCAGCAGACGCTCACCGAGCGGAAGACCGCTGTAATCATTGGCGAAAAACAGCACAGCCGGCAGCACGATCAGCGCGAGGGTGGTCACGAGGATCACCTTGCTCTGCATGCGATAGCGGCGGAAGCGGAGCCGGTTCGTGCAGATGTCCTCCCAGGTCAGGAAGCCGATGCCGCCGATCACGATGAGCAACATGATGGTGATGTTCACGAGGGGATCCGCGGTGTAGGCGGTCAGCGACGGATAGAGATTTCCGGGGCGGCCGAGCAGGTCGAAGCCAGCGTTGCAGAAGGCCGAGATCGAGTGGAAGACGGCGTACCAGATGCCGCGGAGGCCGTAGTCGCGGCAGAAGGCCGGGAGCAGGGCGAGGGCACCGAGGAGCTCGATGAGGAAAGTGCCGCGCAGGATGAAGCGTGTGAGGCGGACGATGCCGCCGACCTTCGGAGCCGAGATGGCGTCCTGCATGGTGCTGCGCTGCATGAGCGAGATTTTACGGCCGGAGAGGAGCGCGAAGGCCGCGGCGACCGTGATGATGCCGAGCCCACCGATCTGAATCAGCATGAGGATGATCGCCTGGCCGAAGCTCGACCAGTAAGTGCCGGTGTCCTGCACGACGAGGCCGGTCACGCACACTGCTGAGGTCGCCGTGAAGAGCGTCTCGTGGAACGGCGTCCACAGCCCGGCCGCCGACGAAATCGGCAGCATCAGGAGCAGCGCGCCCACGAGAATGACGCAGGCGAAGCCCCCGGTGATGATTTGAAACGACGAAAGCCGATGCATCCGCCGAAGCTGTTCTTCAGTCATAGAAATTCTCCCTTTCTCAGAATTGCACTTATGATAGCAGGGAAGAGTTAAAGGAGGGATAAGGGAATAAAGGATGGTATTAAGATGGTGTAAAGATGAGAGGGCTGGCGGTATCCGATGATGTCCAGTGAGGCCAGATCCCTGCGATTTTCGCAAATCAAGGATTCTGGCAGTAGTGGACATTATATATTTCACAATCCTGGCTTCTGGCGAGGAAGTGACATTAACTGCGACTCTCTGCCAGGGAAGAATTTTAAGTGAAATCGTGGATTTTGACGCAAAACCGACCTTTTTTCGAGGAGTGACACTAGGTCAAAATCGAGGATTCTTAAGAAATCTTTTTAGGGAAGCTTTTTTAAGATGGAATCTAATGTCACCCTTACGGTATCGAGACAGTCTGTGAAAATATATAATGGCACGAGACTGCAGAAAACGGGTTTTGCGAAAGTGGCCTAATGTCAGGTGTACGGAAAACGGGCAGTTTGCGTTAAAATTAAAAAAATCTAATGGCACCAAAGAGAAATTTCCCTGATTGGTGAAAAATCGGAGCTTTCCAGGCCTGCCTGGAAGTTTTATCGCAAGAGACACATAAAAAAAGGAACTGCCGCTTCGGCAGTTCCTCTCCATCGATATGTTTTATACTCGAGCGACGCCGCTCTTTCTGGCCGCTTCTGCGGTAGCACTTGCGACAGCGTCACGTACGCGAGGGTCGAAGGCCTTCGGGATGATGTACTCCGGGGTGAGCTCGTCGTCGGATACGAGGCCGGCGATGGCATACGCGGCGGCTTCCTTCATCTCGTCGTTGATGTCGGTCGCACGTACGTCGAGGGCACCACGGAAGATACCCGGGAAGACGAGGACGTTATTGATCTGGTTCGGGTAGTCGGAACGACCGGAACCGATGACGGCTGCGCCGGCTTCCTTACTCTCCTCCGGCATGATCTCCGGGGTCGGGTTCGCCATTGCGAAGACGATACCATCCTTCATGCTTCTGACCATGTCCTTCGACACGAGGCCGCCGCGGGAAACACCGATGAAGGCGTCCGCACCATTCAGTGCATCGGCGAGTGTGCCGTGGATGTGATCCTTATTTGTGATGTGAGACATCTCCTCCTGACCGAAGTTGAGGCCTTCATCACCCTCGCAGATGATGCCATTGATGTCGCACATGATGACATTGCCGAAGCCCATCTTCACGAGGAGCTTGCCGATCGCGCAGCCGGCCGCGCCCGCACCGTTGATGACGATCTTCAGCTCGCCCATCTTCTTGCCGGTGACCTTCACCGCGTTCAGAAGTGCCGCAGCTACAACGACCGCGGTACCGTGCTGGTCATCGTGGAATACGAGGATGTCGCACTTTTCCTTCAGCTTCTTCTCGATCTCGAAGCAGCGCGGAGCCGCGATGTCCTCGAGGTTGATGCCGCCGAAGGAGCCTGCAAGCAGGGAAATCGTGTTGACGATGGTGTCTACATCCTTCGAACGGATGCAGAGCGGAATCGCGTCGACGCCACCGAACTCCTTAAACAGTACGCACTTGCCTTCCATAACCGGCATGCCGGCCTCCGGACCGATATCACCGAGTCCGAGGATCGCGGTACCATCCGTCACGACCGCGACCGTGTTCCAGCGACGGGTCAGCTCCCACTGCTTCTCCGGATCCTTCTCGATCTCCTTGCAGACCGCAGCCACGCCCGGTGTGTAGGCGAGGGACAGCGCCTCGGAGCTGTCGACCTTCGCGCGCGACGCCACCTCGATCTTACCCTTTAATTCATAATGCAGCTTGATAGACTCTGCAGATACATCCTTTGCCATCTTAAAATCCTCCTATTAATTTACCATCTTCTCTGGACGTACAGTTTGATCATATTCACTCTCCGACAGGAAGCCGAGGGCGAGCACGGCTTCCTTCAGGGTCGTGTTTTCCTCGAAGGCCTTGTGCGCGCAGGCGGCCGCGTTCTCGTAGCCGATGACCGGGCTCAGGCAGGTCACGAGCATGAGCGAGTTGCGGAGATTTTCATCCATTTTTTCCTTCTTTGCCTTGATACCGCGGACGCAGTGGAGCTCGAAGGAGACCATGCCATCGCTTAAAAGGCGGATGGACTGCATCATGTTATAGGCGAGCACCGGCATGAAGACATTGAGCTCGAAGTTACCCTGAGACGCGCCGATGCCGATCGTGCTGTCGTTGCCCATCACCTGAATCGCGATCATCGTGATCGCCTCACACTGGGTCGGGTTGACCTTGCCCGGCATGATGGAGCTGCCCGGCTCGTTCTCCGGGATGGAGATTTCGCCCAGACCGCAGCGCGGGCCGTTTGCGAGCCAGCGGATGTCGTTCGCGATCTTCATGAGGTTCGCCGCGAGGCCCTTCAGCGCACCGCTCGTGAAGACGTAGCCGTCCTTCGAGGTGAGCGCGTGGTACTTGTTGCTGCTCGGCGTGAAGGTCTGTCCGCTGAGGCGTGAGATCTCTTCACAGCATGCCGTGTCGAAACCCGCCGGACAGTTGAGTCCGGTGCCGACCGCGGTGCCGCCGATAGCGAGCTTCCGGAGATGATCGGAGGCCTCGAGAATCTGTGCTCTCGACTCCTCGAGCATGCCGCGCCAGCCGGAGATTTCCTGACTGAAACGGATCGGAACGGCATCCTGCAGATGCGTACGGCCGATCTTCAGCACATCATGGTTCTCCTCCTCGAGACGCTTCATCGTCGCGATCAGCGTGTCGATCGCCGGGATGAGCTGCGCGTGAATTGCGAGCACTGCGGCCATGTTCATCGCCGTCGGGAAGGTGTCGTTCGAGGACTGGGACATATTGACGTGATCGTTCGGGTGAATCTTCAGCTCCGGATGATCGTGCATTGCGATATGTGCGATGACCTCGTTCATATTCATGTTTGACTGCGTGCCGGAGCCGGTCTGCCATACCTTCAGCGGGAACTCCTCCGGGTATTTGCCGTCGCAGATATCACGGCAGGCACCGGTGATGGCCTGTGCCTCCGCCTCCGGAAGCTTGCCGAGGGCGTGGTTCGCGGTCGCCGCTGCGGACTTCAGCACCGCAAAGGCGTGAATCACCTCGCGTGGGATCGTCTCCGTGCCGATGCGGAAATTCTCCAGCGAACGCTCGGTCTGCGCACCCCAGAAATGCTCTGCCGGCACACGGACCTCACCCATAGTGTCATGTTCGATACGATATTCCATGTATTTCCCTCACTTATATACTTAAATCTCTGTTCATTATAATCCCCGAAAGGCTGCGAGGCAACGGCGATTCCTGCGCCCGACACTTTCGATTCAGCTTCGAGTCTTCTTTGTCGTCGCCACAGCATCTCTTTGCAGCGTTCGGACTTTCATAAAGAACTGCATCATAAAAAACTTTCTTACGATACAGTTTTTTACAATTTAGTTTTTTGTGAAACAGTATCTTATGATTAAGTTATTGCGAGGAGGCAGTAACTTCTTCGTTTTTAACCGAATGACGCTCTGATGAATAGTTTCGCAAGTTAGATCGTCGCAAAGTTATGGTTGACATCATCGCTTTACCGTGGTAGAGTGTTGAATCATAAAGAGAGTTTCACGAGGGGCTTGAGGAGGCTTCTCGTCGCACGGGAGTGCAGGAGGAGATCATTATGAAAAAGACTTTAGCGATGATGACAGCGGCGATGATGACAGTGGGTGCGCTTGCGGGTTGTGGTTCTTCCAGCTCGACACCGGCGGCGACCACGGCAGCAGCGACCGAGGCGGCGACGACCGCAGCAGCTACCGAGGCAGCGACGGATGCAGCCACCACTGAGGCAGCGGGGGATACCGCAGCGGCAGCAGAGGGAAGCGTGAAGACGCCGAGCGGCAAGTTCACCGTTGGTTTCGATCAGGAGTTCCCGCCGATGGGCTTCGTCGGTGATGATGGTCAGTTCACCGGCTTCGACCTCGACCTTGCGAAGGAAGTGGCTTCACGCCTCGGTCTCGAGTTCGTACCGCAGCCGATCAACTGGGATGCGAAGGACATGGAACTCGATTCCGGCAACATTGACTGTATCTGGAACGGTTTCACGATGCAGGGCCGTGAGGATGCGTACACTTGGGTAGGTCCGTATATGGCGAACAATCAGGTATTCGTCGTCAATGCGGACAGCGATATCGCATCGAAGGCGGATCTCGCAGGCAAGGCGGTCGAGGTTCAGAAGGATTCTTCCGGACTCGCTGCACTGCAGGATGATGCAGAGCTCAGCGCAAGCTTTGGTTCGATGACCGAGGTTGCCGATTACAACACGGCGCTCATGGATCTCGAGTCCGGCGCATGTGATGCCGTCTGCATGGACAGCATCGTCGCAGGTTACCAGATCAAGTCTTCCGGTAAGGATATGAAGATTCTCGATGATACCCTCTCCGCAGAGGAGTACGGCATCGGCTTCAAGAAGGGCGAGGACGAGCTTGCGAAGGCCGTTTATGACACCCTCATGGAGATGAAGGACGACGGAACCGTAGCGAAGATTTCGAACGACTGGTTCGGCTCCGACGTATTCACCCTGAAGTGATACATGCGAGTGTAGACATTGGACCTGATGGGAGAGGCTCCGGCGGACACCGGGCCGGACTCCTGTCAGGTTATATTTGCGTTTAAGGGCTTCCCGGGTTCGCAGCGCCGGATTCACCGCTCTTATGTAGAAAACTGCGTTCCCGACTTCGGATTTCGCGAGAATATGATATGATGAAGTCTGGTTGTTAAAACCGTCGAATTTTGTTTTTGGAGGAATTACCTTGGCACTGTCGCAGATCATCCTGGAATTACTGAAGGGACTTGGCGTTTCGGTCGAGATCTTCGCCATCACCCTGCTGTTCAGCCTGCCGCTTGGCCTGCTGGTTGCCTTCGGGCGTATGTCGAAAAACGGCGTAGTGAGCGGACTCACGAAGGCCTACATCTCCATCATGCGTGGAACCCCGCTGATGCTGCAGCTCTTCGTCGTGTATTACGGTCCGTACTACCTCTGCCACATCAAGCTGAGCCCGACCTACCGTAATTCCGCCGTTTACATCGGCTTTATCATCAACTACGCCGCCTACTTCGCGGAGATCTACCGCTCGGGCATCCAGTCCATGCCGGTCGGACAGTACGAGGCCGCCGACATCCTCGGCTACACCCGCGTGCAGAGCTTCTTCCGCATCATCCTGCCGCAGGTGCTGAAGCGCATCCTGCCGTCCGTCACGAACGAGGTCATCACCCTCGTCAAGGACACCTCGCTTGCGTTCTCCATCTCAGTTATGGAGATGTTCACGAAGGCGAAGGCCCTGTCGTCCAGCCAGACCTCGATGACACCGCTCATCGTCGCCGGCGTGTTCTACTATGTCTTTAACTTCATCGTCGCCCTCCTCATGGAGCGCATCGAGAAGAAGATGAACTACTATAAGTAAGGAGGTACGCGATGAATCTGCTCGAAATGAAGAACGTCAAGAAAAGCTTCGGCGACCTCCAGGTCCTGAAGGACATCAGCCTGACCGTCGCGGATGGCGAGATCGTGTCGATCATCGGCCCGTCCGGCTCCGGCAAGTCCACCCTGCTTCGCTGCGCCACCCTGCTCGAAACGATGGACGCCGGCACGCTGAAGTATGAGGATACGGTGGTTGCGGCCAATGCTTCCGACGGTCATGCAGCATACGCCGATAAGGAAACACTCCGGAAGATCAAGCAGGTCTACGGCCTCGTCTTCCAGCAGTTTAACCTCTTTCCACACTGGAATGTGCTGCAGAACGTGACCGACGCGGTCGTCCATGTGCAGAAGAAGTCACGTGCGGAAGCAGAGAAGATCGGTCGTGAGCTCCTCGAGAAGATGGGCCTCGCCGATAAGGAGACGTACTATCCGTACCAGCTCTCCGGCGGACAGCAGCAGCGCGTCGCCATCGCCCGCGCCCTGGCGCTGAACCCGAAGGTTCTTTTCTTCGACGAACCGACCAGTGCCCTCGACCCGGAGCTTACCGGCGAAGTCCTGAAGGTCATCAAGTCCCTGAAGGACCTTCACATCGCGATGGTGATCGTCACTCACGAAATGGCCTTCGCCCGCGACATCTCCGACAAGGTCATCTTCATGGCCGACGGTGTCATCGTCGAAGAAGGCACCCCAGAGCAGGTATTCAACTCCGAGAACGAACGCATGCAGAGCTTCCTCGGACGATACAAAAACATACTGTAAGAAGACGCAGCACCCGGGATACGGGTGCTGTTTTTTAACTTTATAGGAAAGTGCATCGATTATGATTTTGACTTAACGTATGTTTGGTTTAA
>CALAOB010000077.1 GCA_937927445.1 uncultured Oribacterium sp. | reverse complement strand
GACCACGGCAGCCGAGACGACGGCCGCAGCGACGGAGGCAGCGACCACCGAAGCGACGACCGAGGCGACGGAAGCAGCCGCGGAGAAGACGGAGATCCAGGTCTTCATCGCGGCATCGCTGAACACGGTGATGCAGGATCTCGCGAAGCAGTACAACGAGCAGCATCCGGAAGTGACCATCACCTTTAACGCGGATTCCTCCGGAAAGCTGCTCACCCAGATCGAGGAAGGTTACGCCTGCGATGTTTTCTTCTCCGCTTCCCAGAAGCAGATGAATACACTCGATGAGGATGACAAGCTCGTGGTCGAGGGGACTCGGAAGAATGTCGTGAACAATCAGGTCTGCGTCATCACGACGAAGGATTCCGATACGAAGGTAACGGGACTTCAGAACATCGGCGAGGCAGCGTCCATCGCGCTGGCGGATGGCTCGGTTCCGGTTGGCAAGTATACACGGCAGGCGATGGTGAACTCCGGCATGCTGCCGAAGACCGAGGATGTGTCGAAGATTACGACCGAGGAGGTTTCCCAGGCACTCGGCGGCGTCGAGATCTCCGAGCAGTCGAACGTGTCGAAGGTGCTGGCGGCGGTGACTGAGGGCTCCTGCGAGGTCGGCACCACCTACTATTCGGATACCTATGGCTATGAGGATCAGGTGGTCATCCTCGAGAAGATCCCGTACGATCTGACGGGCAATGTCATCTACCCGATCGCACAGGTGCAGAACGAGGAGGCCGATGAGGCCGAGAAGGCAGCCGCGCTGGATTTCATTCAGTTCGTAACATCGGATGAGGCGAAGACCGTATTCCAGAACTATTACTTCGATACAGATGTAGAGTGAGGATAAACAGGAGGAAGAGGATGGATGGTTTTATGACTTTTATGCGTGGCCTGGACTGGAGTCCGCTCTGGATTTCACTGAAAACAGGAATCGTGGCGACGATTCTCTGCTTTTTCCTCGGGATCTGGGCGGCGCGGAAGATCATGCAGCTGCGACCGTCGGTCAAGGCGGTGGTCGATGGCATCCTGACGCTGCCGATGGTGCTCCCGCCGACGGTGGCCGGTTTCTTCCTCCTGTTGCTGTTCTCGAAGCGGCGTCCCCTCGGGATCTTTCTCTGGGACCACTTCCAGATCAAGATCGTGCAGAGCTGGCTCGGTTGCATCATCGCGGCGACGGTCATCGCCTTCCCGCTGATGTATCGGAATGCACGGGCCGCCTTCGAGCTGATCGATGAAAATCTCGTCTATGCCGGTCGTACGCTCGGCATGTCCGAGTTCTCGATTTTCTGGAAGATCGTCATGCCGACGGCCGGTCCGGGCATCGCGAGCGGAACGATCCTGACCTTCGCGCGGGCACTCGGTGAGTATGGTGCGACCTCGATGCTGGCGGGCAATATCCCGGGAAAAACCGCGACCATCTCGCAACGCATCGCGATGGTCATCCAGGATCAGGACTATGGCACGGCGGGCATCTGGGTTACGATCGTGCTGCTGATCGCCTTCCTGTCGATCTTTCTGATGAATCTGATTTCCGGGAAGACGATCAAAAATGTGCATCGATGGTAAAGGAAACATGAACTATGGGGATTTCAGTACACATCCTAAAGGAATTCGGCAGCTTCGGCTTAAACATTGACTTCGAGGAAGATTCGAAGCGCATCGGTATCCTGGGGGCCTCCGGCTCCGGTAAGAGCATGACGCTGAAGGCTATCGCCGGGATCGTCCATCCGGAGGAGGGGCAGATCCGGCTGAACGAGCGGACGCTTTTCGACAGTGCACAGAAGGTCGATCTGAAGCCGCAGGAGCGGCGGGTCGGCTATCTGTTTCAGAACTATGCGCTCTTTCCGACCATGACGGTCGAGCAGAATATCGCGGCGGGGCTCAGGGGCAGCAGGGGAGCGAATGCGGCACGCACGAAGGAGATGATCTGGAAGTTTCAACTCGAGGGGCTCGAAAAGCGGCTCCCGACGCAGCTCTCCGGCGGACAGCAGCAGCGGGTGGCACTCGCGCGTATCATGGCGTATCAGCCGGACGTGATCCTGCTGGATGAGCCGTTTTCCGCGCTCGATGGCTATTTGAAGGACCATATGCAGGAGGAGCTCATCGAGATGCTCGAGGACTACGATGGCACGGTCATCATGGTGTCGCACAGCCGAGATGAAATCTACCGTTTCAGCCAGCGGCTGCTCATCATCGACCGGGGTGAGATCACGAATCATGGTGATACGAAGGAAATCTTCGATCATCCGGTGACGAAGACGGCGGCGATGCTGACCGGCTGCAAGAATTTTTCGGATGTGAAGGTCCTCGATGCGCATACGCTGGAAGCGACGAGCTGGGGCATCACCCTGCATGTGGCGCGCGAGCTTTCGGATGAGATTCATTACATCGGCTACCGCGCGCATCAGTTTGAGCCGATCTGGGGAGAACGCGAGGAGAACTGCATCGCCTTTCGGCTTTCCTCGAAGGCTGAGCTCCAGTTTGAGCGGAACTTCTATGTGAAGCCGGAAACAGAGACGTTTCACCGGGACGATATCCTGACCTGGCTTGTGCAGCGGGCCTGCTGGCAGACCATCGAGGAGAAGGGACTGCCGGATTATCTCAGGCTGCATGAACGGGATATACTGTTCCTGAAGTAGACAGAGTCCTGATCGATAAAGGGGTTATTAGAAAGTGATGTTATACTACGCAAATTCCGATTTATTATGGCAAAGAGTGTAGCAGTATGAAACGGCTGTGGTGGAAGTGTGGCATGTTATAGATAAGATGAAAAAGAGGATGGAAGCATGGAAAAGATAGATGAGACGAAGGAATTTACGCATTTTGATGCGCGGGGCAATGCCTACATGGTGGATGTGTCCGGGAAGGACATCACGAGCCGGATGGCGATCGCGACGGGAGACATCAAGGTGACGGAGGAGGTCTTTGCGGCGATTCTCGGAAAGAAAATCAAGAAGGGGGATGTCCTGACCGTAGCGCAGGTCGCCGGTATCATGGGCGCAAAGCGCACATCGGAGCTGATCCCGATGTGCCACATTCTGAACCTGACGAATGCGAAGGTCTGGTTCGAGCTCCATCCGGAAACGACCTCGATCACGGCCTTCTGTCAGGTGAAGACCGAAGGAAAAACCGGTGTCGAGATGGAAGCCCTGACCGGCGTCAATGTCGCGCTGCTCACGATCTATGATATGTGTAAAGCCATCGATAAACGGATGGTCCTCCGGGACATCCACCTCGTCGAAAAGAACGGCGGGAAGAGCGGAGATTTCTACTTCGATGAGGGATAAAGTGGCGACTGCTCCCGGAGTTGCGCGATGATCGGCTTCATGAGGTCCACGACCTCGTCGACATCCGCGATCGTCGTCTCCGGGCCGATCGTGAGGCGGAGGCTTCCGTAGGCGTCCTCGTGGGCGACGCCGATGGCACGCAGTACGTGGCTCGGCTCGAGGGAGCCGCTGGCGCAGGCAGAACCGGCGCTGGCATAGATGTGTTTCTCGTTCAGGAGCAACAGGAGGGTCTCGCCTTCGATATATTTGAAGCAGACGTTCACGTTATTCGGGAGGCGATGCGTCGGATCCCCGTTCAGGCTGGTGTACGGAATCTCGTCGAGCAGGCGCTGTATGAGATGGTCGCGGACGGCGCTTTCCTGCGCGATGCGCTGTGCCATGCGGTCGAGGTACGATTCTACAGAGGGTGCGCCTGCCGTGGATGGGACGGCGGTACCTGTGCCGGAGCTCGGGCTCATCGGCTGCAGGTTCGTACTGCAGGCGAGCTCGGTGGCGCGAGCCGTGGATGTGGCAGCGGTATCCGCGTCAGCGATGGAAGCTATCGGCTGAGGATCCGTGCCACAGGCGAGCTCGGCGGCGCGGGCGAAGCCGATGATACCGGCAACATTTTCCGTGCCAGCGCGGCGAACGCGCTCCTGTTCACCACCATGGAGGAAGCTCGGAAGCTTCACGCCACGGCGCACATAGAGGAAGCCGATCCCCTTCGGGCCGTTCAGCTTGTGGCTGCTCGCCGACATGAGATCGACCCTCAGTTCGTCGACATCGAGCGGGATATGGGCGTACGCCTGGACGGCATCCGTATGGAAGAGGATGCGCTGGCCTGTCTCCTCCGCATGCTTCTGAAGACGTGCGCCAATCTCTGCGATCGGCTCGATGGTACCGATTTCGTTGTTCGCGACCATGATGCTGACGAGCAGCGTGTCCGGACGGATCGCTGCCATCACGGCATCCGGATCGACATGGCCCTCACGGTCGACCGGGAGATACGTTACATCGAAGCCCCGCTTCTCGAGATACGCGCAGGTATTCAGAATCGCATGATGCTCAATCTGATCGGTGATGATATGACCGCATGGAGATTTCGATATGACGGTTTGAGGTGAGGATGTTTCGACGGTTGAAGACATCGCCGATGAGATGAGAGCACGGTCAGCGTGTGTCTTTATTATCTGGTGAAGCTGTTCACGACCTGCTTCAGCCGCGCCGATCAGCGCCCAGTTATCCGACTCGGTGCCACCGCTCGTGAAATATATTTCGGATGGCTTCGCACCGATGGTCGCCGCGATGGTACGACGACTGCGCTCGACCGCCGCCTTCGCGCGCTGGCCATAGCTGTAGACGGTGGAAGCATTGCCATAATCCGTGGTGAGATACGGCATCATCGCGTCCAGCGCATCCTTCGAAAGCGGCGTGGTCGCCGCGTGATCCATGTAATAGTCTTTCATTCTGATCTCCTTCAGAGAAATCTATCTTCTGTCCGCTCATTATAAATCAAATCGAAACTGGACGCACTTGTTTCTTCACGGATGCCCCGATGAACGCCCCCCTTGACTTTTCTGCGGTCAGGAAATAAACTATAGAAAGTTTGATTTTCTTCCATATAATGTGCTGGAGGGTCAGACAGCCTATAGTGAATAAATACATGGAAGGTGTTCAGTAGTTCAGAGTCGTTTCTCCTGAGAGAGTGACCGTGACACGCTGCGAGCGGTCTGAGAAATCTCTGATACGAATTTTCGCACTGGAGTTGTCCGGGGGAAGGCGTGCGCGCAGGCGCGGTGCTGGTAGTTCGGAACGTGGATGCGCGTTAAGCATAGTGAGTGCCTGTGGGCAGCGCTTCGTGACGAGGTAGAGTCGGAAGCATTGGCCGCGGGAACAAGGGTGGTACCGCGATGATTCGTCCCTGTGTGTCGTAAGACATGCAGGGATTTTTTGTATGGGAAATGATCGGTGATAGGCGTGCGCGAGATGATGGCGGCGCAGTAGCAGGCTGAGAAATCAGCGGATCTTTTCTGAACAGTGGAAACGCGTGGTGAAGTGATCATGGCTCTGCAAGGTGGAGCTGCATATATATACCGTGACCCTGACGGTGATGAGAAGGAGAAAAAGATGGATAATTCAAAGCTTGAAGAGCTGAAGAAGCTTGCGCAGGAGAGTATCCGCGAAGCGCAGGACACGAATGCACTGAACGATGTGCGTGTTCGTTTCCTTGGTAAGAAGGGTGAGATCACCTCGCTGCTGAAGTCCATGAAGGACCTGAGTGCGGAGGAGAAGCCGAAGTTCGGTCAGCTGGTCAATGCACTGCGCCAGCAGGTCGAGGAGGAGCTCCAGGAGCATATGACGGAGCTTCAGAAGAAGGCGCGTGATGCGAAGATGGCGGCGGAGACGATCGATGTGACACTGCCGGCAAAGAAGATGCAGTATGGTCATGCGCATCCGAACACGAAGGCCCTCGAGGAGGTCGAGCGTATCTTCATCGGTATGGGCTATGAGGTCGTTGAGGGTCCGGAGGTCGAGTACGATGAGTACAACTTCGAGAAGCTGAACATCCCGGCGGGACACCCGGCGAGAGATGAGCAGGATACCTTCTATATCGGAAACGGCATTCTGCTTCGTACGCAGACTTCTTCGGTACAGGCACGTGTGATGGAGAAGGGCAAGCTCCCGATCCGCATGATCTGCCCGGGCCGTGTATTCCGTTCGGACGCGGTGGATGCCACCCACTCCCCGTCCTTCCACCAGATCGAGGGTCTCGTCATCGACAAGCACGTGACCTTCGCGGATCTGAAGGGCACCCTCGATACCTTCGCGAAGGAGCTGTTCGGACCGGAGACGAAGACCAAGCTTCGTCCGCACCACTTCCCGTTCACGGAGCCGTCGGCAGAGGTCGATGTGAGCTGCTTCAAGTGCGGTGGCAAGGGCTGCCGTTTCTGTAAGGGCGAGGGCTGGATCGAGATCCTCGGCTGCGGTATGGTCCACCCGCACGTACTCGAGATGTGCGGTATCGACCCGAACGAGTACCAGGGCTTCGCGTTCGGCGTGGGCCTTGAGCGTATCGCGCTGCTCAAGTATGAAATCGATGACATGCGTCTTCTCTATGAGAATGATACACGTTTTCTGAATCAGTTCTAAGAAGGGGAGGAAATAGCATGAATACATCCATGAACTGGATCAAGGAGTATGTTCCGGATCTCGACTGTACACCGAAGGAGTGGACAGATGCGAT
Organism: uncultured Oribacterium sp.; assembly: GCA_937927445.1. Classification (GTDB taxonomy): domain Bacteria; phylum Bacillota; class Clostridia; order Lachnospirales; family Lachnospiraceae; genus Oribacterium. The sequence goes on along the minus strand of CALAOB010000077.1, from coordinate 8,791 downwards.
GACACTGACCGGAACGAAGGTCGAGACCTGTACTATCTTAAATAAGAACCTCGATAAGATCGTCACCGGACAGATCGAGTCAATCGAGCCGCATCCGGATGCGACGAAGCTCGTCATCTGCCAGGTCGATGTCGGTGCGTCCGAGCTTATCCAGATCGTCACCGGTGCGTCGAACATGAAGGTCGGCGATGTGGTGCCGGTCGTGCTCGACGGTGGCAAGGTCGCCGGCGGTCATGACGGCGGCGCGCTTCCGGAGGATGGCATCGAGATCCATGCCGGTAAGCTGCGTGGTGTGGAGTCCTACGGTATGATGTGCTCCATCGAGGAGCTCGGCTCCAGCCGTGAGTTCTATCCGGAGGCACCGGAGTCCGGCCTCTATATCTTCCCGGAGGGCACCGCAGTCGGCCAGGATGCGCCGACCCTGCTCGGACTGAACGATGCGATCCACGAGTATGAGATCACCTCGAACCGTGTGGACTGCTACAGCGTGATCGGTATCGCGCGTGAGGCAGCCGCAACCTTCGGCAAGAGCTTCCATATGCCGGCAGAGGAGAAGTCGGGCAATGCAGAGGATATCCACGATTACCTCAAGGTGTCCGTCGAGGATACGGAGCTCTGCCCGCGTTATACCGCACGTATGGTGAAGAACATCCAGCTCGCACCATCACCGAAGTGGATGCAGATCCGCCTCGCAAGCGCCGGCATCCGTCCGATCAACAACATCGTCGACATCACAAACTATGTGATGCTCGAGTACGGTCAGCCGATGCACAGCTATGACTACGACAAGATCCGTGGTCACGAGATCATCGTAAAGCGCGCGCAGGACGGCGATGAGTTCGAGACCCTTGACGGTCAGATGAGAACCCTTGATCACAGCATCCTGACGATCTGCGATGCAGAGGGCGCGATCGGTCTCGCCGGCATCATGGGCGGTGAGAACTCGAAGATTACCGACGAGGTGAAGACGATGGTCTTCGAAGCCGCAACCTTCGACGGTACCAACATTCGCTTAAGCGCACGTAAGGTCGGCAATCGTACCGACGCGTCCGGCTACTTCGAGAAGGGCCTCGACCCGAACCTCGCAGAGTCCGCGATCAACCGTGCATGTGCCCTGATCGAGCAGCTCGGTGCCGGTGAGGTGGTCGGTGGCATCATCGATGTCTATCCGGTGAAGCGTGAGCCGTCCGTTGTGGTATGCAAGGCGTCGGAGATCAATCACCTGATCGGCTTCGACCTCACGGCAGCTGAGATGAAGGCCTACCTCGAGAAGATCGAGCTGGCGACCGAGATCGGCGAGGATGGCGACACCCTGACCGTGACCGCCCCGACCTTCCGTCAGGATATTCACCGTATGTGTGACGTCGCGGAGGAGGTTCTCCGTTTCTACGGTTATGCCAATGTTGCCATGACCCTTCCATCGGGTGGCGATGTCGCCGGCGGACTGGCTCCGGACCTCGCGGTCAACGAGCGTGTACGTCACTACGCACAGGCCCTCGGCTATTCCCAGGCCTTCATGTACAGCTTCGAGTCTCCGAAGGTATATGATAAGCTCCTGTTCCAGGCCGATGCGATGGAGCGTCAGCAGGTGAAGATCCAGAACCCGCTCGGTGAGGACTTCTCGGTGATGCGTACGTCCAGCATGAACGGTATGCTGACTTCCCTCAGCACGAACTACAACCGTCGTAACCGCGATGCACGTCTCTACGAGATGGCGTCCATCTACATCCCGAAGGCACTGCCGCTCACGGAGCTTCCGGATGAGCGTATGACTCTGACCCTTGGCGAGATCGGAGAGGGCGACTTCTTCACGATGAAGGGCGATGTCGAGGTGATCCTCAATCAGCTCGGCCTCACAGGCCGTTACCACTATGATGCAGCCGGCTGTGAGAAGCCGTTCCTGCACCCTGGCAGACGTGCGAACATCATCTACGATGGTCATGTGATCGGTTACCTCGGTGAGGTTCACCCGGAGGTGCTGGATAACTACGCGATCGGCGAGGCGGCGTACGTCGCAGTTGTGGATATACCGGAGGTTTATCCGCTGGTCAATGATGACACCAAGTACGTTCCGCTCGCGAAGTTCCCGTCGGTAAGCCGTGACTTCTCGATGCTCGTACCGCACGCTGTAACGGCAGGCCAGATCGAGGACATCCTCGTGCAGCGTGCAGGCAAGCTCTGCGAGCGCGTCGAGCTCTTCGATGTATACGAGGGCGCACAGGTTCTCGCGGGCTTCAAGTCCATGGCCTACAAGGTAACGCTTCGTGCGCAGGATCACACCCTTACCGACGACGAGATCGGCGGCGTCGTAAAGAAGATTCTGAACGGACTCGAGCACCTCGGTGTGAGCCTTCGTTCCTGATTCAGCACGATAGAATCGATCGCGGGAGGCGGGCCGTGAAGGCTCGTTCCCAGAACGCTGAAAATACTAAAAAAAGACTTCGGAGAAATCCGAAGTCTTTTTTTTAAGATCAGATACGGAGGTTCGCGCCCTTGAAGTCGCGCTCGAGTTCACGCTTCTGCTGCTTCTTCGCGAGGTCTGCGCGCTTGTCGTAGAGCTTCTTGCCTCGGCAGAGGCCGATCTCGACCTTTACGAGGGAGCGGCGGAAGTAGACGCGGAGCGGGACGAGGGCGTAGCCGTCTTCCTTCAGCTTGCCGAGGATCTTATTGATCTCGGATTTATGGAGGAGGAGCTTGCGGTCACGCAGCGGGTCCTTGTTAAAGATGTTGCCCTTCTCGTACGGATTCACGTGCATGCCGTAGATGAAGACTTCTCCGTTTTTTATGCTGCAGAAGGATTCCTTGATGGAGCACTGGCCGAGGCGGAGTGACTTGACCTCCGTGCCCGCGAGCTCGATGCCGCACTCGAAGGTCTCATCCACGAAGTAGTCGTGGTAGGCCTTCTTATTATTGGCGATGAGCTTGGTGCCTTCTTCTTTTCCATAATTTGCCATGGTGTTACCTCAATCGTTATGGGTGTGGATATACCCTAGTATGACAGGAATTTCACTGATTTTCAATCAACCTGTGGTTGTTCACGACTCGCTGTCTTCTGGGCGCAGAAGCTGGAAGTCGATGGTACGTGTGAGTTTGTCTGCATTGAGCACCCGTACACGGACGTGGTCACCGAGACGATAGGTGCAGCCGGTACGCTCGCCGACCAGCTCATACTTGTCCTCGCGGAAGATGTAGTAGTCGGAGTCCATGAGGCGGACGGCGCACATGCCCTCGACGGTGTTCGGGAGCTGCACGTAGATGCCGTAGTTCGTGACGCCGGAGATGACGCCGTCGAACTCCTCATCGATGTGGTGACGCATCCACTCGCATTCCTTCAGCTTGTCGGTCTCTCGCTCGGCTTCGTCGGCGCGGCGCTCGAGAGTGGAAGAGCGGTCGGCGACAGCCGGGAGCAGGTTCTTGTAGTGCTCGAGGCGGCGCTTGTCTAGCTCGCCGCGGAGGTCCTCCTTGATGATCCGGTGGATCTGGAGATCCGGATAACGGCGGATCGGGGAGGTGAAGTGACAGTAGTACTTCGCCGCGAGGCCGAAGTGGCCGGAGCACTCGGTGGAGTAGCGGGCCTGCTTGAGGGAGCGGAGGGTCATCGTTTTGATGATCGGTTCCTCCGGAGTGCCGACGATGGCATCGAGGAGCTTCTGGACTTCTTTCGGCCGGATGCTTTCGTCGTCGCGGATGCGGAAGAAGTGGCCGAAGTTCTCGATGGCGAGGCTGAGCTGCTGGAACTTCTCGGCATCCGGCTTCTCGTGTACACGGAAGACGAACGGAACCTGCTGCCAGAAGAAGTCCTCGGCGACGGTTTCGTTGGCCGCGAGCATGAAGTCCTCGATCAGCATGTGCGCTTCGTTTCGCTCGTATGGGTGAATGTCGGTGACGTGGCCCTGTGGATCGAGGATGATCTTCGTCTCCGGGAAGTCGAAGTCGATGCCGCCGCGCTCGTAGCGGCGCTTGCGGAGGAGCTGAGACAACTCGTACATGCGCTCGAGCAGCGGCTTATACGGCAGGTAGGAGGCGATGTCCTCGCCGTTCGTAAGCTCGGTGTTCGTGAGGATCGCGTGCACACCGCTGTAGCTCATGCGCTTGTCGGAGCGGATGACGGACTCACAGATCTCGTGGTTCAGGATCTTTCCGCTGGCGTCGATGTCCATGACGCAGGAGAGGGTCAGACGATCCTCCTCCGGATTCAGGGAGCAGATGCCGTTGCAGAGGACACGTGGGAGCATCGGGATGACGCGGTCCGTGAGGTAGACGGAGGTACCGCGGTTCAGGGCTTCCTGATCGATCAGCGAGTGCTCCGTCACATATTCGCTGACATCCGCGATGTGAACGTAGAGGCGGTACTGCTTCGTCGTCTCGTCGTACTCGAGGGACACGGCGTCGTCGAGATCCTTTGCGTCCTCGCCATCGATGGTGATGGTGGTGAGCTGACGGAAGTCGTGTTGCCGGCGGCGCGCGATGATGTCCTCCGGTACGGTCTCCGGAATCGCCTCCGCAGCGCGCATGATGTCCTTCGGAAAGGCTTCCGGGAGCCCGTAGGCCCGGACGATGGAGAGAATGTCGACGCCCGGATCATTGACATGGCCGAGGATCTCGGTGATGACACCCTCCGGACTGTGCTTCGCATCGCCGTAGTTCATGATCTTCACGACGACCTTGTGGCCGTTTACGGCGTGCATGTCCTTCCCCTGCGGGATATAGATGTCCTTCAGGATCCGCCGGTTGTCCGGCTCGACGAAGCCGACGGATTTATTCTTATGATAGAAGCCGACGATTTCCTTGTTGGCATGCTCGAGGATCTGGGTGATGTGGCCCTCGGAGCGGTGGCTCGCGTCTGCACTTCGGGTGATGATGATGCGTACGCGGTCGCCGTCGAGCGCCTCACCGACGTAATCGGCCGGAATGAAGATGTCCGGCTCATTTTCGTGGCCCTCCATCGACACGAAGCCGAAGCCACGTGGATGCGCATGGAAGGTACCGACATGTGTGAAATTTTCTGTGCGGCCATACTTCCCCTTCTGGGAGATGCCGATGCGACCTTCCGATACGAGACGGTCCAGCACCTCCTGGAGGGCGGCACGCTCCGGCTTCGGAATACCGATCAGCATGGCCATTTCCTTCGCTTTCATCGGCTGATAGATCGGATCCTTCACGAGATCCACAATCAGCTTCGCGAGTTTTTCCTTTTGATAATCCTGCATAAGTTCCTTTTCTATTTTTTACAGTCTGATGATATGTTCGTGTTCCGCAGAAAAGTGTCCATACATGGCCATTTTCTGTTCTTTTTCCGCTGGTGCGGAACGGTTAAAAAAATACCTGCATACAAAACGTATGCAGGTACATCGTATCAAATCTTATTCGTCATTACCAGATAACGTCGAGAACAAGCGCTACGACGAAGAAGAGCACAGCTGCGATCTTCGTGAACTTCTCCAGTCCGCCCTCGATGGAACGGCCTCTGTTCTTGCCCCAGTAGGTGTCGGCCATGCCGGAGATCGCTCCGAGACCCTCACTCTTACCTTCCTGCATCAGAATGATCGCGGAAAGAGCAACGCCTAAAATACAGAATATAATGACAAGTGCGATTTTCATAAATCTTCACCACCTCATACATAGTTTTACAAATACCTATGGACTATAGCATACTCGTCCGGAATGTGCAAGCGGAAGTTCTGTGAGTTGCGGAACCGCACCAAATGAACTAAGATACGAATAATAGAAAGAATGCGATATAACAGGAAGTAAATGATATGAATTCAAGCTCTCCGATCGGCGTTTTCGATTCCGGTGTTGGTGGCATCTCCGTCCTTCGAATCCTCCGGCACGATATGCCGAACGAAAATTATATATTCTTTGGTGACAGCATCCATGCACCTTACGGCGATAAGCCAGAGGCGCGTATCCGCGAGATGTCGGATGCCAATGTTCAGTTCCTTCTGGCACATGGTTGCAAGGCCATCGTCATTGCCTGCAACACAGCGACCTCAGCCGCTGCCGACTGGCTTCGCGCGAAGTATCCGGAGCTGATCATCATCGGCATGGAACCGGCGGTAAAATCTGCGGTGGATCACGCCGAAACGAAGCATCCTCGCGTGCTCGTGCTCGCGACTGCATCCACTATTCACGGGGAAAGACTGCACCACCTGATTGGTCGATTCAGTGATGCCGCCGAGATCCATCCGGTCGCCGCACCGGGCATCGTCCCGCTCGTGGAAGCCGGGAAGGAAAACTCCGCTGAGCTTCTTCACTATCTTCAGGACCTCCTCCGCCCGTTCCGCAAGCAGGAAGACGGCGGTGACGGTCTTCTCGTCGACAGCGTCGTCCTCGGCTGCACGCATTTTCCTTTCGCGATGGACGCCATCCGAAACGCCCTCGGCTATGACTTCACCTTCTACGACGGTGCCTATGGAACCGCCCGCGAAACGAAGCGCCGCCTCCAGGAAGCGCATCTCGTCAATGCTTCCGACGATACCGGCACCATCGCCCTTTACTCCAGCGTTCCCGGCCAGGAATCCATAGAGCTTCAGCAGAAGCTCCTCGACCTGCCATTTACATACGCGCCGGAAAGCTGAAAAAAGTTAGAAAAGTAAGAAACGTGCCTGCATCGACCGGATGCTATTTGTATGCACCGGAAAAACAAAACGTAGATTCCGAAGCCGGGCCGTGGTGAGGACGGAGGGACCGTAGAGCATTTCGATGTCTGTCCCAGGCTTTCTGCTAGGGACGTCCCAATGTCCTATGTGCGACCGAATTGTCTGAGGTCTGTTTTCCATCAGGAAAACAGGCCGAGTATCGGGCGCTGGTTCGACGTCCCTTGCAGAAAGCGTGGTTGACAGACCCGAAATGCGTGATCGGCCCTCCGTTCCACCACGGCCCGGCTTCGGTCATGGCATAGTGTATCGCGGCTGTATCGTCGCGCGTGCCTCGCAGTTGATTTTTGCCCTTCAACAAAATATACTTAATCTTATGTATGTCTATAAGCAGCACCAGAGTATGCTGAAATCAGCCAGATGAAGAGACATGAAGGAGAGATGAAGATGCAGACAGTAGATAAGGTGAGTGTGACAGAGCTGATCGAGAAGGAAGGGCTCAAAAATCTGACACCGGATATCGATACAGACCATAAATTTATCACGATTCCGGATGTGAACCGTCCGGCGTTACAGCTTGCGGGATTTTTCGACCAGTTTGATTCTGAGCGTGTGCAGATCATCGGTAATGTGGAGACCGCGTACCTGATGACCTTCGATGCACCGGAGCGCCGTGCAAAGTATGCTGCGCTGTCGAAGTATCCGATTCCGGTTATCATCTATGCGCGTGGCATCGAGCCGGACAGCTGCATGATCGATGCGTGCCGCAACGCGGGCATCCCGCTGCTGCAGTCGACGCGCATGACGACGGAGCTGGAGGCGACGATCATCAGCTGGCTGAAGGTCCGGATGGCACCGATGATTTCCGTGCACGGCGTGCTCGTCGATGTATACGGCGAGGGCGTGCTGATCATGGGCGATTCTGGTATCGGTAAGTCCGAGGCGGCGCTCGAGCTCATCAAGCGTGGCCATCGTCTCGTGGCGGATGACGTCGTCGAGCTCCGCAAGGTATCGGATGATACCCTCGTCGGCAGTGCGCCAGACATCACACGGCACTTCATCGAGCTCAGAGGCATCGGTATCATCGACGTCAAGCAGATGTTCGGTGTCGAGTGTGTGAAGGATACCCAGAGCATCAACATGGTCATCAAGCTCGCCGACTGGTCAAAGGATAAGGATTACGACCGCCTCGGCCTCAAGGATAATTACACCGAGTTCCTCGGCAACAAGGTGATCTGCTACGATATCCCGGTTCGCCCGGGTCGTAATGTCGCCATCATCGTCGAGTGTGCTGCGGTCAACAACCGTGCGAAGAAGATGGGCTACAACGCGGCGCAGGTGCTCTACGAGCGCGTTACCGCGAACATGAAGAACGGAAACTGATTTATGAAAATACTGAAAAATGAAGCTCTGAAACAGCATACGAGTTTCCGGGTCGGTGGCCCGGCGAAGGTCTATGTGGTTCCGGAGGATATCGAGGAGCTTCAGAAGCTGATCCGCTTCCTCTATGAAGAGAAGCTCCCGTATGACATCATCGGAAACGGCACGAATCTGCTGGTAAGCGATGCCGGCGTCGACCATGTGGTCGTTGAGATCGGCCGTGCGCTGGAGGGCATCGAGCTGCTTCCGGAGGCCAATGCTTCCGAGGCGACATCGTCGCTTCGCGGGTCGTCGTCCGCGACCGGAAGTACGAAAACCACAGCGACGGAAGTGAAGGCTGTGAATGCGACCGCAGTGAAAGAACAGGTGAATGCGACAGCAGCGGATGAAAAAATCTACTATCTCCGCGTGCTGGCCGGCACCCTGCTCAGCAAGGCGGCGCAGTTTGCGGCGTCGCAGGAGCTCGCTGGTATGGAGGCTCTGCGCGGCATCCCGGGTACCCTCGGTGGTGCCGTGACGATGAACGCGGGTGCGTATGGTACGGAAATGAAGGACGTACTGTACTCTGTGGATGTCCTGACACCGGAGGGGGAGCTTCAGACCCTGACGCCGGCGGAGCTCGAGCTCGGCTACCGGCATAGTGTGATCCCTGAGAGCGGGTATGTTGTCGTGGCGGCGACATTGGCACTGAGAAAGGGCGACCCGGCCGAGATCCAGGCGCGGATGGCCGATTTCCAGAACCGGCGGAAGGAGAAGCAGCCGCTCGACAAGGCGTCGGCGGGCTCGACCTTCAAACGGCCGGAGGGCTACTT
>CALAOB010000076.1 GCA_937927445.1 uncultured Oribacterium sp. | reverse complement strand
GGCGTCCCTTAAAAATCAGCCGGAGTGAAGAAGTCACCCCGGCTGAACTGTTACCTGCAAGCTGAAATGTAAAGTCAGTATACCGGCATTACAGGGTTTCTGCATCCTCTACGACGGTTTCTGACTCCGCTTTTCCGGCCATCTCGTCCGCGGCCGCCTGCGCACTCTTCGAGATACGGTTGCCGCCGGTGATCTTATCGATGGTTTCCGGAAGCATATCGAGGAGCTTCGTGATGGCGTCCTGATTCTTGATATTGACGAGCTTCGTATTGCCATTCTGAAGCACGAGGATCGCAGTCGGGGTGATCTTCGAGCTCAGTGCGCCCGCACCACCATCGCCGTTCTTCGCATCCTTCTCCTTCACGTAGCCGCCGGCACCCATGCCGCAGCTGACCTCGATCAGCGGAATCAGGGTGGCATCGCCGACCTTCACCGGCTCACCGACGACGGTCTTCGAATTCACGAAGCCATCCATGCCCTTAAACATGGTATCGAGTATCTCTTTTACATTCGTAGAATCACTCATAGTGAGCCTCCTTATATACGATCGAGCACGAGCCCGCGTATTTTCTTATTCATCATCAGCTGGATCGCCGCGATCAGGATATGGATGAGCCGCACATGTCCCTTCAGTGCGATCTCCCCCTCAAACAGCGTATGGTCAAACACCGGCGTGATCGTGAATCTTTCCCCGTACAGCGGGTAGAACAGGCTGAGCACGCCGAGAATCCGTCCCATCATCGCCGGATCATCGAAGCCGAACACGAGCCCTCCCTCAAACCTACGGAACCGAAGATGGTGGAGCAGGTACTTCACCCTGGACAGCAGCAGACGGAACGCCTTCTGATTTTCCTCATCCTCCACCGCCTCACGAAGCGAGGAAACCTTTTCGCAGATTCTCTTTATTCTATCAGTAAATGAAGATTTTTTCCTCTTCTTTTTCTTCGGTGCTTCCGCCGCGGAGGATGTACTCTTCGTTTCGCTTTCCTGATCGTTTTCGTCTTTCGACGTTTCATCCGTTTCGTCTGGTCCAGGTTCACCTTCGGTTGTCAGATCGTCCGATGTCGGGACCGTCGTTTCATCCTTTGCCTCTGGTTCTGGCTCCGGACAGCTTTTCAGTTCAATGCTGTCGACCTCTACATCCTCACTTCGACATTTCGCTCCGTCAGAAGCATCCTGCATGTTTTCTTCCGTCTGTCGCGAAGAAGTCTCACCAGAAGCATCCGTCTCTGTACCGTCCGTTGATGGTACTTCCTCTTCACTTTCTGTTGAAATCTCGTCGGAAGCATGCACCACTGCATCGCTCGATGCCGTCATCCCCTCGCTTCGGGACGAGGTTTCGTCGGAGGCATTGGCCGCTGTATCTTCCGTCGACGGCTCCTCCTCGCATTGTGGCGAGCTCTCGTCGGAGGCATTGGCCGGAGGGATGTCCGGTGGACGGCTGTCTATCGGACGGAAGCAGAGGATGCGGAGGTAATATGCAAGGCCCGCCGGGGTGAGACCGGCGTGGAGCTGCACGCTACGTAGAAGCCAGCTCACATCGACATGCGCGGCGTAATCGTTCTTCTCTTCACCTTTATGGCCGGCGCCCGCATAGCGGATCGGGACCAGCAGAACGAGTGCGAGGAGAAGCAGGATCAGCAGCAAAAGAAAGAGGAGGACGAGCCCGATGACTTTTAATATCGTGAATAAAAGCATCTGCTGTCCTCCTCGTGTTTACAGGATGTGACGATCCTTCAGCATCTGTGTGACGCAGTCGATCGCATCCCGATAGCCATAGCCGATCCCGAGTACCTCGACCGCCTCCGTATCGAGCTTCGGATTCAGGAACATGGCCTGATTGTAGATTTCATATAGATTGGGCTCCGGTGCACGAACGATCACGTACGCCCCCGGCTGGAAATGGCCCTTCCGGAGGTTGTCCAGGATGTAGGACCGGTGCTCTGCCGCATGCTTTCCATAGTACATGTGCTTAGAAAAAATCATCGGATTCTCTCCTTACATGCCGCCCTCGGTGATGACCTTATAGTTCTTCGCGATGTAGTCAAGCAGGGAAACCAGCGTCAGAACGAAGGCGATGCCTGCGACGATCATCGTCACGGTATGCAGCGCCGGGATGTTCAGGATCAGCAGGATGACCGTGAGCATCTGGAAGGTCGTCTTGAACTTGCCCCACCAGGAAGCGGCGATCACGATGCCGTTGTCGGCGGCCACCAGACGGAAGCCGGAGATGATGAACTCACGGGCGATCACGGTGATGACGTACCAGGACGGAAGCTGACCGAGCTCGATCATGCAGATCAGCGCAGAGCAGACCAGCAGCTTATCCGCGAGCGGGTCCATGAACTTTCCGAAGTTCGTCACCAGATTGTTACGGCGTGCGATCTGACCATCCAGGAAATCCGTGAAGGAGGCAATGCAGAACACAATCAGCGCCGCGATGCGGAGCGTGTAGTTCTGTCCGCCCTCCAGGAGCAGCAGTACCACAAACAGCGGAATCAGTACAACACGTAATAAAGTCAGTTTATTCGGCAGATTCATCAGATTCTCTCTCCTATCAGATCATAACCATCCGCATCGATGATACGACAGTACATCATATCACCGCTGAGCTCGTTATGATACTCACCTGCGTCGACGTAGACGAGACTGTCGATATCCGGGTTATCCATGTAGGAACGGCACAGATACTCGTTATGCTCCGGATCATATCCGATGACGATGACCCTCAGCTCTCGTCCGATCTGCTCTCTCGCCTTCTCGAAGGCGATGCCCTGCTGCAGCCGCATGATCTCATCCTGCCGCTGAAGCTTGATCTTTTCCGGTACCTGGCCCTCCATCTCCGCAGCCGGCGTATCCTCTTCCTGTGAATACGGGAAGACACCGAGGCGGTCGAAGCGCATCTCCGTGACGAAGTTCTTCAGGATATCGAAGTCCTCCTCGGTCTCGCCCGGGAAGCCGGTGATCAGGGTCGTCCGAAGGGCGATGTCCGGGATCTCACGACGAAGCGTCGTGATGCGCTCACGGAGCTCCGCCTCACGGGTCCGGCGATGCATGTTCTTCAGGATCTTATCCGAAGCATGCTGGATCGGGATATCGAGGTAGTGCACGACCTTCGGGTTATCACGGATCGTCCGGATCAGCTCCTCCGTGATCTCCTCCGGGTAGCAGTACAGGATACGAATCCACTCGAGGCCCTCGATCTCCGAAAGCCGGTTCAGCAGCTCCGGCAGGCTCTTCTTTCCATAGAGATCGACACCGTAGAGGGTCGTCTCCTGGGCCACCAGGATCAGTTCCTTCGTGCCCTCGGCAGCGAGTCGCTGCGCCTCCTCCAGGAGGTGCTCCATCGGTACCGAGCGGTAGTGTCCGCGCAGCTTCGGGATGATGCAGTAGGTACAGCACTTGTCGCAGCCCTCGGCGATCTTGAGATACGCGGTATAGTTCTCCGCATTCTCGACACGCTTCATCTGCACATCCAGACGCTCGACATACTCCTTCACGCCGATGACCTCATCGACCTCCGGAAGCTCCTTCCGGATCTCCTCACGGTAACGCTCTGCGAGGCAGCCCGCCACGATGAGCTTCTTGAGATTGCCTGTTTCTTTATATTCACCATTCTCGATGATGGTGTTGATGCTCTCCTCCTTCGCATCCCCGATGAAGGCGCAGGTATTGATGACTGTAATATCTGCCTCAGCCGGATCGTCGGTGAGCTCACTGCCCGGATACTTCTCGAGCAGGTTGGAAAGCATCTTCTCACTGTCCACCCGGTTCTTATCACAGCCGAGGGATATCATGTGAATCTTCATATATTATGCTTCGCTGTCGGAGTTGTAGTCATCCTCAGAGGAAGCTGCATGCGCATCGTGCATCAGCTTGATATCCTCGCTGTCCTCGTCCTCGCTGTCCTCGTCGAGGGCGAAGGCGAAGCCCGGGTTCTCTCTTGCCGCGATCTTCGGATCGTCATCGACCTCGGTACCACGCTTGATGGTCACGAGATTACGAGCGAGCTCCTCGACAGCGATCGCAAGCGGCTTTCTGCCCTCTGCGTTCGGAAGTACAGGATCTGCGCCGTCGATGATCTGACGCGCACGCTTTGCGCTGGCGATCACGGCCGCGTAACGGCTCTCTACGAGCTTATCTGTGTCATCCTGAATGGCGTTCGTATTCTTCGCTGCATCAATCAGGTCATTATATGTTTGCTGTGACATGTTCCATCCTCCTCAGATCCTGTCTTACATTCTCAATAATATCCATGTGCCGGCTGCCCTTTTCGTGCGCGGCACGTATGAGATTATGCAATTTTTCGGTGCAAGTGTCAATATTATCGTTTACCAATATATAGTCATAGGCCTCGACGCCTTCCGACTCCTGCATCGCTCTCCGGAGGCGCTTTTCGATGACCTCCATGGTCTCCGTACCACGTCCCACGAGACGGCGGCGGAGCTCCTCACCCGATGGCGGTGTGACGAAAATGAGCATCGCATCCGGGAACTTCTCCTTAATTTTCAGCGCACCCTGGATCTCGATCTCGAGCAGCACATCCTTGCCGGCCTCGAGGTTCTCCTCAACGTACTTCCGCGGTGTGCCGTAGTAGTGCTCGACGTACTGCGCGTACTCCACGAGCGCATCCTGTGCGATCATCTCCTCGAACTCTTCCTTCGTCTTGAAGAAGTACTCGCGGCCATCGAGCTCGCCCTCGCGCGGCTGACGCGTCGTCGCCGAAATCGACAGTGCATACTGATCATAGCGGGAAACGAGCTGCTTCATCAGCGTTCCCTTGCCGGCTCCCGAAAAGCCGGAAATCACAACTAAAACTCCCTTTTCCATGTATTTCCTTCCTCTTTGTCCAATGCTTCCGACGTGACATCATCCATTGATTCACCTGGCCATCCCCGCTGCGCTCCGCCGCCCTGAGGGCCACGTTCTGTGGGATGTCGTTTCGGCGTTTGTCTGATACAAACGCCGTCACTCCAGATTCTGAATCTGCTCACGAATCTTCTCAATCAGGGTCTTCAGCCCGATCGCATCCTCCGATACGATGAGGTCGTTCGCCTTACTTAGGGTCGTGTTCGCCTCACGGTTCATCTCCTGTGCGACGAAATCCAGCTCACGTCCGACGAGGCCGCCATTCTGGAGCTTCGTCCGCATGTTCTTGATGTGGCTGTGCAGACGTACCCGCTCCTCATCGGTGCAGATCTTATCCGAGTAGATCGTCACCTCCTGCACGATGCGGGCCTCGTCGATGCCGGTCCCCTCGAGAAGCTCCGACACCTTCGCACGAAGGCGGGTCTCATAGGCAGCCGTGATCTCCGGTGAGCGCTCGTCGATGCGGTTCACGATGGCCTCCATCTCAGCGAGCTTTCCAAGGAGGTCCTTCTGGAGATTCTCGCCCTCCATCACGCGGGTCTCGGAGAAACGCTCGAGTGCGCCGACGAGGGACGGCTTCAGGCTCTCCCAGAGGGCCTCATCATCCTCGGACTCTTCCGAAAGCACGAGCACATCCGGCAGCGCCGCCAGATTGGTGACTTTGACATTGTCCTCGACACCAAGCGCGTTCACCAGCGTCCGCATGGACTCCAGGTACTCCTTCGCGAGCGGAAGGTCGAGCCGGAGGGCCTTTCCCTTCTCGGAAAAACTCTCGTAGGTGATGAAAAGGTCGACCTTACCACGGGAGATGTACTCCTTCACGGTATTTCGGATATTGGCCTCGAGTGCGTTGAACTTCTTCGGCATCTTGATGCTGAGATCCAGGAAACGGGAATTGACCGACTTCACTTCCACGGACAGGCGGTACTGGTCGTTCGAGACCTCAGCGCGTCCGAATCCGGTCATACTTTTTAATTTCATAGATTACCTCGATGTGCACAGCCTGCCCGAGGGCGGCTTGCGTTTTTTAGTCATATGTAATAAATTATAGTCTACTATAATTTAGAAGTAAAGTTTTCGAAATAGAAAGGCGATGTGCTATGGCATATGATGGACTGGTCGTTTCAGCGACCGTAAAGGAGTTTCGTGAGCGTCTGATCGGCGGTCGGATCGCGAAGATCACGCAGCCGGAGAAGGATGAGATCCAGCTGACGGTGCGGAATCAGAAGGATAATGTGAAGGTACAGATCTCGGTCAATCCGTCCCTTCCGCTCTGCACCCTCACGGAGGATGCGAAGCCGGCGCCGATCAATGCGCCGACCTTCTGTATGGCCCTCCGGAAGCACATCGGAAACGGTGCGATCCTCGACGTGCGGCAGCCGGACCAGGCGCTGCACGAGGACGGACTCGAGCGTGTGATCATCTTCACCATCGAGCATCTCGACGAGATGGGTGATCTCGGTAAGCGTTACCTCGCGGTCGAGCTGATGGGCAAGTACTCAAACATCATCCTGCTCCGCGATGACCACAGCATCATTGATTCCGTGAAGCGTATCTCCGCTTCCCAGTCCTCGGTGCGGGAGGTGCTGCCAAATCGTCCGTACTTCATCCCGGATGCGGGTGGAAAGAAGAATCCGCTCGCGCTCGATGAGGCATCCTTCTGTGCGCTGCTCGCGCAGCAGCCGGAGCCGGTCTTCAAAGCCCTCTTCCATCACATCACGGGACTGAGTCCGCTGACGGCCTCCGAGCTCTGTCACCGTGCCGGGGTCGATCCGGACCTCTCCGCGAACTGCCAGCCGGCCGAAGCATTGGCCGCACTGTATGAAAGCTTCCATCATATTATAGAAGAAGTTGCGATCGAGCGGCAGCCGGATCCGGTCATCGTCTACCAGGACGAAGTACCGACGGACTTCTCTGCCTTCGATCTCACGCTGTATGAGGAGGACGCCGCGTTCGAGGTCGAGCACTTCGATTCGATGAGCGAGGTCATCCGCCGCTTCTACAGCGAGAAGGATAAGAGCTCCCGGATCCGGCAGCGTTCGACGGATCTCCGCAAGGTGCTGACGACGCTGATGGAGCGTGCGGGGAAGAAGCTGATGATCCAGGAGAAGCAGCTCCGGGATACCGAGGGCATGGATAAGTATCGTGTGTACGGGGAGCTGCTGCATACCTACGGCTACTCGCTGCAGGGCGGGGAGGATCATCTGGTCTGCGAGAACCACTATACGAACAGTGAGATCACGATTCCGCTGCAGAAGGATCTTTCGGCGGCGGAGAATGCGAAGCGCTATCTCGAGAAGTACCAGAAGCAGAAGCGTACGAAGGAGAACGTGACGGTGCAGCTCGAGGAGACGCGGAAGGAGGTCGAGCATCTCGAGTCGATTCGGACGGCACTCGACATCGCGGAGTCCGAGGAGGATCTGCAGGATATTCGTCGGGAGATGATCGATTTCGGTTTCCTGCATAAGGCCCCGGGGAAGGGAAAGAACCGGTTGCAGCGGAAGTCGAAGCCGTACCACTGGGTAACGAGTGATGGCTATGAGCTTTTCATCGGGAAGAATAATTATCAGAATGAGGATGTGAGCTTCCGGCTCGGCGACGGTGGGGATCTCTGGTTCCACGCGAAGGGGGTCACGGGTTCGCATGTGATCGTGAAGACGGGCGGGCAGCCGATGGAGGAGGTGCCGGACCGGGTCTTCATCGAGGCGGCGGAACTCGCGGCGTACTTCTCTTCTCACCGGGAGGATCCGAAGGTCGAGGTTGATTATACGATCCGGAAGAATCTCCGGAAGGTGCCGAATCAGGCGCCGGGCTTCGTCATCTATCATACGAACTGGTCGGTGACGGTGGAGCCGAAGAATTTACTCGCTGAGTGATTGAAGTGCTGCGCCCTGGAGGGCTGCCACCAGAAACACAGTACTGCGCGTTCGTGGCTGCCGCAAGGAATGCAGTACGCTGTACCCCGGAGGACTGCCACCAGAAACACAGTACTACGAGTTCGGGAAAATCTAAAATCGTCCCCCTAAGAACCAGTAGGCTCTCTGCAAACGACTGAGTTTTCTTTATGAAAACTCAGTGTTGCAGAGAGTGCTAAGGAAAAATTACTCCAACTGGTTCTAAGGGGGACAATTTTGATTTTTCACGAACTCTTCGTATGGTTTCTGGTGGCAGTCCTCCGTGGCACAGCATCTGAAGTTCACTTTTTCGCATTAAAAAAGACCGCATATGCGGTCTTTTTCCTTTCGTCGTAAATTTTGCGGATGCAAAATTTACTCCTCTCCTTCTTCTTCCCAGTTGGTATATACGGTCTGAACGTCCTCGGATGCGTCGAGCAGGTCGAGGGTTCTGCGAAGTCCCTTTACGACCTCCGGGTCGGTAACGGATACGTAGTTCTGCGGGATCATCACGACGTCCGCTTCTGCCATCGGGATGCCCTGCTTCTCGATGTTCTCGCGAACGGTCTCGAAATCCGCCGGATCGGTGATGATCACGTAGGAATCCTCTTCGTCGGTGATATCCTCGGCACCTGCCTCGATGGCCATATCCATGAGGGTGTCGAAGTCCTTATCCATATCGTCCATGGCCTCACGGTCGAGGATGATCTGGCCCTTCTCGTCGAACATGAAGGAAACGGCGCCCTGGGTTGCGAGTGAACCATGACCCTTCGTAAATGCAGAACGTACATCGGCTGCAGCGCGGTTCTTGTTATCGGTCAGAACCTTTACGATGATCGCTACGCCGTTCGGGCCGTAGCCCTCGTACTGAAGCTCCTCGAAGTTATCCGCATCCATGGATCCGGCTGCCTTCTTGATACCGCTGTTGATGGTGTCGTTCGGCATGTTGTTTGCCTTCGCCTTCGCGATGACAGCCGCGAGCTTGGAGTTGTTCGCCGGGTCAGGTCCACCGGCCTTTACAGCCAGTGCGAGCTCATGGCCGATCATGGTGAAAATTTTGCCCTTTGCGGCATCATTCTTTTCCTTCTTAGCACGGATGTTTGAAAACTTGGAATGTCCTGACATAATACTTCTCCTCAATTACATATATAAAATCGATCGATGTTTAAATCAAACTCTAGTACTATAACGTAAAAACGGCGTGGAATCAAGCTTTTCTGACATGTTTGCGTCTTAGAGCGGATGAACTGTTACGGGGATTCATCTTCACCTCTGCATCACGATGCCGAGCATGTCTGCGGTTTCGCGTGCGAGGACGCCATGTGTTCCGTGGATCTTCGCGGCCTGTCGTCCGGCTTCTGCGTGGAGGAGCACGCCGGTGACGGTGGCGTCGAAGGCCATGCTGCGCCAGAGTGTGCGCTGCTCTTCTGCCGGTGCTTCGTTCAGTGCGTCGATCCGGTCGGCGCGCAGGACGGCATAGACGCCGGCGATGGTGCCGGACAGTACGTCGCCGGAGCCGCCTTTACTGAGGGCCGGGCTCGCTTCCAGGTTCTGGAAGGCGTGTCCGTCTGCGTCCAGTACGATGGTTTCGGAGCCCTTCATCACGGTCACCGTGCCATGTGCTTCGGCCAATGCTTCCGCCGCGTGCGCCGGGCACTGAAGGATTTCCTGCAGTGAAGCCGCGGAGAGGCGCGCCATCTCCATCGGGTGCGGGGTGACGACCACCGGGATCCGGGCCGCGATGTGATCGACGAGCTGCATCAGCTCCGGGCGGGCGCTCAGAATATTGAGACCGTCTGCGTCGATCAGCAGAAGCGGGCATTTCCGAAGCCATTTCGACCGCATTTTTTCGGATGACTCCGGATGCTCATCTGTCAAACTGTGCTCTGGTTTTTTGCCTGATGGAGCCGAATTTTCAGACATCGAGCTCTTCTCCGTATCCTCTTCGGCTCCCTCAGCTTCGCTCAGTAATACTCCATTTTCGTCCATCGCTACATCGCACTGTGCTGCGATGGCCTGTAGCAGCGCACGGACGAGCGTCACGCTCAGTGCTTCGGTGCCGAGGCCCGGCCCCAGCACAATGATGTCCGCCCAGGAGACATTGGCCTCGGACAGGGCGTGGAAATCACTGTCTGTATCGTAGCCGGTGAAGATTGCCTCCGAGAGCAGGGACTGCACGATGAGGCGGTTCGACTGCGGGGTCAGGATGCGCACGAGGCCGGCACCACTGCGATAGGCGGCGAGCCCGGCGAGGTAGGCGGCACCACACATCCCCTCTGAGCCGGCGGCCACGAGGATCTTTCCGTAGGTCCCCTTATTACTGTCGCTCCGGCGTGCCGGAATCTTCCTGAGATAGATCGTCTTTTCTGTTTCCATCTGTACCCTCCAGTATGGCGAATGCGATGACGAGCTCCTTTGTGTCGGAGATCGAGACCTGAATCGAGCGTCCGCCGAGCTCATCATACAGCGTGCGGGCACCGCCGTGCAGCACGACATAGGGTTTCCCGAGTTCATCCCGGAGCACCTCGACGTCGATCGGGCGGAAGCCGCGGAAGCCGGTGCCGAAGCACTTCGCGACCGCTTCCTTACATGCAAAATCACCGGCAAGCATGGAATCTCTTCCAGATGCCTGCCGGCGCTCATGCTCCGTAAAAATACGATTCTCCGTGCCTGTACGCCGGGTACTCTCGATACGGCTGATCTCCAGGATGTCGGTGCCGATACCGATCACCATCTCAGACCTCTTCCCCGGCTGCTTTCCGTCCGTAGGTTTCCCCCATACGGTAGCTGAGACGCATCAGCGACTCGGAGAGATGCACGTTCTCGATGACGACATTATCCGGGACCTCGAGATCGACGTGTGCGAAATTCCAGATGCCGACGACGCCATCCGCAATCAGCTGTTCAACGACCTTCACCGCCGGTGTCTTCGGGATGCAGACCGCCGCCATCTTGACATGGAACGCCTTCACGACCTCGTCGATCTTCTCCATCGGAAGCACCTCGACATCACCGACCCGTGTACCGATGACCGTCGGGTCCTGATCGAAGATGGCGCGCACGATGAAGCCACGCTTCCGGAAGTTCGTATAGTTCGCCAGTGCCTGTCCTAAGTGACCGGCGCCGACGATGATCATCTCGTGCTCCTCATCGATGTTCAGGATCTTCGCGATCTCATCGTGAAGGTTTCGGATGTTGTAGCCGTAGCCCTGCTGGCCGAAGCCGCCGAAGTTATTGAGGTCCTGACGGATCTGCGATGCCGTGAGCTTCATCCGCTTACTTAATTCGTTCGACGAAATGCGCTCGATGCCCTGATCCATGAGATCCTCGAGATATCGATAATATCGAGGAAGTCTCTGGATAACTGCCTGAGATATTTCTTTCTTAGCCATGTTTATACGCTCTCCTGTAATATGATTTTATAGATTGTGCATACAAAATCATAGATTTCGTTCTAAATTATACAATCCTGTGAAATAGATGTCAAAGATAAGTTGTAGAATTCTTAACAATGCTGTTATTAAAAAATTATAAACTTCGTATACTCATGATGGAACTGGTATCTTCATTGGCAGGATGACAGCTGTGTTTTAAGCCAGGGAATACATAAAAGCGCCCATTGCAGTGATGCAATGGGCGCCTCGTTTACTTATAAATCAGAGATCTACGATCAGATCTTCGGGGTTCTCTTCAGAATCTCGTGTCTCTCCGGACCATTGGAAACCATGGTGATCGGGGTCTCGATGTGCTTCTCGATGAAGTCGATGTAGTTCTTGCAGTTCTCCGGAAGCTCATCATAGTTCTTGATGCCGCGGATGTCGCAGTTCCAGCCCGGAAGTGTCTCGTATACCGGCTTTGCCTTGTTAAGGAGCGGGGTAACCGGGAAGTCCGTGGTTACCTTGCCATCGATCTCGTAGCCTACGCAGACCTTGATCTCCTTCAGGTAGCCGAGAACGTCGAGGACAGTCAGTGCGACCTCGGTCGCGCTCTGCAGCTGGCAGCCATACTTCGAAGCGACGGCGTCATACCAGCCGACTCTTCTCGGACGTCCGGTGGTTGCACCGAACTCACCCTTATCGCCACCTCTTCTACGAAGCTCATCCGCCTCGTCGCCGAAAATCTCGGAAACGAAATCACCGGCACCGACTGCGGAGGAATATGCCTTCGTTACAGCGACGATATCTTTGATCTCATATGGAGGGATGCCGGCACCGACGGCACCATAGGCTGCGAGTGTGGAGCTGGAGGTAACCATCGGATAGATACCGTGATCCGGATCCTTCATGGTACCGAGCTGACCCTCGAGCAGGACGGTCTTGCCTTCCTTCAGTGCCTCACGCAGAAACTTCGAGGTATCGGCCACATACGGTGCGATCATATCTCTCTGACGGTGCATCTCCTCGAGGAGCTCATCATAGCTGATCTCCGGTGCATGATAGAGCTCACGCAGGATCGCATTCTTGATCTCAACGACCTTGTGCAGACGATCCTGGAGGACCTCTTCATCGAAGAGCTCGTTTACCTGAAGACCGATCTTTGCATACTTGTCAGAGAAGAAAGGTGCGATACCGGACTTCGTGGAGCCATAGCTCTTACCAGCGAGTCTCGCCTCCTCGAGTGTATCGAAGAGAACGTGATATGGCATCATGACCTGTGCACGGTTGGATACCAGGATCTTCGGAGTCGGGACGCCGGCGTCGACGATGGACTTCAGCTCTGCACAGAACTTCTCGATATCGAGTGCGACACCGTTTCCGAGTACGGATGTGGTGTGATTATAGAATACGCCGCTCGGCATAAGGTGGAGTGAGAAACGACCATAATTGTTGATGATGGTATGGCCGGCATTTGCGCCACCCTGGAAACGTACAACGATATCCGAGGTCTCGGCAAGCATATCGGTGATCTTGCCCTTGCCCTCGTCGCCCCAGTTTGCTCCAACGATTGCTCTTACCATGTGAATCCTCCTAAGGATAGCATCCGCGTATGGATACTATGGATGTTCTTCACCTTTTTGACACAGTCCACCGCGGGCGTCCTCACCCGGATGTATGTGAGAGATTCGTGACCAGAACATCCTGTGTTATTTTTTGTTTGTCAGCTTCGTGAACCAGATGAAAATGTAGATCACCACCGGTACAACGACCAGACAGAATAAACAGGCCAGAAGATACTGTGTCGCTCCGGTCACCGCGAAATACAATACGGCGACGAGGAGAAACGCGATGATGACCAGTGCGAGAATCGCGAGTATTCGTTTCAGCTCCATGGTCACTACCTCCTGTATCGTGCTTACGCACAGACAAAAATATTATATCGGGAATATGGTCTGATTTCAAGGGGTCTACTGCACCTCTCGGATGAGGCAGTACTGCTTGAGGTCGAAGTGCTTTTCCATCACGCCGTAGAGCTTGAAGCCGAAATGCTCGTACATGGCGATGTTGTGCTCGTTGTGGGTCTCGAGGGACATCATGAGGTGATGGGCGTCGGCGTAGGCGATGGCCTCGTCCATGAGGATCGAGGAGATGTGGTGATGCTGCTTCTCGGGGTCGACGGCGAGGTAGATGATGTGAATGCGCTCTTCCTGATGGAGCTGGTCGGTCCATTTCTCGTTCAGGTAGTCCTTGCCGAGGACGAAGTTCCAGAAGGCCCGGAGGCTCGGGTCCTCCTTGATGAGGTACTCGTCGGTCTTTAGGTTCGCGCGGAGCTCGGTCAGATAATAGCGGAAGAAATTATACGGCTCCGATTCGTCGGATACGACCAGGATACCGTTCAGCTCCGGGCTGTCCGCGAAGATTTCGCAGGTCTCGAACATCTCCTCGAGATCACAGTGGAACAGCTCCGGCAGCAGGCGCTTTCTCGTGTCCTCATCCGGAATCAGCTTACAGTACAGCGGATCCTTCGCGAAGCAGACCGTCAGCAGTCGCTCCAGCTTCGGGATGTCTTCCTTTTTAACGCGGTACAATTTGTCACTATCCATAATAAATCCTGATTAACTTTCCTTTCCATCCGCGAGCGCTGAAATCTGTTTCAGGCTCTGGATGATATTGCTCGTTTCGCGGATCATGTATTCGAGATCCGAAGTATAGCACGCTTCCTGGTTCTTCCGTACGCGGTTCAAGATGCGGAGTTCCTCTTCGAAATCCGCCGTACCACCTTCGGCCTTTCCCTTCAGCTTCTGCACCAGCTGGTACAGATTTTCGTGATGCACGATCCGTCCGGCGCCCCACTGGAGGCGCTCCTTCGGCTGGCAGAAGACGTAGTCCGTGAAGTAGTTGAACACCTCCTCATCGAACTGGAAGGCGTAGCAGTTGTTGTCGATCTCATAGATGGCATCGAGCGCACCGCGGGCATCGCCCTGCTCGAGGCAGCGGATGGCATCCTTGATATGCGTGAGGTTCTGCCGTACCGCCTGCTGCGGGAAGAGGACGGTATCCTGCCAGTCGAGGCGCACGAAGGAGTCCTGGGCCTTTCGGAAGGCCTTCATCAGGATCTCCGTACACGCTCCGGCACAGGATGGTGTCACGCCGGAAGCATTGACCGAATCGATCCAGCGGTACACAGTACGTCCGAGGGTGGCCGCCTCCTTCGTCACGGCATCGAGCTCCGCGCCCAGTTCTCCGACGATGCCGGCGTAGCGCAGGTCAATGCTTCTGTTCATCGCTTCGAACAGCGCGGAAAAGTCCATCGGCGGGAGGATCAGCTGGTCGAATTTCTGAATCAGCGTGCCGTATAAGAGGTGATGGAAGCGGTAGACCGGCTCGTGATAATAGGCTTCATTATCGAACTGCGAGTGATAGTGCGTCTCCATGAAGCTGCTGTCGGTGAACTCGTTCACCATGGACGGGATGCCGGCGATGGCCATCGAGAAGTCGTCCGACATCGTCTGGATCGGCGCATGCACCTCGAGCCCCTCCGGATACGCCGCCGGGTCCACCGGGATGTCGGCGATCGCCTGCTCGAGGAAGTGCACGTACTCGTAGACGCTGCGCACAGCGTCCTTCGGGCCGTGGGCGTGGGCCGGAAGCTCGAAGTTGAAGTCGGCCACGACCCTGCCCTGCCACTCCGGACGGACCTGGAAGACCTGCTGGTAGGCACCGGTCGACCAGTCGTACTTCGTGTTCACGATGCCCCACTCTTCCGCCGCAAGCGCCGCGACGACGATGGTCTTCTTCGGCTGGTAGCCGCTGTCGATGAGCGCCTTCGCGATGCCGAACATCATGGCGACCGCCGTGTTGTCATCCTGGAAGCCGCTGAAGTAAGAGTCGTAATGCGCCGACAGGAGGATCATCTGCGACGGGTCCTCGCCTGGGATCGTGCCGATGATGTTGTAGGAGTGCTGGTTTTCCGTGACGGCACTGTCCGCATCGAGGGTCACCCGGAGCTCCGGCGTCGCCTGAAGGGCCGCCTTCAACACCGCCGCATCTGCGCGCGACATGGAAAAGGCAGCGGCCTCCGCCGGTCCGGCGATGTCCTGCGCATTCAGCGCTTCATCCTGGAT
>CALAOB010000075.1 GCA_937927445.1 uncultured Oribacterium sp. | reverse complement strand
CCACACCAGATTTTCTGCTCTTTTCCGCTCGTCCTCTGTTCCAGCCATACCTCACCTCAGAAAGCTTCCTGGTCCAATGCAGTCGCCCATCAGACTCTCACCGATGCCGCATATGCATTCTCACCGAAGGGCCGCTTCTGGCATCCTCTCAATCAAACACCTCTCTCCCGCCGCGGTCCGGGATCCGCGCGGTGATCACGTCGCGAATCAGCTGCTGCTCGTGCGGGTCGAAGCACTTGTTGACGATGCCCATGTCGAGGGCCGTGCGGATCGAGATGCCGAGCTGCATGAGGCCGATCGCGTCCTGCAGACCACGAAGGTCCACGGCACGTTCCGAAATCTCCGCGTGCTCCGCCTTGTCATTGAGCTCATAGAAGAGCTTCACGAACTGGTCGCGCCAGCGCTTCTCAATCGTCGGGAAGCGTCCCTCGAGTACCCGGCAGAGATTCGCCTCCGAGATGATCGGCATGGCGATCACGAGGAAACGGGACGCCAGCGCCTCATTGAGCTCCCGCGTGCCCTCGTAGCCGTAGTTCATCGTCGCGATGAAACGCGTCGCCGAATCGAGCTGTAGCCGCTCATAGCCCGGCACATCGATGACCCGCCGATGATCCAGCACACTGTGCAGCACCGCCAGCGCCTCGTTCTTCGCCATGTTGATCTCGTCCAGCACCGCGAAGCCGCCGTATTTTCCCGCGAGATACACTGGCCCCGGTTTGAACACGACCCGGCTCCCGTCGAAGCTGTCCGCCCCGATCATCGACGCCGCATCCATCCCGACATGAAACGACACATCCCACACCGGCCGCTCAAACAGCGCTGCCAGATTCTCACAGAGAATGTTCTTTCCCGTCGCCTTCGGCCCCGACAGCAGCAGATTCCGCCCACTGAGAAGCGCCGCCATCGCCGCCTCCCAGATCTCCCTGCCGTAATACGGACACTCCGGCGTCGGGATTCTCGCCACGACTTCCTGGTCCAGCGGCACTTTATTCTCTTCGGTCACATAATCCTGAACCAGTTGAAGTAAATGCCCATTCACTCCATCCCGCTTTAATAACTCCCTCAAATCTTTTTTCATCTATATGCCTCAATTGTAGTTATCTGAAGGAAACGTAAGCGTTTATCCAGGCTGTTTTTCAGAATGGAACGTTGACCGCGTTGACAGATGTCCTGATTTCCGAATTCAGTTGCTCCAGATCAGCTGGCGAAGTGATGCCATCTCATTCAGCCATACGCCCGTCTCCCGATCATAAAATTTCGTATCTGAATTGACCGCAAACGGGATGCCGGCAGCCTGCAGCGAATCACACATAAATGACGCAAATGCCATTTGTTCACTTAAGGTATAATTATTCTCGTCATTATAATTTCCAGGCATCCAGGCGCCGACCCAGGTCGGAATGCCTGTTGCGCTCTGCCACTGCAGTGCATAGGCTATTTTTTCATAAATCAACTGTTTTTCCTGTTCCGTACCGGTCGTCCATAATTTGCGGGCATTTGTTTTACTCGGGCCAGATGCATAGAAATGCCACTCCGCCATCATATATCCATTGGCCTGCGTCGGAACTCTGAGCTCTCCGAGATAGCTCGGATCCGATCTAAGTCGCGGCGACATCATCAGGATTCGATCCGGGTTACTCAGGCGAATCGCCGTCACCACCTGCTCGATCATCTGATTCAGCATTTCCGGCTGCTTGTTCAGCGCATCGGAAGACTCAATCATCAAATCAAAGGATAGCATATGCGATTTCGTCCTGTAATGCTCTGCCGCCGTTTTCCACCAGCTGACGACCTGATTGATCGTTTCCTGACACGGATTATTTTTAAATGCGTCTGCCTGATAAGCCAGCACCGGGATCATGCCTCTTCTTAAACAGTCTTCAATCTGGCGATCAAGACCTGCCAGAATTTCCGGTGTCAACTCATCACGTACGCGTATTCTCACATGATCCACCCCAGACGCTTTGAAGTCATCCACCGTTTTTGACTGATAGGCTTTTCTTCCCTGCTTCGTCTTCGACCAGTCGACATCCATGCCTCGTCCCAGAAGCTGCTGATAAGCCCACGGAGCCACTGCAGCATCTCCGTCCTGCCACATCCCGGGTATGTACGCGCCATCGCTGCCGGTCACATATCCATCCGGCGTAACGGAGTTCCGTACCATGTTTCCGTTCTGATCCATATAGTACCAGCGTCCATCATCATCCAGGATCCATGTGCTTGCGGCCATCGTGCCATCATCCTGCTGATACCTCCATGTGTCGCCTGCCGACTGCCATGTTCCCGCCTGCGCCGGCGATACCATACTCAGTGCACAAACCAGCGATAGTGCGGCTACTTTCCAGTTTTTCATGTTTCTGTCCTCTCTTATTCTGTGATCCAATTATCTCATCGTCAGCCACATGTTCACCTGACTGACTATGTTTATCATACTGGATTTCTCCGAATAATGATGTGGCAGAAACGTGGCGATATCTTACGGTTTATGCATCGTCTCGTTCAGAAGCTTGTCGATGGCTTACAGCTTATGCATAGTCCGCGTTCAGAAACATAGGTTTGATTTCGACGACTTCGTCATACTCCTTCTGCGAGACGGTGACGCTCGCGTTCAGGGCCTGCAGGTCCTTCTTCACGAGGTCGAGGGCGTCCGCCGGGGTTTCGGCGCGGCCCTCGCGGATCACGCGGATCATGCGTTCGAGCACGATCGGGTGCGCGTAGCGGGCCGGCACGTCGAGGGCTTCACCGACCAGGGCGCTCTCCATCTGCGCCACGGCCGAAGCATTGGCCTCCCGCACCTTCCGCACGTTGTTCTGCGCGTTCGGCAGCACACGGGACGCGGCGAGCAGAAAGATGATCGCGAAGCCGAAAAACACGACGTAGATCGCGGTCGTGCCGCCCTGCAGGAGTCGGACAATGCCGAAGGCCGTCGCGCAGATGGCCATGATGAGCACCACGAGGGCCACCCATTTCGCGCTCGGATTCACGCGCTGGACGATGCGGAGCTGCTTCGCAGACGCGGCGAGGTTCTGATACAGCGCCGGCTGCTTCTCGAGCGTCGCCCTGTCTCTTATACACATCTGACGCT
>CALAOB010000074.1 GCA_937927445.1 uncultured Oribacterium sp. | reverse complement strand
GGTTCGCGTAGCTCAGGAACGACACAAGCTGGCCGACCGAGATGAAAGCCTTGATCGCCATCACCGCGCCGCTCACGCCGACCGCCGCATAGACGATCGAGTTCACACAGCGGGTCGCCGGGTTTACGAGCGACGACACGAAGGTTGCCTTGAAGCTGTAGTCGGACAGCGTTTCGTTGATCTTCTCAAACTCCGCCTGTGCCTCATCCTCATGCCCGAAGGCCTTCACGACCTTCAGGTTTCCGATCATCTCCTCGGTGAAGGCCGTGATCTCGCCACGGCTCTCCGACTGATGCCGGAAGAAATTGTAGGTGTGCTTCGCGATCTGTCCCGCCACCACGAAGCTGAGCGGGGTCAGCAGGATGACGAGCAGGGTGATGAACGGCTCGATCGAGAGCATGAACACAAGGGTGCCGAGGATGGTCAGCACGCCGGTAAACAGCTGCGTGAAGCCCATCAGCAGGCCCTGCGAGAACTGGTCGATGTCCGTGATCACGCGGCTCGTGAGGTCGCCCGCCGGGTGCGCGTCGAGGTAGCTGACCGGCAGCTCCTCGATGTGGTTGAATGCCTTTGTGCGGATGTCCTGCACCACGCGGAAGGTCACGACGTTGTTGATGTGGTTCATGACCCACTGCGCGAACGCCGTCACGAGGATCATGAAGCCCATCCGCTCGAGGATCTGCAGGAGCGTCGTCCAGTCAACCTCGCCCGGCCCGACGATCGTGTCGACGGCCTGTCCGGTCAGGATCGGGATGTACAGCGTCAGCACCACAGTCACCGCCGCCAGCAGGACGCTGAGGATCACGTGCCCGCGATAATTCTCGATATAATGAAGGATGCGCTTGATGGTCTTCGCGTCATCCGCGGTCATTTTTCTCGGTTTTCCCTTCGCCATCACTGCGCCTCCTTTCCTGCGTTCTGTGCTTCGGCCAATGCCTTCTGCCCCACATCGTCACTTCGCTCAGCGGCCGGACGCCCACCAGCTGCTGCGGATGCCGGCTGTGCTTCTGTCCGGCTGCCGGTCTGCGCGGCCTCGTCGCTGCGCTCGGCTTCCGCCTGACTCAGCTGCGACAGGCAGATCTCGTGATAGACCGGACAGTTCCGGTAGAGCTCGGCGTGGGTGCCGATGCCGGCCACCTGGCCGTCGTCGAGGACGACGATCTGGTCGGCGTTCCGGACGGTCGACACGCGCTGCGAGATGAGGAACACGGTCATATTCTCGGTGTCGGTCTTGATCGCCTTTCGGAGTGCGGCATCCGTCGCGAAATCGAGCGCGGACGCGGAGTCGTCGAGGATCAGGATCTCCGGGCGACGCACGAGCGCACGCGCGATGGCGAGTCGTTGCTTCTGTCCACCGGAGAAGTTCCGGCCCTCCTGCTCGACCTTGAGCTCGAGGCCCTCGCCCTTCTGCTCTACGAAGTCGTAGGCCTGGGCGGTCTTCAGTGCGGCGTAGATTTCCTCATCCGTCGCATCCGGCTTCCCCCATTGCATGTTCGAGCGGAGCGTGCCGCGGAACAGCACGGAGCGCTGCGGCACGAGGCCAATCTTCTCACGAAGCGTCTCGAGCGCATAGTCCCGGACATTCTTTCCCGAGACGAGCACCTCGCCCGCCGTCACATCGTAGAAGCGCGGGATCAGGTTGATGAGCGTCGTCTTGCCGGCGCCGGTTCCGCCGATTACACCGATCGTCTCCCCCGGCATCGCACGGAAGCTGATGTCGCGGAGCGCATCCTCGGCCCCCTCGGTGTAGGCGAATGCTGCCTGCCGGAACTCGACCTCCGGGACGCGGCTGTCCTGGTTACCGCTACGCTGCGACACTGTCGCTGCTGCGGAAGCCGACGACTCGGACGTGCATGCCGCGTCCTTCGCAGAAGTGACTGTGCTGTGGTCGGAAGCATTGGCCGCAGAAGCAGCGCCGGTCACAGTCGACGGCGCAGTGACTGCGTCGCGGGCGGAAGCATTGGCGTCGGACACAGCCGGCTGCAGCTCGAAGATGCCGTCGATGCGGTTCATGCTGGCCATGGCGCGGGTGATCTGGATGATGAGGTTCGCGAGCTTGATGAGCTCGACGAGGATCTGCGACATGTAGTTCACGAGCGCAACGAGGGCACCCTGGGTGATCGCACCCTCATAGACGAAGCCGCCTCCTCGATAGATGAGGTAGACGACGGCGAGGTTGATGATGACGTAGGTCACCGGATTCAGTAGCGCGGAGATGCGGCCGACGCTGACCTGCATCGCGGTGAGCTTCTCGTTCTCACGGCGGAACTCGTCGATCTCCGAGGCCTGGCGGTTGAAGGCGCGGACCACGCGGACGCCGAGGAGGTTCTCACGGGTCGTCTTCATGATACGGTCGAGCTGGCCCTGGTTTGCGCGGTACATCGGCGCAGTCGTCAGGATGATGCCGAAGACGACGATGAAGAGGATTACGATGGTCACCGCGAAGATAAGGCCGGCGCGGGCACTGATCGTGAAGGCCATGACCATGGCGCCGAAGACGATGAACGGCGAGCGCATGAACAGACGAAGCGCCATGTTGACGCCGCTCTCGACGGCATTGATGTCGGAGGTCATGCGCGTGATCAGGGTGCTGGTGCCGAGCGTATCGATCTCACGATAGCCGAGTGAATTGATGTGTTTGAAAAGGTCGTTCCGCAGGCCCTTTCCGGTGTGGATCGCGACCTTCGCGGCGAAGAACTGCGCCGTAAAGGAGCACAGGAGGCCGATCGCAGCGAGCACGAGCAGTAGGCCGCCCATGCGGAAAACATAGCCGAGGTTGCCGCTCCGGATGCCGCGGTCGATCATGCTCGAGATGACGAGCGGCACGAAAAGGTCGAAGCACGCCTCGAGGCACTTGAACAGCGGCGCCAGGACGGCGCGGACCTTGTAGTCCCGGATATAAGATAGTAATCGTTTCATAGTATCTCCCCTGGATGGTTTCGGCGCGCTGATGCTGCATGTTGCAGCCTTACGGTCGACCCACCTGTCTTTTTCCAGATAGTATCGCCCTTGCGCCAGATTATCTTCACATTATACGCTCTCGTACGGGTAGAGGGAAGTCCTGAAATGCACGAAAGCTGTGCCAGTGGCACAGCTTTCATCATCTCATCCCCGCTCTTCAAGCCAGTAGTCCAGCACCTTCCGGGCGATCGGCGCGGCGGTGCGACCGCCGGTTTCGCCGTCCTCGACGACGACGCAGATGGCGATCTCCGGATTCTCGTACGGCGCGAAGCCAGTGAACCAGGCAGTGGTGCTCTTCTCTCCGTTCTTCACGACCTCAGCGGAACCGGTCTTGCCGGCCGCCTCGTAGTCCGCCTTCCGGAGCACCGACGCGGTACCCTCGGTGACGACGCGGCGCATGAAGCCGCCGAGCGTCGACGCCTCCTCCGCGCTCATCAGCGTCCGCTTCGCGCCCTCACCGAAGGTCTTCACGACCTTGCCGTCCGCGGACTGCACCTGACGAAGCAGCGTCGGCTCGACGAGCACGCCGCCGTTCGCGATCGCCGCACTGAGGATAACCTCATGCAGCGGGCTCATCATCGTGTCGCCCTGTCCGATGGCGGTCTGCATCATCGTCCATGGGTCGGCATCCGTGGCGAGCTTCAGGCGACTCTTACTCGATGCGATACTGATCGGCAGATCCTGATTGAAGAGCAGCGCATCGCCGGTCTCCAGCAGCTTCTTCGGATCCGTCAGCGTACCGATCTTCGAAAACGCCGCGTTACAGGAGTTTGCGAAGGCCGACGACAGGTCCTCGCTTCCGTGGGTCTCGCCGCCGTAGCAGTGCACGACGTAACGTTCGTCCGCCGGATCCTGGTACTCGCCGTCACAGTCGAAGCGGAAATCCTGCCAGTCATTCGGATGCTCCCGCATATACTCGAGCGCCATCACGATCTTAAAGGTCGAGCCCGGCGCATAAAGTCCCTGGGTGCAGCGGTTCAGCAGCGGCGCAGCCGCCGACTGGTTATTCACGATGTCGTCCCAGTCCTCGACGATCGTGTTCGAGTCGA
Source organism: uncultured Oribacterium sp. (assembly GCA_937927445.1). GTDB lineage: Bacteria > Bacillota > Clostridia > Lachnospirales > Lachnospiraceae > Oribacterium. The sequence goes on along the minus strand of CALAOB010000074.1, from coordinate 943 downwards.
AGCTCGGCTTCGAGGCCATCGCAAGCACCTCGCCCGTCGTCGGGTTGACGGCGATCACTGCGCCTTTCTGATCCCCGAGCGCGTCATACGCCACCTTCTGGAGCCCGGCATCGAGGGTCGTCACCACATTGTCCCCGAGGCTCTTCGTCTCCGTGATCTCATTGACCACCTGCGTCACGGGGTTGGCATTGGACTGCATCAGGTAGAAGTTCGCGAGCGCCTCGATGCCGGTTTTTCCCTTCGTCGAGTAGCCGACCGCCTGCGCGAACACGCCGCCGAACGGGTACTGCCGCGTCTCGGTGTACGTGCCGTCCGGATTCACGGAACCGTCCTGATTCACACGCGTGTCCGTCACCGCAGTCTGCGCGAGCACCTGCCCGTCCGCGGACAGAATCGCGCCCCGCACGAAGCGGTCGTTGAAGACCTCCATGCGCGGGTTGTAGGCGTTGCCCATGAGGTCCTCCGCCTGCCAGCCGATGAAGTAGATCATGTAGCCGATCATCGCGAAAAACAGCAGCGCGAAGAAGTAGATGAAGCCCACGATATTTCGATTTGATTTCTGCTTCCCGGAACGGGATTTCTTCTCAGTCATTGTCGTCCTCTCTTACAGGTCTAAATCTTCCGCAGAAACCTGCTCAGACGCGTAGGCGTCGGTCTCAGCATTGTCCTCCTCCAGCGCTTCGTCCTCGTCGTCCGGGGTCTCCTCGTACTCCTCCATCTCCTCGCGCTCGTCCGCCTCATCCTCGTTGCCCTGGATGATGTAGAGCGCCTGGATGATCGCGAAAACGATGAAGGCCGAGACGAGCGACGAGCCGCCGTAGCTGATGAACGGCAGGGTCACACCGGTCGACGGGATGAACTTGATCGCGCCGCCGATCGTGAGGAAGGACTGCACCTGTCTCTTATACACATCTGACGCTGCCGACGATCTACTCTGTGTAGA
>CALAOB010000073.1 GCA_937927445.1 uncultured Oribacterium sp. | reverse complement strand
AGGCGTCCCTTAAAAATCAGCCGGGGTGAAGAAGTCACCCCGGCTGAACTGTTACGACGATTCCGTTATGCTCTGATGATTATTTATGCAGTTTTTAGGTAATAAATCGCTGCCTGTGATATAATAAAAAAGATTTTGTTTTTGAGCTTTGAAAGGACGTGAATATATGGCAGATTTCAGCACGGAAGAGGGAAAGGCAGCAAATAAAAACGGTATATTGCGGGCGTTTTTCGTCGGGCTGGCACTGATCATTCAGATTCTTCTGATCATCTCCTTTTTTACGAGACTGAGCCGGTACGCGGAGTGGGTACAGAATGTGACGGAGGTGATTGCGCTCATCATGGTGCTCGTCATCTACGGGCAGCATAAGACGAGCTCGATGAAGATGCCGTGGATCATTCTCATCATGGCGTTCCCGGTGTTTGGTATCGTGCTGTACTTTCTCATCGGTCTCGATGTGTCGACGCGGAAGATGCGGGAGCGCTATCAGAAAATTGACCAGGTGCTGTTCCCGGCACTGAAGGATACTGCGGATCCGGCGGATCTGGAGGCATTGAAAAAGGAGAATCCGGACGCAGGCGCCATCGCACAGTATCTTCAGTATTATGCCTTCTATCCGGTGTACCGGAACACAGATGTCGAGTATTTCGATGAGGCTGCAAAGGGGCTGGAGGCGCAGCTTCGCGATCTTCAGAAGGCAGAGCATTTCATCTTTATGGAGTACCATGCCATCGAGGATAAGGAATCCTGGCGGCGTATCGAGGAGGTCCTCGTCGAGCGTGTGAAGGCCGGCGTCCATGTGCGTGTCTTCTATGATGATATGGGATCCATCGGCTTCATCACGACGGATTTCGTGAAGAAGCTCGAGCGTCTCGGCATTCACTGCCGCGTGTTCAATCCCTTTGCACCGGGCGCGAACCTCTTCCTGAATTATCGTGATCACCGGAAGATCACCGTCATTGATAACCGGGTCGGCTTCACCGGCGGTTATAATCTCGCCAATGAGTACTTCAACATCACCCACCCGTATGGTCAGTGGAAGGATACCGGTATCCGCGTCGAGGGTCCAGCGGTCCAGAGCATGACCCTCACCTTCCTCGAGATGTGGAATGCTGTCCGCGCGACCGACTGGGATGACCCGGATGCGCTTCGTTTCCTGAAGAGCTATCACTACACGGCGAAGGAGCCGACCGGCTTCATCCAGCCGTATGCCGACAGTCCGATGGATGACGAGCAGGTCGGGGAGAATGTCTACATCAGTATGGCGAACAAGGCAGAGAAGTACTGCTACTTCATCACACCGTACCTGATCATCACGGATGAGATGACCCATGCGCTCGGCCTCGCTGCGAAGCGTGGCGTCGATGTGCGTATCATCACGCCGGGCATCCCGGATAAGCGGATGGTCTATGGTGTCACCCGCTCCTTCTATAACGGCCTCGTGCGGAATGGTGTCCGCATCTTCGAGTGGACGCCGGGCTTCTGCCATGCAAAGATGAGCGTGGCGGATGATCGGATGGCGACCTGTGGTACCATCAACCTCGACTATCGTTCCCTGTATCACCACTTCGAGAACGGCTGCTTCATGGCGGACTGCCAGGCAGTACAGGATATCAAGGCCGATTTCGACCGTAGCTTTAAGGAGTGTCATGAAGTAACGGACGAGTACCGCGTCGGCCGTCGGGGCACCATCAAGCGACTCTGGCAGCTTTTCCTGCGTCTCTTTGCAGAGCTGATGTAATTATGGAGAATGTTGTTATGGGGATTTCTTTTGTAGTAAACAGTGTGCTGCTCGGTGTCGGTCTCGCGATGGATGCCTTTTCGGTGTCGATGGCGAACGGGCTTTCCAATCCGAAGATGAACCGCGCTGAGATGGGCCGGATCGCCGGCTGCTTCGCCTTCTTCCAGTGGCTCATGCCGATGCTCGGCTGGATTCTGGTCCACACGATCGTCCTGTACTTTCAGGCATTTCAGAAGCTGATCCCGTGGATCGCGCTGATCCTTCTCTGCTATATCGGCGGCAATATGCTGCTGGAGGGCATTCGGAACCCGGAGGGCGAGGAAAGCGATATCGAGGAGACGGATGCGAAGCTTCCGCTCGGGAAGCTCGCGATGCAGGGCGTTGCCACCTCGATCGATGCACTTTCGGTCGGCTTCACGATTGCGGAGTATCATCTGATGGAAGCATTGGCCGCGACCATCCTCATCGCGGTCACGACCTTCGTGATCTGCATCGGCGGCCTCCGCATCGGACGCGCAGCCGGCACAAAGCTCAGCGGGAAGGCCGCCATCCTCGGCGGCGTGATCCTGATCGGCATCGGCATCGAGATTTTCGTCAGTGGTCTATTCTTCTAATTGTTGAGAGAGTTCAGCTATGGGGGACCCGGAGGGACGGCAACGGAGGCCATACGTAGAGACCGTGCGAAATCAAGCCGGGTCCCCTTAGCGGCACTTGGGGTTATCTCTCCATGGAACCCTCTGTCAACGTCGAGTTTTCATCAAGAAAACTCGGCGATTGCAGAGGGCCTAG
>CALAOB010000072.1 GCA_937927445.1 uncultured Oribacterium sp. | reverse complement strand
GTGCTCGACTCGGCCCGCCGCTCCGGCTATGTGCGTGTGCGTGTGGATGGGAGCATGTATGAGCTTTCGGAGGACATCCGCCTCGATAAGAACATCCGCCATACCATCGAGATCGTGGTCGATCGTCTCGTGATCCGTGAGGGGATCGAGGCGCGTCTCACCGAGTCGATCGAACAGGTCATGGGCCTGACCGGCGGTCAGATGACCGTCGACGTGATCGGCGGTGAGCCGGTGAACTTCTCGACGAGCTTCGCCTGCCCGGACTGTGGCGTTTCCATCGACGAGATCGAGCCGCGCAGCTTCTCCTTTAACAACCCCTTCGGTGCCTGCCCGGAGTGCAGCGGGATCGGCTATAAGATGGAGTTTGATCTGGCGCTGATGATTCCGGACGAGAGCCTGAGTCTCAACGAGGGGGCGATCACCGTTCCAGGCTGGATGAACTCGAAGGATGAGGGCAGCTTCACGCATGCGATGCTGGTGGCGCTCAGTGAGGCCTATCATTTCAGCCTCGACACGCCGTTTCAGGATTACCCGCCGGAGATCCGCTCGATCATCCTGGACGGCACGAAGGACGAGAAGGTGACGGTGCACTACGAGTCTCAGTTTGGAAAGGGCAACGTGCATCAGGTGGCCTTCGAGGGTCTGCTGGCCAATGTAAACCGCCGTTACCGTGAGTGCTTTTCCGAGCGTATGCGTGCGGACTATGAGCAGTACATGCGGATCACCCCATGTGCACTCTGCCATGGCGCACGTCTGAAGGCCTCGAGTCTCGCCGTAACGATCGCGGATCTCAATATCTACCAGGCGACGGAGCTCTCCATCGAGCACTTCTATCACTGGATCGAAGAGATTCGACTGACGCCGATGCAGCATCAGATCGCGGATGAGGTCGTGAAGGAGATCCGTAGCCGCATTAAGTTCATGCTGGATGTCGGTCTCGATTACCTGACCCTGAGCCGGGCCGCCGGTACCCTTTCCGGTGGTGAGGCCCAGCGTATCCGCCTCGCGACACAGATCGGCTCTGGTCTCGTCGGGGTCGCCTACATCCTCGATGAGCCGAGTATAGGCCTGCATCAGCGGGATAACGATCGTCTGATCGCGACGCTGAAGCACCTTCGTGACCTCGGGAATACCGTGATCGTCGTCGAGCATGATGAGGATACCATGCGTGCCGCCGATTATATCGTCGACATCGGACCGGGTGCCGGTTCGGAGGGCGGTGAGGTCGTCGCGACCGGTACGGCGGAGGAGATCATGCAGAATCCGCGCAGTATCACCGGACAGTACCTCAGCGGTAAGCTGAAGATCGAGGTGCCGAAGACGCGCCGGAAGCCGAACGGCTGGATCACCGTGAAGGGCGCCAGCGAGCATAATCTGAAGAATATCGATGTCCGCTTCCCGCTCGGTGTCTTCACCTGTGTAACCGGTGTATCCGGTTCTGGTAAGTCCTCGCTCGTGAATGAGATCCTTTATAAGACCCTGGCGAAGAAGCTGAATCGTGCACGGACGATTCCGGGCCGCTATGAGTCCATCGAGGGTGTGGAGCAGCTTGATAAGATCATCGCGATCGATCAGTCGCCGATCGGACGTACACCACGCTCGAATCCGGCGACCTATACCGGTGTCTTCGACATGATCCGAGACCTCTTTGCGGGCACCCCGGATGCGAAGGCACGTGGCTACAGTAAGGGGCGCTTCTCCTTTAACGTACGCGGTGGACGCTGCGAGGCCTGTCAGGGTGATGGTATCGTGAAGATCGAGATGAACTTCCTGCCAGATGTATATGTGCCGTGTGAGGTATGTAACGGAAAGCGTTTCAACCGTGAAACCCTGGAGGTGAAGTATAAGGGGAAGAACATCTATGATATCCTCGAGATGACCGTCGAGGAGGCGCTGGATTTCTTTAAGAATGTGCCGAGCATCACCCGGAAGATTCAGACCCTCTATGATGTCGGCCTCGGCTATGTGAAGCTGGGGCAGCCGAGTACCGAGCTCTCTGGTGGTGAGGCGCAGCGAATCAAGCTCGCGACCGAGCTCAGCCGTCGTCCGACCGGAAAGACCATCTATGTGCTGGATGAGCCGACCACCGGACTGCACTTCGCGGATGTGCATAAGCTCGTCGTCATGCTCGATCGTCTCGCGGAAAACGGGAACACCGTCATCGTTATCGAGCATAACCTCGATGTCATCAAGTGTGCGGACTATATCATCGATATCGGTCCGGAGGGCGGTGACCGTGGCGGTACAGTGATCGCAGAGGGTACACCGGAAGAGGTTGCGAAGGTGAAGGAATCCTACACCGGTCACTACATCCGACAGTACCTGAAAAAATAAATACCAGTACATGAAATGCCCGGACGAAACCTCGTCCGGGCATGTTTATAAGTTCTAGGAGATCTGGCGAGTCCGCCATCTGTCATGCGTAGTGGCGGGTGATGATGTAAAGCTGTCGGCAGAAGAGAGAGGTGCTGAAAAAAGATCGAAGCAGCTTCAGCTTTCCGGCTTTTTCTCCGCGACGGAGGTCTCCGCCCAGGGCTCGAAGTAAAGCCGGCTGTTCTCGATTTTCTCTGTCATGTCTTTTCCAGGTGCTTCGTCATAATGGGCATAGAGCTCGGAGCGTTTCAGCAGGGTACGAAAGCCCTCTACGAGCACTTCGACGGCCCGGTCGCGCTCAGACATGACCGGCATGGCCAGATTTGCTGCGAAGAGCGTGTTGGCATCGACATTCAGCGCCCGAAGGAGACAGACCAGCTGGTCCTGATTCGGGTGCTTCGGCGTGTTCTGAAACCTGCTTTTATAGGCGGTTTCAAACTGCGAGATCATCGCGCTCGGAATACCGGTGATCGCCGAAAGATCATCCTGCGTCAGATCCGCTTCGAGGCGAAGCCGTTTCAGCGTCTGGCCGAAGATGCCCCAGTCGAAGTGATAATCCCGGTTGTTATAGATCGGATCCTCCGTATATACAGTATTTTTCTTATGCTTTGCACGAGGTGCAGTCTTTTTCATAGCCATAGCGTACAGTACTCCTTGCTTCGCGCGATCATCACGTCCTATATCAGAATTCTATAAGCTGTGCGCGGATAAAGTAACTTGCTGGGCGGTATGGAGCTATAGCTATGAAGTATAGTTCCTGCGAAAATTTCTATAGCAGACAGCAAAAGAAGACAGATTAACTTTGTATCGAAGCTATAGCATGGTGCCGTGATAAAGTTCAGCGCTCCTTAGAAAGTCTTTCGATAACGGACAGAGGAGTGGATGAATGCTTTATTCAGGAAGCAAAAAAAGACTCGAAAACACGCATCGTAAAAAAATCGTGTTCTCGAGTCTTTTTATGTAAACATAAAAATGCATATCCTGACCTTCTGATGAGTTCGGATATGCACTATTAAGTGGA
>CALAOB010000071.1 GCA_937927445.1 uncultured Oribacterium sp. | reverse complement strand
CTGCGTGATTTATAAATAAGAAGGTAACTTTCTCGTCACCGCTCAGCTCATAGGTGGTCGGATCGGCGTCTGCAATCTCCTTCTCGCTCGCGTTCATCAGCTGATTCGAGAACTGATCGTAGAAGCCTGCGAAGAGGGAATCCGGCTGATAGAGGAGGATTTCCTTGCCCTCGTCCTTCGACGGATCGAAGAACTCGACCTTCGTGCTCGAGCGCTCGATCTCACTCGCGGTCGCCGGCATGAGATTGCCCGCGGCCTCGGCCTGCTTCTGATCCATCTGGATCAGGGCGACGATCTCGACCCCCGCATCCTCGAGTGCCTGCAGCTCTCCGTCCGAGAAAAGCTCCAGCTCATAGAGCGGATTCGAACCATCGGTCAGGGCGCGGTACGCCGCCTGGGTCTTCGTATCCTTGCTGACTGCGATATACGTATCGTCGTAAACATTGGCATCTGCAAGCGCAGCGCGAGCCGCCTCCATCAGGCTGCCGCCGTTCAGGTTGAGGGTGACCTTCTTTCCGTCGACCTTCACCCCGCCGACCTCGACGCGGTTATCTGCAAAAGCGATTCCCTGTACGTTTGACAGGCACATGCTGACTGTAAGTAAGCCAACAAGACCTCTCTTGGCTAAGTCTTTCATTCTTCTTGTCTGTCTTTTCATTGCTTCCTCCGAACCACGCGCGTTGCGTTATGCTTCTAAACTGTATCCAGCAACATTTATCTGAACTACCAACGTCCTGGTGACGTCCTCATGCTTATATTCAGGAGTCGTCGTTTCAGGCTCGATGTAAGTACCTCGTTGGCGATGATTGTATTTTATAACAAAAGACAGGCCTACGTGGGGATCTCGACACAAGATGTAGAAATCACGACACAAGATGCAAAAATCCGAATTTTGGTTATAGCTGGCGTGCCCAGCCATAAAAAAATCCCAGCACGGCGTTTAACCATGCTGGGATTTTAATAATATGAGAGTGAACGGAGGGGAGGGATGGAGGTCAGGGAGCAGCGTCCCTTCCAGTATCGGTCCGTAAGGAAATTTCTTAAGGTGATGAAGCGAAGCGGATTTTAAACGATCTGCTCATCCAGCAGGAAATCCAGGATGCCGATGTTCAGGATGCCCTGCTCATCGTACCAGCGTTTCCGTATATCATGGCGAACGATGATCTTCGGAAAAAAGTCACCGGTTAAGCCGAATGGTTTATTCTCGGTGATGATCTTTTCTTCGGTTTCCAGCGCGTACGCAGACTGGATGTAGGTTTTCCTGCTCCCGCGCGTAGCGATGAAGTCGATCTCACGCGCCACCTTCGATGGCTGCCCTGTGCTGTTTGCTTCGTTACTGTAGACGACGCCGATGTCGACCTCACATCCACGGATGCGAAGCTCGTTGTAGATGATGTTTTCCATGATATGCGTCATCTCCTGCTGTCGGAAACCGATTCGTGCGTTACGAAGACCGATATCGACGCAATAATACTTATTCGGATAGTTAAAATAATTTCGCCCCTTCACATCGTAGCGATGGCACTCCTCAAACAGGTAAGCGTCTGATAAATGCCCGATATAGCTGGTCACGGTGTTCTCAGACACGGTGCTTTCACCTGATAGCTGACGTCGGGAGTTCAGCGACTTCGCGATATTTGTCGGATTCGTAAGTGAGCCGATCGAAGAGCAGAGCATGTCCAGCGTCGCAGATAGAACGTCCTCACGTTTGATTTTCTTTCGTTCGATGATGTCCTTCAGATAAACCTCCGAGAAGAGAGACTTCAGATAGTTCATCTTCGCTGTTTCGTTCGGTCTCGAGAGAATCAGCGGCATGCCACCATAAAAAGCATAGTTGTCAAACGCATCCGACTTATCCCCGCCTACAGCAGCATAGTATTCGGAAAAGCTCAGTGGATGAACGCGGATTTCATCACTGCGTCCACGAAATTCCGTAAGGATGTCGCTGGATAACATTTTAGAATTGCTGCCCGTGACATAGATATCCAGATTTGGCAGAGATTTCAAATCATTCAGCGCATCATAGAACGTAATTTTCCGGCCGGATGGATTATATGGATTCGGTACCTCGTCGGACATCTGAATCTCATCCACGAAAAGATAGTATTGCGAGGCCTGTCCCTCGACCTTTTCTCTCACTGCTCTGGCCAGCTCCAGTGGATTTCGGAAGCAAATATCACGTGCCAGATCCAGCTCGTACGACAGGATGTGCTCTTCCGGCGTCCCCTCCGAAAGCAGATAATTTCGAAATAAGATTCGAAGCAGATAGGATTTACCGCATCGACGGATACCTGTGATGACTTTAATCTGCCCATCCCACATATAAGAAATGATCTGATTTAAATATATATCTCGTTTGATCTCCATTTCGTCATCCTCCGTTGAGAACTTAGAACATTATCAGCAGAACTTCTCAATAGATATTATGCCGTATAATGTGGAACGAATCAAGCGACGAATCGAGTAGGAGGCGGTGACTAACCGCCGTCCTCTCACACCACCGTGCGTACCG
>CALAOB010000070.1 GCA_937927445.1 uncultured Oribacterium sp. | reverse complement strand
GCAACGCTGAGTTTTCATAAAGAAAACTCAGCGATTGCAGAGGGCCTAGTGCCGCTTAGGGTCCCCGGCTTAGATTGAACCGGTCTCGGAGTACTGTGCCTCCGTTGCCGCCCCTCCGGACTCATCACAGAATGTTATTCCCTCGCGTTATGCGTATTGACAGGGATTTTCATTTTCATTAAAATATAACTTGATGTCTATCCGGTTTTGTTCATTTTTGATAAACCGTGTTGAGATATCCACATAGCATTTCGATAACCTGGCAGAAGCAAGAACCCATGACCATGGCGCACTGTTGATGCGCTGCTCTTCCGTTCCTGCTTCTTTTTTTGCATAAGGAGGTTCTATGGCGAAATCTTCCACTTCCATCGTGTTCACGGGTGATATCGGTTTCGACCGCTACATGGATAAGCGCTGGGAGGATCCGAATCTGCTCTCTGCGCCGGTGCTCGACTTTTTCCACAGCGCAGACCACACCGTCGCGAACGTCGAGGGTGCGCTGATTGACGCGGTGGATGACGGCTCCCGCGGGGTTTTCTTCCATAGTATGGATCCGGCGGCGACGCGCGTCCTCGAAGCCATGCACGCAGATATCTGGAGCATTGGCAATAACCACACGATGGACGCGGGCGTCGAGGGCGTGCGGAGCACGAAGCAGTGTGCGGCGTCGATCGGTGCGCGGACGCTGGGCGCGGGCATGAATGAGACGGAGGCGTCGGAGCCGGTCTACCTCGAGGAGGCAGGCGGCATCGGCATGATCTGCGTGGCGTACCAGGCCGAGTGTATCCCGGCCACCGCGACGGAGCCGGGGACCTTCCGCTGGGATGATTTCGAGCTGATCGCGCGGCGCATCGCGGAGATCAAGGCGCGCTGTCGCTGGTGCGTGGTCGTGTCACACGGCGGCGAGGAGTTCACGAGTCTGCCGAGTCCGTACACGCGCGATCGCTATCTCCGCTATCTCGAGCTCGGCGCGGACGTCGTCGTGGCGCATCACCCGCACGTGCCGGAGAATTACGAGCTTTTCGACGACAGAAAGGCCATCTTCTACTCCCTCGGCAACTTCATCTTCGACACCGATTACCAGCGGGTGCATCTGTTCACGGACACCGGCGTGCTGCTGAAGCTTCGGTTCACGGAGGAGCGCATGGATTTCGAGGCGCTCGGCATCCGGATCGTGCGTGGCGAGGAGCGGATCGACGTGGCCCCGCTTCCTTCCATTTTCGCCAATGTCTCTGCCGCTGAGTATGCGCAGCTCGCACCGCTGTCAGCACAGGCGTTCATCGCGGAGGAACGTCGGAAGATGCTCTATCTCGAGCCGGAACGCTTCCGGGATGCGTCGGAGGAGGTCTGGAACGGCTACTTCTACAGCTCGGAGCCGGACGGCTACGTCGAGGGCGCGCACATGGACCTGAGCGTCATCATGGCGCTCGCGGCCGAAGCCGAAAAGGGCGCCTGGAAAGAGAGCCCGCTCGACGCTGTGAAGGAGCATATACTGAAGCAGCTTTAAAATATGTTAACTGCAGTGGTGAATCCATCGCCGCTGTAAAAAATAAAAAGGAGTGTATCTTTATGTTTGCAATTCAAAATGGCTTTACTTTCATCGCCTTCCTGCTGATGCTGTCCGGCATCATCCTCGCGCTGGAAAAGTACGCGAAGTGGAAGATCTTCAACTACGTTCCGGCGATCGTGTGGGTGTACATCATCAACATGTTCTTCTGCACCATCGGTTTCTACGATTCCGACGGTTGCCGCGCTGCCTACAGTGCGGTCAAGAACAATCTTCTGTATGCGATGATTTTCGTTATGCTGCTGCGCTGCGATTTCCGTAAGCTCGCGAAGCTTGGACCGCGTATGATCTGCATCTTCATGGGTAGTGCGGTCTCGCTCGGCATCGGTTTCTTCGCGCTCTACCCGCTCTTCGTGAACGCCCTCGGTGGTGCGGAGAAGACCTGGGGTGCGACGGCTGCGCTCTATGCATCATGGGTCGGCGGTTCGGCGAACATGGCAGCGATGCAGGATGCGCTTCCGGTCGACGGTGGTGCCTACTCCTGTGCGCTGGCGCTCGATACCGCGTGCTACTCCCTCTGGATCGCACTGCTCCTCTTCGCTGTAAAGTTTGCGCCGAAGTGGAACAAGGCGACCAAGGCCGACACCTCGAAGCTTGATGCGATCGCTGCGGTTGCAAACGAAGAGGTGAAGCGTGAGAAGAATGTACATCCGACGGCCAATGATCTCGTGATTCTCCTCAGCGTCAGCCTGATGGTGTCGGTATTCGGTCAGTTCGTCGGTGCACAGCTGGGCGGATTCTTCAAGAGTGTCGGCCTCTCGATGTTTGATAAGGGAACCTGCACGACGCTCTTCGTCACGATTCTCGGTCTCATCTCTGCGATGACCCCGATCGGTAAGCTCCCGGGCGTTTCTGAGCTCTCCGGCTTATACCTCTACACCGTCATCTCCATGCTGGCGTCGACCTCGACCCTCGTCGACCTCCTCGCCGCTCCGATGTGGGTAGTTTATGGCCTTGGCATCATCGCTGTACACGTCGTGCTCATGTTCCTCCTGTCGAAGCTCTTCCACTGGGATCTCTGCATGTGCTCGACCGCTTCGGTAGCCTGCATCGGTGGTACCGCAACGGCCCCGATCATCGCGACTGCATATGACGCCTCCTACGCTGGTATCGGCGTACTCATGGGTGTCCTCGGCAGCGCCGTCGGAAACTTCATGGGACTCGGCATGGGCGCACTGCTCCGGATGTTCCTGTAAACAATTGAATATAGTAGGATAAGGAACAGGGCGACCGCTTACGCGGCCGCCCTGATTTTACACAAAAGCCCGAAAAAGGGATCGGCCGCTGTGGTCGATCCCTTTTCTATTACTGCCCTGCCCTTACGGTTTCGCGATTTTCGCGGTGCCTGGCTGGGTGTGTGATTTTGCTTCGTAGAGTGAGAAGGCGATGTTGATGGCGTGGTCGCCGACGCGCTCGAGGCCGGATACGAGGTCCGAGAAGGAGACGCTGGCTTCGCCGGAGCACTTGCCGGCGCTCAGGCGCTGGATGTGGCGGTCCTGGAGGCTGATCTCGAGTTCGTCAGTCTTATCCTCGAGGACACGCACCTCTTCGAGGTGGGTCATATCGCCGGTGGCGAAGATGTCGAGGGAGTCCTTCATGAGTTTGTTCACGACCTCGAGCATGCCCTTGATATCCTGCTTGCCTTCGGCGCTCAGCTGTACGTTCTTCAGCTTGAAATCCTTCAGGATGTCGGCGATGTCCTCTGCGTGGTCACCGATCCGCTCGATGTCGGAGTTCACATGGAAGTATCCGGAGATGAGGTCGGCGTCACGGAGCGGGATGGCGTTCTGGTTGATACGCGTGAGGTAGGTGTTGATCTGCTCGGAGAGCCAGTCGATATAATGCTCGTTTTCGTAGATCTTCGCGAGGCCATCTGCGTCATCGCGCAGGAGACATTGAACGGCGCCGTTCAGGTTTTCGAAGGCCATACGGGCCATGCGCTCCATCTCCTGCTGCGCCATATAGATCGCGACGGCCGGGTTCGGGAGCTTGCTGAGGTTGATGTACTGAAGCTCGTACGCACCGTCCTTCTGCACCTCGTCCTCGCCCTTCACGAGCACGTAGGTGAGGCGGATGATCTGGTCCATGAACGGGTAGAACACGATCACCTGGAACACCTTGAAGAGGAAGTGTGCGAAGGCAATGCTTCTGCCGAGGGAGCCGGCGTCGTCACCGGTACCGGCGATCGTCCGGATGATCGTCTCGATCTGCGGCGCGAAGAACAGCAGCAGGACAAACATCAGTATGGTGCCGAAGACATTGAACAAAAGATGGATGAGGGCGCAGCGCTTCGCGTCCTTCTTGCACGGGATCGCGGTGAGGATCGCACTCGAGCATGCGCCAATGTTGCAGCCCAGGATGATGAACATGCAGATCCGGAGGTCGACGAGGCCCTGTGCGCCCATGACGACGAGGATCGAGACGGTGACGGACGAGGACTGCACGATCGAGGTGATGACGAAGCCCATCAGCACGCCGAGCACCGGGTTCGTGAACGAGGACAGGAACTGGATGACCGCCGGGATGTCACGGAGTGTGCCCATCGCCGCAGACATCGTGGAGATGCCGACGAAGAGGAGGCCGAAGCCCATCACGATTTCGCCCGATTTTTTCACGACCTGGTTCGGGATGAAGTTCATCATCACGGCACCCGCGAACACGAAAATCGGTGCGATCGCGGAGAGGCGGAAGGCGACGAGGAGCGCAGTGACGGTGGTACCGATATTCGCGCCCAGGATGATGCCGCAGGCGTTGTTCAGCGCCATGAGGCCGGAGTTCACGAAGGTGACGGCCATGACGGTGGCGGTGCTGGAGGACTGGATCACGGCGGTGAAGAACAGTCCGACCAGGAGGCCGGTCAGGCGGTTGCGGGTGAAGGTTTCGAGGATGGCACGCAGCTTCGCGCCGGCGACCTTCTCGATACCGTGGCTCATCATGTACATACCTGCGATAAACAGGCCGAGGCCACCCAAAAGACTCACTAGTATTGTCAGCATGTTTTCTCCCCTTCATATTCGTGGCGTCATCGCCACAGGATGTTCGGTTCATTCTTGCTTTATGTGATACCGGGCGGGAACGTTTCCGGCTTCTGACTTGTTAATATTTTAACGTGTCCGGCACAAAAACGCGCCTCTGTCGAAAGCCCAGTTTGTTTCATTATACAGCATGAATATGGAAGAAAAAACAGGGATTTTATATGATCTATACACAATCTTTACGGATTTTTTACGATGTTTCGGGTGATATTCGCTAATTAAACGCGACTAACCGGACGTTTTTCTATAACTGTAAAGAATTTGTGTCATAGAAAAAGCAGCCCTCGCGGAGCTGCTTTTCTACTCTTCTATTATTAAACGATCCAGTGCAGCGGCTTCTGCGGCTCGACGCGACGTACAACGTCGATGATGCTGCCGTCGCGGGCTTCGATGATGCCGACGACGTCGTCGTGGAACTCGATCGGGTCCGGTCTGCCGACGATGCTGTACGCGATGTCACGAAGCTCTTCGATGGTGATGAGCGGAAGTTTCGCATCACGGAGCCACTGAAGGAGATCCTTCCGGCGCGGGTTCACGGCGATACCGTAGTCGGTGACGAGGACGTCGATGTCTTCACCCGGTGTGACGCAGGTCACGACGCGATCCACGACGGTCGGGATACGACCACGGATCAGGGGTGCCACGATGATGGAGCATTGGCATCCGGCTGCCGTGTCCGGATGTCCGCCCGGCGCGCCACGGAGCACACCGTCGGAGCCGGTCGTGACATTGACGTTAAAATCGGTGTCGATCTCGAGCGCGCCGAGGATGACGAAGTCGAGCTTGTTGACGAAGGCCCCCTTATTCAGCGGGTTCGCGTACTCGGAGGTCGAGATCTCGTAGTGCTGCGGGTCCTCACGGATCGACTGGATGGCCGTCTGATCGAAGCATTGAGCATCGACGATCGTGCGGATGTAGCCTTTGTGCAGGAGGTCGACGAGTGGCTTCGTGATGCCGCCGATGGCGAAGCTCATCTGGATCTGGCGCTCGGCGAGGAACGGCTCGAGGAAGCGGGTCGCGGCGAGGGAGGCGCCGCCGCCACCGGTCTGGAAGGAAAATCCGTCGCGGAAGTACGGGGTCGCGGCCATGACGCGGGCGCAGTCTTCGGCCATCTTCAGCTCGCGGACGTCCTGGGTCATGCGGATGACGTTGCTCGCGATCTTCGCCGGGTCACCGATTTCGTCGACGACGCAGACATAATCGACGTCAACCATCGGGATGGATGGCGGAAAGTTCGGGAACGGCACCATAGCGTCGCCATCACCGACACTATGGTGC
>CALAOB010000069.1 GCA_937927445.1 uncultured Oribacterium sp. | reverse complement strand
CACAAAGACCGCCAGAAAATGCCTTGTAAAAGCAGTTTTCGGACGGCCTGGGGGGGGCAGACCCCGTATACCCGAAAGGGTGTAAAACCAACTTCCAGCGCATGTCTGGTGCATCCTCCGTTGCGACATCCTCTCGGACGGCGACTGACCTCGCCGCTATGTCCAGGGCCAATGCCTCCGCCCTCCACATCATCACCCGACCTTTATCTCCCTCATATCTCCTCATGTGAATCGACTTGTGACGAGATTCGTGATGAGATAATGATGAGATTAAATGAACGTTGAATGTGCAAAAATAACGTAACTGCGTGGAAAATCAAGGCGTCGAATGATGCGTATCGAATTATCTCCTCATTTATCTCGTCAAATAAATCGATTCTTTTGACGAGATATGATAAGATAATGATGAGATAAAAACACGGAGGAAGAAGATATGCGTTATCAGGAGAGTGAAACAGTTGAATTAAAAGCAGTCGTGATAAGTGATATCAAAAAAGAAATCATAGCATTTGCCAATTGCGACGGTGGAAAACTGTATATAGGCGTAAATGATGATGGAAGCATCCTCGGTGTGGAGGATGCAGACAGTGTGTCCTTACAAATCAGCAATATGGTAAGGGATTCCATCAAACCAGATCTTACGATGTTTTTGCATTATGACACCATCGAAGAGGACGGCAAGGCAATTGTGGAAGTAGAAATCCAGCGTGGAACAGATCGACCATACTACATCGCCAAAAAGGGTATGCGGCCAGAAGGTGTTTATGTCAGACAGGGATATTCATCCGTGCCGGCCACAGATAGCGCCATTCGGCGGATGATTAAAGAAACAGATGGCGATTGCTTTGAGTCCATGCGGAGCCTGAATCAGGCACTGAGCTTCGAAGCCACAGAAAAAGAGTTTCAGCTTCGAAATGTAGAGTTCGGCGCACAGCAGATGCGCAGCCTGAAGCTGATCGACCGGGATGGATTATATACGAATCTGGCACTTCTTCTGTCAGACCAGTGCACACATACCATTAAAGTAGCCGTGTTTCAGGGAACCGATCAGGTGATTTTCACAGACCGCAGGGAATTCGGCGGATCACTCATGAAGCAGATGAATGAAGTCTATGATTTCATCGATTTCCGAAATCGAACACGAGCCACGATTGAAAAACTAACCCGAATCGATACCAGAGATTATCCGGAACTAGCAGTCAGAGAGGCACTCTTAAATCTGCTGGTACACCGCGACTACGCATACAGTGCCAGCGCTCTGATCAGCATGTACGAAGACCGTATCGAATTCGTATCGATCGGCGGACTGGTTCCAGGAATCGAACTGGAAGATGTGATGGCGGGCATATCCGTATGCCGAAATCAGGAACTGGCCAATGTTTTCTACCGCCTGCATCTGATCGAAGCGTATGGTACCGGCCTCGGAAAAATACTGCGGGCTTATGAAGGTAAGACTGAACAGCCGACGATCACCACAACCAACAACAGCTTTAAAATCATCCTTCCGAACATAAACAGCAGATCCGAAATGAAAGAAGCTGTAGAAAACAGGACGACAACAGCTGTTGAACCGAATCCAGAAACCAGACCAGCCGATGATACAGCGCAGCAGATTCTGCAGTATGCCCGAACACACGGCGAAATCACAAGAGCAGATGTCGAAAAGCTGCTGGATATCAGCGCAGCCAGTGCTTCACGACGCATCCGGAACCTGGTTACGAGTAAAAAGCTCAGGCAGATCGGAAAAGCAAGAAATATCAGATACACCGTATATGACGTGTAGTATCATTAAATCACTTCGTAATATGGTCAGCCCCCGCATCCCCTGTCAATCCGTGCTACTATAGTAAACACAAACGAAAACCAGAAAGGAACGATCAAAATGAATCTTAATCTGTTTCAGGCGCTGGCCGACGCCTTCGGTCCCAGCGGATATGAAGAAGATGTACTGCGGTGTGCCGAGCCCTATCTCGGGGGGCTGTGCTACCGGAACGACGCGATGAATAATCTCTACCTCAATCTGCCGGCGCAGGAGCCGGACGACCGCCCGACCCTTCTCCTCGACGCGCATCTCGATGAATGCGGCATGATGGTGCAGAGCATCGAAGACGACGGAACACTGAAAATTATCCTCCTCGGCGGCTTCCACCCGACCAGCCTGCCGGCGCACTCCGTCCTGATCCGCAATCGGAAGGGAGAGTACATCCGGGGCATCATCGCCTCCGAACCCGTCCACTTCATGAGCGAAGAAGAGCGGAAAAACACGAAGCTCCAGATTGAAACCCTGAAGCTCGACGTCGGCGCCACCAGCAGAGAAGAAGTGATCACGTCCTTTGGCATCCACATCGGTGATCCGATCGTGCCGGATGTCCGCTTCGACTATGACGAAAAGCACGGACTCTGCTTCGGCAAGGCGTTCGACAACCGCGTCGGCTGCGCCGTCATCATCGAAATCATGCAGCAGCTCCGTGCCCAGGCCGCCACACTCCCGGTCAGACTGGTCGGCGCACTCGCCGCACAGGAAGAAGTCGGAGAGCGCGGCGCGACCGTCACTGCGCAGCAGGTCCACCCGGACCTCGCGATCGTCTTCGAAGGCTCCCCATCGGATGACTTCTATTTCGGCGTGCAGCAGGCGCAGTGCCGGATGGGCGAAGGCACGCAGATCCGCATCATGGACAGAAGCTACATCTCGAACCCGGCCTTCATCGAAGTCGCCGAGCACATCGCCGAAAAGTACCACATCCGCTATCAGGAAGCCGTTCGCAGAGGCGGCGGCACCAATGCCGGCGTCATCAGCCTCACACGGCAGGCCGTCCCGGTCCTCGTCCTCGGCGTCCCGAGCCGCTACGTGCACAGCCACTACAACTTCTGCAAGACAGACGACATCGACGCCACCATCGCACTCGTCACCCACCTCGTGCAGGATCTCAGCAGCGCAGACCTCCGGCACATCCTCCGCCGCGACATCATCTCGAACGGCAACTGATCCCGCCGTCTTCCCAATCGGTACAGAACCCATATAACTGAAGAGGTATAAATACAGCGCCTGGCGGTTAATATAATTCAAATTATCATAATCTGAATTATATTAACCGCCAGGCGCATGCTATGCCTTCGGCCAATGCCTCCGCCCTCCACATCATCATGTCCCTTTCATACAACGCTTATTCGGTCGAAAAACGCAACACTATAACACTTATTCCATTGAAAAACGCAAGTTCACAACACTTATTCCACCGAAAAGCGCAACATATCTTTGAACATTCGGTCGAAAAATGTTACCATGGATGTGGAGGACAGATGTATGGAAAGAATCGTATTTGAGCAGTTCAGCACATGGAAAGAAAAGAAAAACAGGAAACCGTTACTGGTGACCGGTGTCCGGCAGTGTGGAAAAACGTACCTCATAAAGAAATTCGGTCAGGAGAAGTTTGCCGACATGGCCTACTTCAACTTCGACGGAAACGAAGGATTACAGTCCATCTTTAACTATGATTTCGACACGGATCGGATCATCGATGAGCTGGGCACTGTGGTTCATGGAAAGAAAATCATCCCCGGTGAAACACTGGTATTTTTCGACGAAATACAGGACTGTCCGCGGGCGATTCAGTCACTGAAGTATTTCTGCGAAAATATGCCGGAGCTCCATGTGATCGCAGCAGGATCCCTCCTCGGCGTAGCCTTACGCGAAGAAGGCATCTCGTTCCCGGTCGGAAAAGTCGACCGAATCGATATGTATCCGATGAGCTTCGAAGAATTCGTAAAAGCAGATGGCGGAGAGCGCTACATCGAAGGCGTGAAGAAACTCCCGTGCGAGCGTGCATTATCTGAACTCTATACGATTCCGCTCGAGAAGTACCTGAAAAACTACTACATCGTCGGCGGGATGCCGGAAGCCGTGCAGGAGTGGGTAGATACCCACGACTACCGTGCCGTGGAAGCCGTGCAGGATCGAATCCTGAATGATTACGCCGATGACTTCGGAAAGCACACGACCCCTGACACCGCCATCAAAATCCGGATGATCTGGGATTCCATCCCGGTGCAGATCGCAAAAGAGAATAACAAATTCATCTTCTCCCATGTGAAGCAAGGCGCACGGGCGAAGGAACTCGAGGATGCACTCGAGTGGCTGGTCAATGCAGGCATCGCCGATAAGCTGCACCTGGTATCCACACCGGAAATTCCGCTGTCCGGCATGGCAGACTACACATATTTCAAGGTCTACATGTCCGACATCGGACTTCTCCGAAGAAAATCGAACGTGAATTACAGAACGATTCTAAACGGAGATGACAGTTTCATCAAATTTAAAGGTGCCTTCACAGAAAACTACGTTTATACGCAGCTGAAAATCATGGGCATCCAGAGCTGGTTCTGGAAATCAAACGCAAACGCAGAGATCGACTTCATCACCGATTATGAAGGCGTCACGATTCCGATCGAAGTGAAGTCCGCAGATAACACAAAAGCGAAAAGCCTGCACCTGTTCTGTAACCGATATCAGCCGAAGATGGCCATCAAGACCTCCCTGAAAAATGTCGGAGATTATATGGACGGTCAGACACATGTATGGTCCATCCCGCTCTATACACTCTTCCGGATGAAAGACTACATCTACGCAGAAATGGGCTGGTAACCGCACGCCATCACCCATTCTTAAGAATTTCGTAATGGGGTCAGAACTCATATACTCGAAGAGGTATCAATACAGCGCCGGGCAGTTAAAATAATTCAAATTATCATAATCTGAATTATATTAACTGCCCGGCGTTGCTATGTCCGCGGCCAATGTCTCTGTCCGCCACATTTAAAATCAAGGGGATTGCGAAGTGACTAAAAACTGATCGCTTTACTGCTCAGGCTGATCAGCGCGGTGCTCTTCGAGTAGTTGAGGTGTTTCCGCATAAGATCAGCGGCGACAGCATAGTTCTCCTCCAGAATCGCCGTGATGATATCGATGTGCTCCTGCGCCGCGACCAGATGTCGCTCCCAGATATCCGGCCCGTTCAGCTTACGGATCCGCTGATTCTGATCGAAGATATGCTTCAGCATATCGATGAAGAAAACATTCGGGCAGGCATCGGTGATCACGCGATGAAGATGATCATCCATCTCACAGAAGACTTCATGATTTTCCGGCGCATGAAGCATCGCTCTAGAATCTTCCATAATCGCGCAAAGTTCCTTCCGATCGACGTATTTCATATAATTCTCGATGATAAAAGGCTCGAGGAGCTGGCGTGACTCGAAGGTCTGATTGATGATCGAAATCGTCAGGGCCTTTACGAGAACGCCCTTTTTCGGGATGACCTCGATGAAGCCCTCCTGCTCGAGCTTGCTGAATGCCTCACGAACCGGTGTTCTCGAAACATCGATTTCTTTCATGATCTCGGCTTCGTTGATGAAGGAGTTCGGAGCGTAGCTGCAATCCAGGATTTTGTTCTTTATGAATAGATAAGTTGTGTCTTTCAGATTAGGCATTGGTGATTTTCTCCGTTTTCGGACAGCTCAGACGCTTCCGTATATGCAAACTGATGTATACATCACGTACTTATCCATGATACCACATAAATGCTTTTTAATCATGCAAAAAGGATGATAAAGTGAAATCACTAAAACAGTTCGGTTCTCAGGGAGGGAATAAACATGAAGTTAAGAAAAGTTATCGCAATGACTTGTGGCGCGACGATCCTTGCAGCATCACTGGCTGCCTGCGGAAGCTCCGGTTCGAGTGCATCCGGAAGCAGCGCGAAGGCAGAGACCACCGCGAAGGCTGCGGAGACATCTACCGTGACCGAGGGCACACAGGCAGCGGATGAGGAGACATTTAAGATTGACCTTGCTACAGCTTATGCCGCTGATGCGCCGGCAGGCGTCGCACTTGCGAAGTTTGTAGAGGATGTAAAGACCGCTTCTGGCGGATCAATCGATATCAGCCTTTTCACAGATGGAACACTGGGAAGTGCAGGTGACAACTATGCAGCCGTTGCATCTGGTGATCTGGATATGACCATGGCGGGTCTCGAGGGCCTGGATCTGTACGCACCAGAATATACCTTCCTCGACGCACCATTCTTGATGCAGAGCGTGGAGCAGCAGGAGGCAATCCTGAATTCCGGTATCGGTGATAAGCTGAAGCAGATTTATGAGGACAATGGCTTCGTTACCTTAGGTTTCCATAACCGTGACGTTCGTGTCCTGGCAGCCAATAAGGAAGTGAAGACCCCGGACGATGTCAAGGGTCTGAAGCTGAGACTTCCGGGTATGACCGTATATGTAGATACCTGGTCGAAGCTCGGCGTTTCTTCCACGACCGTAGCGATGTCAGAGTTGTATACCGCACTGCAGACGAAGGTCGCAGAGGCCTGCGAGGGTGGTTATGAGCAGATGACGACACTGAAGCTTTATGAGGTTCAGAAGAACATCATGGAGACCAATCACGTATATGAATTTGTTGGTCTCTATATTCACAAGGATCTCTATGACAGAATGAGTGATAATCAGAAGAAGATTCTTCAGGACTGTGCAGAAGAAGATCTTAAGTATGCGGATGAGCTTGCTGAGAAGAATCGTGAAGAGTACAAGCAGCAGTGTCTGGATGGCGGAATGACACTTACAGAGGTGGATACAGATGCCTTCAGAGCCGCCCTTGAAGATTACTATAAGGAGCAGTTCAACAGCAAGTGGACGTCTACCACATATGATGAGGTTATGAGCTACGCAAAGTAAGCTGAAACGATCTTTGGGGGCTGATCTCAGCCCCCAAATTTAATGTAGGAGAGTAAAACATGTTAAAGAAAATAGCAAAAACGTATCTCAGAATTGTAGAAACGATTTGCGTGGTGCTTCTCTTTATGATTTTCTCACTGATGGTCATCCAGGTCGTGTGCAGACTGTTTACCATCGGGCAGAACTTCACAGAGGAGCTTGCGAGAATCTGCTTCTGCATCATGGTGTTCTTCGGCGCGCCGCTCGCGATGGCGGAAGGTGCAGATATCTCGGTCGATATGCTGTATAAGGTCCTGCCGAAGTCGGCACAGAAGGTACTGCGCATCATCGTCAATGTCGGCGTCATCGGCTTTGCGGCCTTCTGCATCCGCAGTCTCATCACCTTTACTTCGGTGAATAAGGGTGTAACCGCGGTTTCCATGACATGGATACAAATGAACTGGATTTACTATGCGATGCTCGTCGGTTTTGCTTTCCTCGCCATCGTCGGTGCAGTGAAGCTGATACAGGTCGTGAAGGGCCAGCCGGAAACGATCGATATCAATGCTGAAGAAAAGGCAGAGGTTCAGAAAAAGGAAGGAGAGTTAGATTTAGGCATATGAGCACAAACACGATTGTAATCATCCTTTTAGTATGTATGCTGGTGATGTTCATGCTGAAGATTCCGGTATATATCAGCATGGCACTGACCGGATGCGCACTGATGTTTGTAACATCCGGCATGAAGTGGAGTATCTTATCACAGTATCTCTATACCGGCGTCAACTCCTTCACCCTTCTCTCGATCCCGCTGTTCTTACTGGCCGCGAAGCTGATGAACACAGGAAGTATCACGAAGAAGCTCTTCGCGTTCTGTATGAAGGTCGTAGGCTGGCTTCCGGGCGGTCTGGGACATGTCAATGTTCTCTGCTCGGTGGTCTTCGCCGGCATGTCCGGTACGGCTGTATCCGATGCAGGTGGTCTCGGCAGTATCGAAATCAAGGCCATGAATGAAAATGGCTTCGACAATGATTTCTCCTGCTGTGTTACGGCGGCCTCCTCTACTCTGGGACCGATCATCCCGCCATCCATCCCGCTGGTTGTCTATGCAACCGTATCTGGCGCTTCCGTCGGTGCGCTGTTCATGGCGGGTATCATCCCGGGCGTCGTGATGGCGCTGCTCATGATGGCGGTTGTAACGATCTATGCGATCATCCGTCACTACCCGAGAACGAAATTTCCATCAGGAAGTGAATTCCTACACGCGCTGAAAGAGGGCTTCCTCCCGCTGATGGCACCGATCATCCTCCTCGTAGGTATCTACGGTGGTGTATTCACGCCGACCGAGAGTGCCGCTATCGTCGTATGCTACAGCCTCTTCCTCGAAATCGTCATCTATAAAGAGCTGACATTTAAAAAGTTCATCATGGTTCTGAAGGAGACCGTACGTGATTCCATCACCATCGCGCTGATCATCGCAGGTGCGACCTTCTTTGGCTATGTGGCCACCAGAGCGAAGATTCCGCAGATGATCCTGACTGGTATGACCAGCATCGTAAGCAACAAGTTCATGCTGCTCATCATCATCAACATCTTCCTGCTGATCATCGGATGCTTCCTCGAGACGGCATCGGCGATCACCATCGTGGTTCCGCTCATCATGCCGCTCCTCAAGGCATACCAGATCAATCTCACACAGTTCGGTATCATCATGGTGCTGAACCTGATGATCGGTCTCCTGACCCCACCGTTCGGACTGGTACTCTTCGTTATCAGTAAAATCGGCAATATCTCGATCGGTCGCTTCTCGAAGGCACTGGTTCCGTGGTTAATCGCTCTTCTGGCAGCCCTCCTGCTGGTGACCTTTATTCCACAGCTGAGTCTGTCCCTTCCGATCGCGCTCGGCATGAGTGTATAAGGTGAATCTATGAAAATTACAAACATTACCGGTATCCCATTAAGATGTGCCTGCGCACCGATCAGTGACGCGCTGTCGACCTCCTTCGCGCGGCAGGCGCTGCTCGTGAAAATCGAAACTGACACGGAGCTCTTCGGCATCGGCGAAGCATTCACCTACGGCGCGCCACTGGCCGCGATGAAGGTCATCGTGGAAGAGGAGCTCGGTGCGATGCTGATCGGCCGCGATCCATCCGCAATCGAAGAAATCTGGCAGACCATGTACTGGCGCTCGATCGCCCACGGCCGCCGCGGCCTCATCATGGGCTGCATCAGCGGCATCGACATCGCCCTCTGGGACCTCTTCGGAAAGATGGTCCCCCAGCCGATCGCGAAGCTCCTCGGCCAGCATTTCGACCGCATCCCGTCCTACGCAAGTGGCGGCTTCTATCAGGCCGGTAAGGGCTTCGACGAGCTGCGCGCAGAGCTCGAAGGCTACATGGAGAAGGGCTACCGCGACGCGAAGATCAAGATCGGCCGAAATCTCGACCGCCCGGGAAATCCGCTTCACTACATGGGATTTCAGGGCAATGCTGTCTCCGTGGAGGATGACTATCAGCGTGTCGCCATCGCAAAGGAAGTCGTCGGTAACGGCCGCCTCCTCGTCGACACGAACGCCTCCTGGGATTCTTTCACTGCCATCGAACGTGGCAGAGAGCTCGCGAAGCTCGGCGTTTGCTGGCTCGAAGAGCCGATCCCGTTCGAAGACATCGAAGGATACCAGCGCCTGAAGCAGGCCGTTCCGGAGCTCAGCCTCATCGGCTGTGAAACGCAGCAGGGCCTCCGCAACTTCGAAAACATGGTGAAAGCCGAAGCCATCGACATCCTCCAGCCAGACGTCGGCTGGGCCGGCGGCATCACCGAAGTCCGGAAAATCGGTGCCCTCGGCGAAAGCTCCGGACGGAAGATCTCCCTCCACTGCTTCGGCTCCGCCGTGCTCTTCGCCGCCACCCTCCAGGTCGCGGCCGCCATGCCGAACACCGAGATGATGGAGTCCGAAGAAAATCCGAACCCGCTCAAGGAAGCCCTTACGAAGACCCCGTTCGAAACCGACGAGCACATGAACTTCCTCGTCCCGGACGGCGACGGCCTCGGCCTCGACCTCGACTGGGACCAGATCGACGCCTTAAGAATTTCGTAATGGGGTCAGACCACATATACCCGAAGAGGTATAAATACAGCGCCTGGCGGTTAATATAATTCAAATTATCATAATCTGAATTATATTAACCGCCCGGCGTTGCTATGTCCGCGGCCAATGTCTTCCATATCGTCACCCGACCTTTATCTCTATCATATCTCCTCACATGAATCGATTCTTTTGACGAGATATGATTAGATATGAGACAATATAATAAAATAAAATCACGGAGGAGATTCATCATGAAATACGATTTTACATCCATCATGGACCGCGTCGGTAAAGACGCGATCGCAGTAGAAGCACTCGGCCAGATGAAGATGGCACCGAAGCCACCGAAGGACGGCTTCGACATCATCCCGATGTGGGTAGCCGACATGAACTTCCCGACCGTTCCGACGATCCCGGAAGCCATCATCGAGCGGGCGAAGCACCCGGCATACGGTTACTTCTCCCCGCGCAAAGAGTATTACGACGCCATCATCCAGTGGCAGAAGAAGCGAAACGGCGTCACCGACCTGACCCCGGAGTGCATCGGTTATGAAAACGGTGTTCTCGGCGGCGTGATTTCAGCGCTTAATGTGTACTGCTCCAGGGGCGATAACATCCTGGTTCACAAACCGACCTACATCGGCTTTACCAACAGTCTGACAAACAACGGCTATCACATCGTTCACAGCGAGCTCGTAAAGGACGAGAACGATGTATGGCGTATGGATTTCGAGGACATGGAGAAGAAAATCGTGGAGCATAACATCCATGCAACCATTTTCTGTTCACCGCACAACCCATGCGGACGTGTATGGGAGCGCTGGGAGATTGAAAAGGCGATGGAGATCTTTAAGAAGCACGACGTCATGGTTGTAGCTGACGAGATCTGGTCGGACCTCATCACTACCGGCCATAAGCACATCCCGACACAGAGCATATCAGAAGATGCAAAGATGCGTACCTTTGCACTCTATGCACCGAGTAAGACCTTTAACCTTGCCGGACTGATCGGAAGCTATCACATCATCTATAACAAGCATATCCGTGATCGCGTAGAAAAGGAGTCCAGCTTAGGACACTATAACAGTATGAATGTCCTTTCCATGCACGCACTGATCGGTGCTTATAAGCCGGAAGGATATGAGTGGGTAGAAGAGCTCCGTGAAGTCATCACCGGTAACATCGATTATGCCTGCAACTATATCCGAGATCACTTCGAGGGCGTTTCTGTATCCCGTCCGGAAGGAACCTATATGCTGTTTGTAGACTGCACCGAGTGGTGTGAGAAGCACGGAAAGACCATCGAAGATGTCGAAAAGGCTGCATGGGATGTCGGTGTTGCATGTCAGGATGGACGTATGTTCCACGGACCATGCCACTTACGTATCAATCTGGCACTTCCGCTCTCGAGAGTACAGGAAGCATTTGAGCGCCTCGACAAGCACGTATTCAACGCGTGATGAAGCGACATCCTCTCGGATCGTGACTGACGCCACCGCTATGCCAGGGCCAATGCTTCCGCCCTCCGCATCGTCATGTCCCTCTCAGTTAACACTTATTCGATCGAAAAGAGCAACCAGGTGGCACTTATTCCATCGAAAAATGCAACAGCCCGCCCATCACCCCGAAGATTGACACAATCAAGCTGCGATAATATAATTTGAATTATCATAATTCAAATTATATTATCGAGAAAGGCGGACTATATGGACTTCATCGGGAGAGCTTCAGAGCTCGAAACGCTGAATATGGAATATGCGCGAGAGAGCGGTTTCGTCGTCGTGTATGGACGGAGACGAGTCGGAAAAACGACGTTGATCAAAGAATTCATAAAAGATAAGCGTGCGTTTTATTTTCTGGCGACGACGGAAAGTGAAGCGCAGAGCCGGAAGCGCTTTGCATCCGTCCTTTCACGTGGAATGAATAATCCGATGCTCGCGAAAGTCACGTTCGATGACTGGCTGGATCTGTTTCAGCTGGTAGCAGACGATCACCCGGATGAAGAAAAGGTGCTGGTCATCGATGAGTTTCCCTATCTCGTGAAAACGAACCCGGATTTCCCATCGATACTGCAGAATGCATGGGATGAAATACTGAAAGACCACCACGTGATGCTCATCCTCAGCGGCTCACTGATCAGCATGATGAAAAAGCATGCCCTGTCGTATGACAGCCCGCTCTATGGACGAAGAACAGCGCAGATCCGCCTGATGCCGCTGCCATTTACCGATGTATACGTAGCTCAGAAAATGTCCTTTGAAGATACTGTCATGCAGTATGCCATCACAGGCGGCGTGCCGAAATATATGGAGCTCTTTCGGTCGGACGAACCGCTGATTGAGCAGATTCAGCGCGTGATACTGTCGAAAAACGGTTTCCTCTATGAAGAACCGGATTTCCTTCTGAATGAAGAAGTGCAGGCACCGGTGAACTATTTTTCTGTGCTCAAAGCAATCTCAGACGGAAACCACAAGCTGAGTAAAATCGGCCTCAGTATCGGACAGGACAGCTCTGCGATCACTCCATACCTGAAGACGTTGATGGACCTCGGATATGTTGCGAAACATGTCCCGATCACCGAGAAAAATCCGGAACGCTCCCGAAAAGGCCTCTATTATGTGGCCGATAACTTCATCCGATTCTGGTTCACCTATGTATATCCTTTCAAAGGAGAGCTGGAACTTGGAAATCAGCAGATCGTGCTGGATCAGATGGAAAAAGACTTTCAGCAGAAGTATATAGCCTTTTCCTATGAAAGCATCTGCCGAGATATTTTCGCAGAACTGTGCCGCAGACAGCAGATCGAGTTCACACCATCCCGGATCGGTGCATACTGGTGCAACGACCATGAAGACGACACCGAAATCGATGTGGCAGCCGTAGACAACCGAAACAGACGCCTGTTCCTCGGCGAGTGTAAATACCACCAGAAGCCGGTAGATGTCGCCGTGTACGCGGCCCTGCAGGAGAAAGCCAAATCCCCGGACCTGGTGAAAACCTTTAAGGATTACGAAATCATCTATGGCCTCTTCTCGAAAAGCGGATTCACAGACCGCCTGACCAGCATCGCAGAAGAGAATTCCCGTCTCCTCCTGATACAGGAAGACCAGCTCCTCGAGGGGCGTATTCCGTTTGACATATCATGAAACAGAAATCACCTACAGTGAACCACGTCCCCCGCGATTCACTATGGGTGATTTTTATACTAGGGCCAATGCCTCCGCCCTCCACATCGTCGCTCTGCCGGCGCGCAGTATCGTCCAGAAGTCAGCGCGTCCACTCCGACACTCGCCGGGGATTTATACTTAAAACTGCCCCGGGTCAATTTTGAGTGTAAATTGTGCCAGCCGACCAGGCAAGGGGCTTCCATGGAGTCTCTTTACTTCAGACTCTTTTCCAGATCATCGAATACATCATCCATAGCTCGGCCCTGCTTTGCAATAGCCTGAGCATAACTATGCTGAATCATCGCAGAAATAATCTTTGAATTTTCTTCGATTTCTGCCAGTTCTTTTGCTGTATCAGAATCGATTTCCTTCACATGATTTTTATAATCTATCCAGGTTTTCATAATTCAGATCCCCTTTCGAAAGTGTAGAATACCTCATAAACATGATGGCGTGCATGCTGTAAAAAGTCAATCGGCGACTTCATTTGAAATCCTTACTAGAATTATTATCCAATGCCTCCGTCCTCCACATCGTCGCTCCGCCGTCTGTCGTTTTCACCGCCCAGCATCCCGCCAATGCTTCCGCCCTTTACATCAACGCTCCACCGCCGGCGCATATGTCAGAGCATATAGAGCACGGCATGAGAATGTGATAAAATCAAAGACATATTGAATCTCGTATTTACGTAGCTCATCTTTAACCACCGGGGGCCTGCTTATGGACTTAGTATTACATACCGATGCTTCCTACAGGAACGATCTGGATACGGGCAAGTTCGCGCGTATGCTGGACGATCCATCGCAGTGCTACAAGTTCTACTGGCTGGAGGCGATCCTCAACCTGATGCCGACGGAGGAGGGCGACATCAGCTTCGAAAAGATCATCGACGAGATGATCTGCGACGCGTGGTACTCCGTAACGCGCTACAAGCTTCATCTCGGCCCGACGATTCGGAGCAAGTGCGAGAATGCGCTGGAGCGTGCGATCAATGTCATCAACCGGGATGATCAGATGTCCTACGCGTCTTCGAAGGATGAAATCATGCATGGCATCGAGCTGCCTATCCGATCATCAAGGGCTGAATTCCAGTAAGAGCAACCGCCTCCCGGAGTGGGATCTCTACTTCGGCAATCTGGCCGCGCTCAAGTATAAGATGTACGAAACCGTCTTCAGCCATGAGCAGATCTAGAAGGCCTTCGAGAAGTGTCGCCGCGATAATCTCAATGCGATGTGGGCAGTCGAGAACCTGTATATTCCCGGAAACACCGAGGAGCAGTTCACGAACATCCTCGAACACAACCTGCGACCGGTCTATGACGCCGCGAAGCTGCAGGGCTACGGACTGTGGAGATATACAGATTATGTGGTTATCCGATGAGTAAAATGTGGAAAAACAAAACAATTGAATATTACGACGATCCAGAGAATGCCTATGCGGATCAGACGCTCCATGCGGACATGAGTGCAATCTACGAGCGCTTTGAGAAATATCTCGCGCCGGGCGTAGCGGTGCTGGACGCGGGTTGCGGAAGCGGGCGGGACAGTCTGCACTTCATGAAGGCCGGTTACGCCGTGACCGCCATCGATGCGTCGCAGGAAATGTGTGCATTTGCTTCGCGGCTTCTGCAGCAGGAGGTCCGGCAGATGCGCTTCCAGGAGCTGGATTATGAGGCGTGCTTCGACGGCATCTGGGCGTGCGCGTCGCTGCTCCACGTACCGGAGCGGCAGCAGGCCGAGGGGTTCCACCGACTGATGTGCGCACTCGTTCCGGGCGGCGTGCTCTACGCGTCCTGGAAATACGGTGAAACGGAGCGCACCGAAGCGTCGAGCGGCCGCCTGTTCTGCGACATGACAGAGCAGAGGGCAGAAGCATTGGCCCAGACAGAAGACGGTGCCAGAATAGAAACGTGCTGGATATCCGAAGATGTGCGCGCGGACCGGCGAAGCCAGAAGTGGCTGAATGTGATTTTCAGGAAGGAGACCTGATGATATGAGTTTAATAGGAGTTGCGAGTGCGGATTCCGTCTGGCGCGGCATGGAGTACTATGAAGATAAAATGGTGGCTTCATGGAATGAAGCGGCCGATGGTACTTATGATGGCGTGGTAGAGGGTAGCAATGGAAACAGCTATGTCGTGCATGTCGATAAGATTCATCCTAGAAAATCGACGTGCACCTGCCCTTTCGCCGAGGGGCGACGTGTTGTGTGTAAGCATATGATTGCGCTGTATTTCACAGCGGAACCGAAAGCGGCAGAAGATTTTAAGAAACAGGTGGAAAATTGGGAGCGTGAGGAGGAAGAGAGGGCGAAGCAGCATTACGACGACTTGAGAAAATATGTAAATAGTCTTAAAAAGCGGGAACTGCAGATGCAACTCTACGATGCACTCGTAGAATTAGAGGAGATAAAAAATCGTCGGTGGTATTGAGGCGGAGCGCACGGAAACTGCCGGTGGCTGTCCGTTCCGCGGCGTGACGATGCAGAGGGCGGAGGCATTGGCCCAGGGAGGGCGCCGTTTTCAAAACTTGTCAATCGGCAAGCAGACATCCTGCAGCCGATTGAGCGATGAAAATATATAGATAGAGATGGTAAATCTGACTGGCGGGGACGTATAAGTCGAATAAGCGGAGGACATTGAGGGCAGGCGACACAAGGCGGCGTAAATTTTTTACAGGAAAGATCCAGAGACAAGAATTGAATTTTATATGGCTTTGATCCATAATAACAATAGAGAAATAATACATTTCTAAAAAGTATCAAAGGAGGCAGAGAGAATGGCATTAATGAATGATGTGTATAGATATATAGAGAATAACTACCGGCCTAATGAACCAGTCTTTTTGTCGGAATTGAATATTCCCGGTATGAAAGCCGTGTCTGTTCGGCAGCAGATGAAGAAGCTGACAGAATCCGGGCAGCTGAAACGTTTTGATACGGGGATATATTATATTCCCAAGAAGTCGATGTTTCGCTCTGGTTCAACGCTGTCAGTTGATGAAGTTATCAGAAGAAAGTATCTGGCAGATGGAGAAAACTGTTGTGGCTATGTTGGAGGGATTCTTTTTGCGAATCAACTCGGTCTGACTACTCAGGTTCCCGCAGTATATGAGATTTATACAAACAAGGCCACAACGGAGTACAGAGAAACAGAGTTGGCAAATCTGCGTGTGATTTTGCGGAAGCCATATTGTACGATCGATGAGAAAAATGCGGCGACGCTTCAGTTTCTGGACTTGCTGAAGGAGATTGTAGATGTTTCGGAAGTTGACGGAGAAGAACTGACGAACCGTCTGATCGGCTATATGAAAAAGAAAAGCATCGGATTTGAAAGCATGAGACCGTTTTTACCGTACTATCCTGAGCGGATTTATAAAAATATGTATGAGGTGGGATTATTAAATGGCGTATCTGCATGAGAATCGAGAAGAATTTACAAACGCAGTCAATCTGGCAAGTGAACACTTTCACATCCTGCCGATTATTGCAGAGAAAGATTATTATGTGACGATGATTCTCCGGGAGCTGTCGGAGCGTCAGGACTTTATTGTGTTTAAAGGCGGCACGTCACTTTCCAAGTGTCATAAGGCAATCAAGCGCTTTTCTGAGGACATCGACATTACGATAGACTCCAGGCTGACACAGGGGCAGATGAAAAAGCTGAAGGAATCCATTAAGGCGATTGCGAAGCTGTTAGGACTGTCCATCCCGAACATTGATGATACGCGCAGCAGGAGAAGCTACAACCGTTATATTCTGGAGTATCAATCTGTACTTTCAGAGCCCGATGATGCTGTCCTGACTGCGGTGCTGATGGAAACTTCATTTGCTGAAGTGTCTTTTCCAGCGGTTGTTCTGCCAGTACATAGCTATATTGGAGACATGATGGCGGAAGAAGCACCAGAAGAGCTTGAAAAATTTCGCCTGAATCCTTTTGAAATGAAGGTGCAGGGGCTTGATCGCACTTTGGCAGATAAGGTTTTTGCTGTTTGTGATTACTATATGCAGGATCGGGTTAAAAAGCATTCACGCCACATTTATGATATTTATAAGTTGCTTCAGATTGTTCCACAGACGGAAGGGTTTAAAGAACTCGTAAAAGAGGTACGGAGCGGGAGAGCGATGACGAATATCTGTCCATCTGCACAGCCGGATGTGAACGTACCTGAGATGTTGAATTTTCTGATAGAGAATGAAATTTATAAAGAGGATTATGAAACCATCACTGCCCGTATCCTGGAAGAGGATGTAAGCTATGATGTGGCAATTGAGGCGGTGAAAAAGATTGCGGCGTCTGGAATGTTTGAGTGAAAATCCTGTTGCACTTCGCGCCGGGTGCAGCGGTGCTGGATGCCGGCTGTGGAAGCGGGCGGAACAGTCTGCACTTTATGCAGGCCTGTTCTGCGACATGACAGCGCAGAGGGCGGAGGCATTGGCCCAGGACGGATTTATACTTAGATTTGACCCGGGTCAGGTTTGGGTATAAATATCAGAAGCGAATTTAAGGAAAGAGATAAGCGATGGATTATTGCGAGCTTTCAGAAGCGACGAAGAAAAAGGATCAGATCGTAGAGTGGGCGAAGGAGGAGGCCGGTCTGGATGTGCGCGTGAAGATGTTGATCGCTGTTCAGGACAGGGATAAGCACAATCGACCGCCGTATGCGTATGGCGTGGTGAAAATCTTCTATCTGTGTGAAGTGCTGGGCGGTGAATTCATGGAAAACATCGAGACGTCGGAAAGCCGGTATTTTTCCGAAGAGGAGCTTCCGGTTCTGGCAGAGGAGAAGTGCTGCGAGGAGCAGATCCACATGTGCTTCGATGCAGTAGCCGGAGATCAGTGGAGTACCGTTTTTGACTGAGGAAGCAGCGGAGGCATTTTGGTCTGCGGTGTGACGATGCAGAGGGCGGAGGCATTGGCCTCTATAGAGATGGTGGCAGTGAAAATCCCCCTGTTCGGGTGTGAACAGGGGGATTCGTCGACTCTGTGAAATTTCGCTGGGGAGTCGGCTGAGCCGGCCGTCCGGGGGATGACGGTGTGTCGCCGTGGACAGGCCGGTGTACCGCGGATTATTCTACCGCCATCATGGTGCAGGCGGTGACATAGCCGTTGGCATCCGTCGCGCTTACGCTCATATAGTTGTAGTCGATATGGCGGGCGAGGAAGTCGGAGATCGACATCACGTCGTCGTAGTTGTCGCCTGCGCCGACATAATAGCTTACGGTTACGAGGCAGTTCTTCGCGAAGCGGGCGTTCGTGATGATGCCGCACTCCATCGGCTCCCAGACGCCTGGGGTACTGCCCTGGTGATAGATCGGGATGAAGGCATCCGCTGCATAGCATGGGCCGTAATCGGTCAGTTCACTGATGTACGAGTCCTTCACTTCGGCGAAGTTGTAGTACAGAACGCCGTCCGGCAGGTAGTAGCAGTACTGGCCGTTCGCCATGTGGATCGCATACGCCGGCATGAGTACCGGGTAGATCATGTCACTCGTGTACCAGGATGCGCCGGCGCAGTACGCGTAGAAGTTTGCGATACCGTTCTCGTCGATATTGATGCACAGGGTCTCGCCATCCCCGTTCAGGGTGAGCATGGTCTGCTTCGACATCAGGCCGCTCGCATCGAAGTGATAGAGCTCCGCCTTCTGGTCGTGGTTCTCATCGAGCCAGAGCCAGCAGTTCTTCGCGAAGTCGCCGTCATCGGTCATGTAGGCCCAGTCTGAGCCCATCGGCACCCACTGTCCCGCCATCGCCGCGATCGGACTGATCGTCATCGCGCAGGCGAGCAGCGCCGCAAAAAACTTCATCTTTCGTTTCATAAAAGCCTCCTTTCTGAGCGTACGCTTGTATGGTCAGCATGACCGGTCATAGCGGATCGACCACTTGCCGGGTCGCAGTTTTAAGGCTGGAAATCACGTGCTGATCGCCGCGCACTCTTACATTCACGAACATGGTTTATCTACTACAAACTTACCATGTTTTCAGGCGGAGGTAAAATACAAATCGGCGATGGGACGATAGGAAAGACAGGGGCGTTAAGATGCACTGTCGACGATCAGCTCGAAGTGCCGGCGTTTCGTTTTCAGGATGCCTTCCTTCTGCAGCTTCGAGAGTTCCACAGACATGGCGGCGCGGTCCACGCAGAGATAGTCGGCGAGCTGCTGCCGGTCGAAGGGGATGTCAAAGGAAAGCGAGGCCTGTCGGAGGGATTCGGTGGAAAGGTACGACAGAAGCTTCTCTCGGGTGGAGCGCTTGCTGACGTGCGTGATCTTATCGTTGAAGACCAGCAGCCGGTTCGCCAGCACGCTGACCAGATTTCGAATCAGCTTCTGGTGATGGCCGCAGGCGGTCGGGCAGCTCATCAGCAGGCGCTTCACATTCAGAAAGAGAAGCTCACAATCGTCCTCGGCGACAGCATTGACGTTCAGTACCGCGCCGGAGGTCGCCGCATAGGGCTCCCCGAAAAAGTCGCCCGCCGTGCACTTCGAGAGGATATTCCGGTGCCCCCAGAGGTCCTCCTGAAGGATGAGCACCGAACCGGACAGCACGAGGCCCATGACCTCGGTCGTGTCGCCCGCGCGCAGGATGTACGCGCCCCGTGGCCGGGTGACCGTAGAAGCCTGCACGCAGTGAAGAATCGACAGAATCTCCTCATCCCGCATGCCATTAAAAAACGGACAGCTCCGTAATATCGGTAAATATTTCTGCATTGCCCCTCCGATTTGTTTGAAATCAAACATACAATTCCGCTTAAATATACTATGATCGGGCTACAAACGCAAAATCATCTTCGATGCTAGGCCAATGTCTCCATCGGGATGAAGAAAATCTGGTTTAGATAAGACGGAGGATGACGAGATGATACGAAAGCTTATTCATATCGATGAGGATAGATGCAACGGCTGTGGGATCTGTGCCAGCGCCTGCCATGAGGGCGCGATCGGCATCGTGGATGGAAAGGCGAAGCTCCTGAGGGACGATTACTGTGACGGCATGGGCGACTGTCTGCCGACCTGTCCGACGGGCGCAATCAGCTTCGAGGAGCGGGAGGCCGCGGCGTACGATGAGGCGGCCGTGCAGGAAAACAAGAAGAAAAAGGAGCTGCAGGAAAAGATGAAGCACATGCACGAGGGCGGCTGCCCGGGCTCCAGAGTCCGCATGATGCAGCCTGCGGAGGAAGCGGAAGCGCCAGCTACTGCCCGTATGAATGCCGGATCCCAGCTACGCAACTGGCCGGTACAGATCAAGCTCGCGCCGATAAATGCACCGTACTTCGATGGCGCGAAGCTGCTGATCGCTGCCGACTGTACCGCGTATGCCTACGCAGACTTTCACCAGGAATTCATCCGCGGCAGGGTCGCACTGGTGGGCTGCCCGAAGCTCGATGATGTCGATTACAGCGAGAAGCTGACAGAGATCATCCGAAACAACGACATCCAGAGCGTCACCATCGTCCGTATGGAGGTGCCATGCTGCGGCGGTCTCGAAATAGCCGCGAAGAAGGCACTGCAGGCCAGTGGAAAGTTCATCCCATGGCAGGTGGTCACGATCAGCATCGACGGAAAGATCCTGGACTGAGCGGGGGGGAGTATGACAGATAGAGAAATGTTTCAGGTTCAACATCGATGGCAGAAGCCTGGACTGAGCGAGGTACAGAATGACAGATAAAGAAATGCTTCAGGTTCAGCATGTGCAGATCGCTGGAGGCACCAACTCCGCAGAAGACGTCTGTGTCGATACAAAAAAGGCTGCGACCGTCCGCTTACAGGACGAACTGACCGGTGCGCTGATTGGCCTCGCGAGAGCCATCGATGATCCGGCGCTCGCTTACGCTGAAACATGGACGATCATGACGGAAGGGCTAATGGCTACCGCGCTCGATGCTTGCATCAGCGATGCCACCCTCGTACACGATGCCTACCCAGACGATGCCACGATCGAAGCGCTGATCAGAAAAGTCAGAGCAGAAAAAGAACGCCTCGCGCCCGGCTGCAGCTCATGCACAGCGCCATGCGGCAGAACCGCCGACTATGATATGCAGGCGCTATGGACCGCTGAAGAAGAGGTCCGCGCGCTCAAGCTTCGCATCCTCGCCGATCTCCGCGAAATAGCATCGCATATCGCTCACGCACCTGCGCAGCAGGATGAAGAAACCGACGTGTACCCACTCCTCTATGAAGCACTGTTTAAAATCGGGTATGACGAAAGCACGGAAGCACTGATGACCACGGTACGCAAAGTCGAGGAAACGCAGCGAAACTTAAGAATTTCGTAAGGGGGTCAGACCCCATAAACTTTCCGTGAAAAATCCCCCTGTTCGGTGTGAACAGGGGGAATCGTGTGTTCTGCGCTTACTCCAGCAGTTCTCTTGCGGAGATGCCCGGGCTCGTCATGGCGTGGGTGTCGAGGATCTTATCGATGTTCTCCTGGGTGAGGATGCCCTTCTGGAGGATGAGGTCCTTCACGGAGGCGCCGGTGCGGATCGCTTCCTTCGCGATGTCGGCGGCGTGCTCGTAGCCGATGTGCGGGGTCAGGGCGGTGATGATGCCGACGGAGTGGTCGACGTAGCTCTGGCAGCGCTCGCGGTTTGCGGTGATGCCGACGATGCAGTTGTCGGTCAATGTATTGACCGCGTACGTAAGGAACTCCA
The DNA here is from genome assembly GCA_937927445.1 of uncultured Oribacterium sp. Taxonomy (GTDB): domain Bacteria; phylum Bacillota; class Clostridia; order Lachnospirales; family Lachnospiraceae; genus Oribacterium. The sequence continues at coordinate 23,973 of CALAOB010000069.1, read as the reverse complement.
CTTCATGGGTGAGGTTCCAGAAGATGATCGGCTCGAAGGCATTGAGCTCGAGCTGACCGCCCTCGGCCGCCATGGTGATGGTGAAGTCGTTGCCCATGATGTTGAAGGCGACCTGATTCACGACCTCCGGGATGACCGGATTCACCTTGCCCGGCATGATCGAGGAGCCGTTCTGCTTCGCCGGGAGGTTGATCTCGTTGAAGCCGCAGCGCGGGCCGGAGGACATGAGACGCAGGTCGTTACACATCTTCGAGAGGTTGACGGCGCAGGTCTTGACGGCACCGGAGACCGCGACGAAGCCGTCGAGGTTCTGGGTGGCGTCCACGAGGTTGAAGGCCTGCACGAGCTGGAGGCCGGTGACCATGGAGAGGTTCGGCACGATACGGCGGAGGTACATCTCGTCCGCATTGATACCCGTGCCGACGGCGGTGCCGCCCATGTTCAGGCAGCGCATCTCATCCTGCGCATGCTCCAGGCGGGCAATGTCTCGACGTATGGCCTCACTGTAGGCCCGGAACTCCTGTCCGAGACGGATCGGGACTGCGTCCTGCAGCTGGGTGCGGCCCATCTTCAGGACGTCATCGAACTCCTCGGCCTTATCCGAGAGGGCCTTATAGAGTCGCTGCAGCTGGATCTGTGCCTTGATGAGGAGCTTGAGCACGGCGATTTTGCCGGCGGATGGGAAGACGTCGTTCGTGGACTGACCGCAGTTTACGTGGTCGTTCGGATTCACGAGGGAGTAGTCGCCCTTTTCGCCACCGAGGATCTCGATCGCACGGTTCGCGATGACCTCGTTCGCGTTCATGTTGAGGCTCGTGCCCGCGCCGCCCTGGATTGCATCGACGATGAAGGCGTCGTGGAACTCGCCGGCGACGATCTCATCACAGGCCTGCACGATGGCGTCCGCGACCTTCTTATCGAGGAGACCGATCTCGAGGTTTGTGATGGCGGAGGCCTTCTTGATTTCCGCGATGGAGTTGATGATCTCCGGATGCATCTTCAGTCCGGTGATGTGGAAGTTCTCGGAAGCACGAAGTGACTGGACGCCATAGTACGCGTCCTTTGGGACGGTGCGATCACCGATGGAATCGTGTTCGGAACGGAAATTTGAATTTACAGCTGCCATGTTGAAACCCTCCTTGACTGATGTTGGAATCGGCATATCCGCGACCGATTCGGTGATGTTCTGATGGCTTATCATGTGTCGCAGCTGCTGGTTTCGACGCTTGAAAGGAGGCGCATCTGCGACTTATCTTCTTGTCTTCACTATAGCGACGTGCTATGTTATTTTCAAATACTTATATAATGAACTGTCTTATAGTCTGCAGGCTATAACTCGGCGGGGAGGCAGGCCAATGCCATCGGCCGGGCAGTTCGTCGTCCGCCTGGGGTGCGGTGGTGCCGGGCGGGCAGGCAGGGGAGGATCTATGTTCCAGTCGATGCGCTATATCTATGAGGTGTATAAGGAGATGAGCTTTTCGCGTGCGGCGCAGAAGCTCTTTATCAGCCAGCCGTCGCTCAGTGCGGCGGTGAAAAAGGAGGAGGAGCGGATCGGTGCGCCGATTTTCGACCGGAGCACGAACCCGATTCATCTCACCGAGGTCGGGCAGGAGTACATTCGCGCGGTGGAGCGCATCATGGATGCGGAGAACAGCTTCGAGAGTTATGTGAGTGACCTCACGGCGCTCCGGCATGGCGCGCTCACCATCGGTGGCACGAACTTCTTCGTCTCCTATGTACTGCCGCCGATCCTCAGCCGCTTCACGGCGAGCTACCCGTCGATTCATATCACCCTCGTCGAGGGCTCGACGAGTGAGCTGACGGAGAAGCTGTCGGCGGGTACCCTCGACCTGCTTCTCGACAACAGTGAGCTCGACTCGCTGGTCTTCGACCGGAAGGTGATTCAGGAGGACCATCTCCTCATGGCGGTGCCGGTGGAGTTCGCGTCGAACATGGAAGTCGTGCCTTATGCATTGACCGCAGCCGACGTGAAGGCCGGACATCACCTCTCGCCGGAGCGGACCCCGGTGCCGATGCACGTCTTCCGCGACGATCCCTTCCTGCTGCTGCACGAGCGGAACGACACGCGCGAGCGCGCCATGACGATCTGCCGCGAGAACCACTTCAGCCCGAAGATCCGCCTCGAGCTCGATCAGCAGATCACCGCGTACAACCTCGCCTGCTACGGCATGGGCATCGCCTTCGTCGGCGACTCGCTGATCCAGAACGTCCCGAAGGCGAAAAACCTCCTCTTTTATAAGCTCGAAAACCGCGACTCCATCCGCCAGATCAGCTTCTACTATAAGCGGAACCGCTACCTGTCGCGCGCACTCACCGCGTTTCTCGAGATGATTAACTGATTGGCGGCGGGACGCCTCTGGTCGAACTATATTATTTCTGTCGATTTGAGAAATCTACGCCAGGACATATATTAAATTTCAGAAATAGCGATTTTTCATACACTTTCTGCGAAAGCATGCTAAGCTGGTGGTGAATACTGGCAGAAACTCTCATCCTGGAACAGAGTTTCAGGAGAGCGCCGGGGTCGAAACCGGAGGCGGCGTGATGAGGTCACGTCGGAGACATTGGCGGAAGCAGGTGGAGGTGACACATGAATAACTTGGTGAGCATCGGGCGGATGGCGGAGATGAATGGCATCACGGTGGCGACGCTGCGGCTCTACGATGAGATGAATCTGCTGAAGCCGCGGCGGACGGATCCGAAGACGGGCTACCGCTACTACGACATCACGCAGAACGCGCGGCTCGACATGATCGCGTACATGAAGGAGCTCGGGATGAGTCTGTCCGAGATTCAGGATATCCTCGAGAAGGAGGACATCACGCTGATCGAGACGCTGCTGGTGAAGAAGAACGAGCAGCTCCACGAGCAGATGCGGGAGCTCAAGTCGCGACACGCGGCGGTGGAGCGCGCGATTGCGTCGATTGAGAAATACCGGAAGTCGCCGACGAACGGCACGGTGTCGCTCGAGTACATCGATCGTCGCTACACCTACGGCCGCCCGTGCCGCCACAACTTCTACGAGATGGACGCGGATTCCTTCGAGGAGGAGCTGATGGGGCTGCGGCAGGAACTCGTGAAGAAGGGCTTCCTCCACGTCCACTCGTACAACGTCGGCACCACGATCACGGGGGCGAACTTCGAGGCGGGGCGCTTCATCCCGGAGGAGAGCTTCGTCTTCGTGGATCACAAGGACCGGGACATCGTGCCGGGCGTGAAGGTTCTCGACAGCGGCATGTTCGCCTGCATCTACCTCGACTCCTTCGACGAGGAGATCGCGTACGCCCTGAAGCTCCGCGACCACTGCCGCGCGCAGGGCTGGATCCTCGACGGCGACTACATCTGCGAGATCATCACTGAGTTCAACGTCTTCGACAGCGAGAAGCGCAGCATGTTCATGCGCCTCCAGGTGCCGGTGCGCTTCGTTTGATAATTAACAGACAAAAGCGCTTGACTCTCTTCCGACCGCAGACCTTATAGTGGAGCTATCAGAAAAGTTCGTGTTTGATGAGACCCACAGGGTCTGCAAAGGAGGAAGATATGGAGAAGATTAAGGTCGTTCAGTATGGCTGTGGTAAGATGGCGAAGTACATCATCCGCTATCTGTATGAGCATGGCGCACAGATCGTAGGTGCGATCGATGTGAATCCGGCAGTGGTCGGCATGGACATCGGTGATTTCGCAGGGCTCGGTCTGAAGACCGGTATCCTCATCTCGAACGATGCGGATAAGGTGCTCGACGAGTGCGATGCAGATGTGGCGATCGTGACGCTGTTCAGCTTCATCAACGACATCTATGATCATGTAGAGAAGTGCGTGGCACGTGGCATCAATGTCATCACCACCTGTGAGGAAGCGATTTATCCGTGGACCACGGCAGCAGCGCAGATCAATAAGCTCGATGCGCTGGCGAAGGAGACCGGCTGCACCATCGCGGGCAGCGGCATGCAGGACATCTTCTGGATCAATATCGTCGGCCTGGTCGCAGGTGGCATGCATAAGATCACGAAGATCAAGGGCGCATACAGCTACAACGTCGACGAGTACGGACTCGCACTCGCGAAGGCACACGGCTGTGATCTCACGAAGGAAGAGTTCGAGGCGCAGATCGCGCATCCGGAAGCATTTGAGCCGTCCTACGCATGGAATGCGAGTGAGGCCATCTGCAATAAGCTCGGCCTGACCATCAAGTCAATCACGCAGAAGCATGTACCGTACATCATCGATCACGACCTCTATTCCGAGACCCTCGGCAAAACCATCGAGGCCGGGAAGTGCATCGGTATGTCTGCGGTCGTAACGATCGAGACTATGCAGGGCATCATCGTCGAGGAGGAGACCATCGGTAAGGTTTACGGACCGGACGACGGCGATATGTGTGACTGGAAGATCTCCGGCGAGCCGGATACCGAGTTCCACGTAGTGAAGCCGGCGACCGTCGAGCACACCTGCGCGACCATCGTAAACCGCCTCCCGCAGCTCCTGAACGCACCGGCAGGCTACGTCACCGTCGACCAGTTCGACCCGAACGCATACCTCACCTACCCGATGGAGTATTACATCTGATAAAGTAAAAAGGATTTACATAACAGCGCAGCCGGGGATCATTCCCCGGCTGTTTTTTCGTGTTTGAGCACGGAACAGAAATATCGGCAGGTTCTGGATAATCAAAACGCCGCGGCCGGAGAAAGAGCTCCGTCCGCGGCGTTTATAATATCTGGCGTAAAAATTATCCTGCGTACATGATGCCTTCGAAGAGGCTGTCTTCTTCGACGCCGTTTACGTGGTACGGCCAGCCGTCGGAGTGATCGATATGGACGCGGTAGATCGGCTTCGTGAGGTCGATGTGGTCGGTACTGCGATCCGCGATCTGGAAGTACTTCCACTCGCTTTCGTCATTGATTCCGAGGGCCGATGCGTCGATCGTCTGGAGATCCACGAAGCTCTCGCCATCGGTACGCATATCGAAGAGGTAAGTACCGGCCGGAACGGTCTTCGTGCCGGTCTTCTTTCCGCTCGCGTCGACGACGTCGAGCTTCAGATCCTTTTTCGCGCGGATGGCGAAGCTGGTTAAAATCGTATAGAGCTCGTCATTCGCTGCCGGATAACCATCGGCACCGACATGGCAGGAGCGATAGCCGTTCGTCGTTCCGAGGACTTCGAGACGACGTGAAAGCGAGATGTCTGAAGGATCGGTGAATGCCGGTCCACGGAGGCAGCTCTCATCATAGTCATCGCCCTCGTTCCAGGTATAGTCCACACCACCCAGGCCTGCATTTTCAGTGCGGCTTTCATCGAGGCTCTTCGTGTCCACATCCACGACCTCCAGCATCGAATAGTCATTCTCGGCAGACGAGAAGGTATAGAGGTAGTGCTTTCCACCGGCAACCACGATATAGCTGTCGGAAGAGTAGCTGTAGCCCTCCGGGCGGATGCGGGTGTTGCCGATCACGTATTCCCGGGCGTAGCTCCCGTACTCGTCGTTGTAGTCGAAGTCCACGTCGACCGCCACACGCTTCCCGCCGCCTGCATTGGCCTCATACGAACGGGCCGGAAGCAGCGGAATGACGTACTCCGCGCAGGCGTCGAGGTACTTCGCGGTGAAGAGCTCCGGCGCCTCGTCGAAGTAAATGCTGACTTCCTGCGCACCATCCGCGTAGGTGCCGAGGACGTACGGCGCGAAGAAAAGGGTAATGCTTTCGGTATCCATGATCCATGGCGTGCTCGCATACTCCTCGTCCCCGAGGGTCGTGAGGTACTCGCCCGCGTTCGTCAGCATGTACGAGTCGTTCGCGTACTTCTCTTCGAACTTGTCACGCACGAGCTCGATGAATTTGTCCTTCTTCGACACGACATCGGAGAGCTTCAGCTCCCGGCCACTCGCTACATCATAGTTCAGCCCATAGCTGTAGTAGTAACCGTGCGCGCCGCCGTGATAATCCTCGAAGTTGCAGAGTACGCTCACGATCCGGGAATCCGCGCGCATCACATGCGGCTTCACGGTCTCCGTCATATAGCCCTCGTACTCGCTCCAGTCGGCGGTCAGCTCCTGGTACTCTGTGGAGAGCTCCGCGATCGACTTCTGTGCATGGGCGGTTTCGTCCTTCGCCTCCTGCACGAGGGCGCGCTGGAGCGCCGGATACTGCTTCGCCGTCTCTGCATCCAGCTCGAGGGTGAAGTAGTCGCACTGCGCCATCGTCGCATAGCTGTCCGGCTTCGTCGCCGACAGACTGTACTCCGCTACCGTGAGCGGAATGTGCTGCACGCCCTGCTCATCCGAACCCTGGACCGAAGTACCGTCCTGTTTTCCAGTGGTGTCACCCGACGCATCCTGCCCGTTTCCGGAAGCATCGTTCCCGCTGCCCGGGGTCTTTCCCGTGCTGTCGCCCGCTGCATCCTGCCCGTTTTTCGGCGCATCCTCATCTGCGCCCGGGGTCTTCCCCGCCGCATCCGTTGCCTCGACTGCCGTCGGCCCTTCCGTCGCGGTCGGATTCTTCTCCGATCCTGAACATGCCGACAGTGAAATCGCCATCATCATAAGCCCCAGCCCGAAGGCAATGTCTCTTTTTCTCATCCGTCACCTCCCGGTGCCTGTATGGCACACTATTCTGTTGAGGTCCGCGCCCGGAAGCATGAAGACCTCCCGGTGCCTGCATTGGCACCCCTCACGTACAATTGTAAAATCTACTTATATCATATCAGATTTAAGTTCATATGTGCGAAATACTGCGGATTTTTCGCTCGAAACCGGATGCGGGAGAGCAACTATACACGGAGGGACTTTTTCAGAAATCGTGTCTATGAAAATCGCGCTCTGAAACCGGATTCTGGTGAAAAACTATACACGGAGGAACTTTTCTAGAAATCGTGTCTATAAAAATCAAGATCAGACGCTGATTTTCGCTGTCAATCGTCGATTTAATATACACGATTTCAGAATGAGAACCTCCGTGTCTAGTTTACCTGTCGATTTTCGATTTCAGCCCGGAAATCCATATACACGATTTTCGAAAAACGCATCGCGTGTCCAGTCATATCGAATCTGCTTCGATTTTGAAGATACTGGAGATGTTTTGGGGCTGGAAAAGTCGGCGGCGACTGCAAACTATCCAATAAGTGGCCTTTTTTGAAATCGTGGATATTTCCGCTCCGCGCGCAAAAGTGATAAAAGATACGCAAACTATCCACGATTTCAGAATCCGCCCATTATTGGATAGTGTCCTTGATTTCCATGTATTTCGGCCGGATCGTTCATGAAAATTTCCGGGCCGCGCGCGATGATTTACTGGAAATCGAATCGTATTTTCGCGCGGCACCGCCCACGCTCGTAAAAAACTTCTGAAATTTGTAATTCTGTCTATATTCTTAAATTCCCATACATGTTTGACACGCATTTCTCTGTATTTTAAAATCTACATATGAGACTTCGTGATGCGGTTCACCGTCTTCTGGATGAGCCGCAGGTGGGTGCATCACCGCAAGATGCACCGGCATCAGAACCGTAGAATTCACCAGAGCAGAGGAAACCACGATGGAAAATAAGCGAGCAGAAACGACAGATGAGCGTCAGCTCTGGAATATAGACATCAACGACCGCAGTCCCCACGGGATCTGTGTGATCCATGTGCTGCTGAACGAGGACGGGGCGCCGTACGACTGGTGCTTCGACTACTGTAATCCTGCGCTGGCGCGGGCAGAGGGCACGACGCCGGAGGAGATCCGCGGGAAGAGCTACTTCGAGCTGCATCCGAACAGCAGCCGCGAGTGGCTGCCGTACTACTACCGGGCAGCATACGAGGACAGCTACCAGGCGTTCGATGTCGTATCGCAGCGGACCGGCACCTACCTCCGGATCGAGGCGCTGCCGACCGGAAAGACCGGCTACTGCATGTGCATTCTCTATAACATCCAGCAGGAGATCATCGAGAAGGAGCGCCAGAACCAGCAGCTGCAGGAGATGTACCAGCAGCTCGCGGATGAGAAGAAGGTGCTGGACCAGCTCTGTATCGACTACACCGCTGTATATCAGGTCAATGTCGACACCGGGGCGTTCAATGTTCTGCATCTCGCATCCGGCACCAATGCGAGCCGTCTGATGGGCCAGGATTACGCCAGTTACGATGAATTTACGGATCACTATGTGGAGGCCTATCTCTATCCGGAAGCGCGGGAAGCGCTCCGCTCCTGGCTTCGTGTGGAGAATATCCGGAAGATGCTGTCGGAGCAGCCGCGTGTGACCGGGCACTACGAGAGCATGCCGACACCGTCCGGGCAGCGCTTCTTCGAGGCGCAGATCGTCCGGACGTATGACGCGCAGGGACAGATGTACGCGCTGATCGGCTTCCGCTGCATTGACCCGATCATGGAGCGGGAGACCGCAGTTCAGAAGAAACTGAAGACGGCGCTCGATGAGGCGCAGCTTCGTTATGAGATCATCTCGGCGATTGCGAAGGCCTACACGACCATCGTACGGATCGACCTCGTGCAGGATACCGTGGAGGAGATAACGGATCATAGCGAGAGTGCGAAAATCACGCGGGGTGAGAAATGCGCATCGGTGGGTCTTCGGAAGATATGTGACACACTGGTGGCGCCGGCGTACCGCGAAGCGGTGAAGAAGTTCATGGACCTCTCGACGCTTGCGGAGCGCATGCAGGATGAAGAGATCCTCGACACCGAGTACCAGATGGTGGACGGCAGCTGGCATCGCCTTTCCTTCATGGTAAAGAAGCGGGACGAAGCGGGACGCGTCACCAATGTGCTGGCGACCGTGCGCAGCATCAGTGATGTGAAGCGCCGGGAGCTCAACCTCGTCTACCAGGCGGAAGCTGCGAAGCGGGAAGGCGAGATGAAGGCCCGCTTCCTGTCGAACATGAGCCACGACATCCGGACCCCGCTGAACGGCGTCATCGGACTCGTGAACCTCGCCTGCCAGTATCCGGAGGACCTCGAGATGCTGACGAAGATCCGTACACGGGAGCGGGAGACGCTCCAGTACCTCGTGTCGCTCGTGAACGACATCCTCGATATGAACAAGCTCGCGAGCGGTGCGCTCGAGGAGCGGGAGCTCGACTTCGATATCGTGGAGACGCTCCTGGAGATCAACCGGAATGCCCAGCGGAAGGCAGAGCAGAAGGGCGTGCATTATCAGATCGACTGGGGCCGGGATGATATCCGGCACACAGCCCTCCGCGGCAATCCGGTCTACCTCAGCCGCATCCTCACGAACATCACGGATAATGCCATCAAGTTCAGCGAGCCAGGCACGACGATCCACGTCTGGGGCGAGGAGCTGCCCCAGGCAGCCGCGCCGCAGAAGACGATGTTCCGATTCTACTGCCAGGACCAGGGCTGCGGCATGAGCGAGGAGACACTCCATCGCGTCGGCATGGCGTTCACGCAGGAGGCGGAGACGAGCCGGACGCAGTACCAGGGCGCCGGCCTCGGACTCGCGATCACGAAGCAGCTCGTCGAGCGCATGGGCGGTCAGATGAAGATCGAAAGCACGCTCGGCGTCGGCACGAAGCTGATGATCGAGCTGCCGTTCGGCATCGGTGAGAAGAGCACGATCCATGCGACGGGACAGAACTTCGACGAGATTTCGGTTGAGGGCATCCGTGCGCTGGTGGTCGAGGACAACGAGCTGAACCGCGACATCGCGACCTTCATGCTCGAGAACCACGGCATCGAGGTGACGCCGGCGGTGGACGGCCAGGAGGCGGTGGAGATCTTCGGGAACTCCGCTCCGGGCTACTTCGGCGCGATCTACATGGACATCATGATGCCGCGCATGAACGGCCTCGACGCGACCCGCGCGATCCGGGCCATGAAGCGGCGCGACGCGCATGTGATTCCGATCATCGCGATGTCGGCCAATGCCTTCGCCGACGACATCATCAACGGCCGTCTTGCCGGCATGAACCGCCACCTCGCGAAGCCGGTCGACGAGGACGGCATGATCCGCGCCCTCCGCGAGTGCATGTCGGAGAACGATCCGCTGAAGCTCTCGGAAGAGCTGTAAAAAGTATGGAACGCCCGGCGAATCGTGCTATAATGTAAATAAGTTGTAAAGTGAAGGTATGCATATCTATAGCGATATAGATATGCATACTTTTATGTTGGAACAGACATAGCCCCTGCGCATGCAGGACATCATCTGCAGTGGTCGCAGATGATGCCTGAGCACTCGGACGCGCGTGGCGGGATGTTTACCTGAATATATGGAGAGATTTATGGAGCAGAGTACCGCTATCAAAAAGAAAACCACCACCCGTGACATGACGACGGGCAACATCGCGAAGGAGATCATGCTCTTCGCGCTGCCACTGATGTTCGGCAACATCTTCCAGATGCTGTACAACACCGTCGACTCCATCGTCGTCGGCAACTACGTCAGCACCGAGGCCCTCGCGGCGGTCGGCGCGACCACGATGATCGTCAACATGGCGGTGTTTTTCTTCAACGGCTTCTCCATCGGTGCCGGTGTCATCATCGGCCGCTATTTCGGCGCGAAAAACATGGAGCGCCTCCACGATTCCATCGAGACCACCATGGCCACCACCTTCGTCTGTTGCGTACTTTTCACCATCGTCGGCATCCTCGGCGTACCGTTCATGCTGAACTTCATGGCGACCCCGGACGACGTCATGGCGGACGCCAGCATCTACCTCCGAACCTACTTCGCGGGCATCGCCGGCCTCCTCATCTACAACATCGGCTCCGGTATCCTGCGTGCGGTCGGTGACACGCGCCGCCCACTGTACTTCCTGGTACTGACCTCCGTCCTGAACATTGTCCTCGACCTCCTGTTCGTGCTCCAGTTCCACCTCGGCATCTTCGGTGTGGCCCTCGCGACGATCATCTCGCAGTTCATTTCGGCGGTGCTCACGCTGCTCCTTCTGCTCCGCACGAAGGACGTCTACCGCCTGACCCTCCACGACTGCCACATCGATCCGCAGATGCTCCGGCAGATCCTGGCGGTCGGCCTCCCGGCGGGCATCCAGTCCGTCATCACCGCGTTCTCGAACGTCTTCGTCCAGTCCTACATCAACAACTTCGGTTCGGCCTGCATGGCCGGCTGGACGAGCTACAACAAGCTCGACGCCTTCATCATGCTTTTCATTCAGAGCATGGCCATGGCCTCGACGACCTTCGTCTCACAGAACATCGGTGCCCAGAAGGTGAAGCGGGCCAATGAAGGCACCGTGACGTCGGTGGTGATGACCCTCATGCTGAACTTCGGCCTCGCGGTCGCCCTCTGGATCTTCGCCCCGCCAGCCGTCGGACTCTTCACCCCGGACCCGGAGGTCATCCGCTTCGGAACGCTCTTCCTCCGCCAGAACGTGTTCTTCCTCCTGTTTAACAGCGTGAACCATGTCCTCGCCGGCGCCCTCCGCGGCCGCGGCGACTCCACCGGCCCGATGGTCATCATGCTGCTCAGCTTCGTCGCCGTCCGTCAGACCTACCTCTTCTTCATGACCCGCTTCATCGCGAACACCCCGGCCACCGTCGGCTTCGGCTACCCGGTCGGCTGGACCACCTGCTGCATCCTCGAAACCATTTACTTCTTTAAAAGATGGAGCCATAAATAATGGAAAAGTATTTCGACATCAATGAATCGGGCTTCAGCATCCGCTGCAAGCTCTACTATAATAAGGACCTTCACAACCTGCCGCACATCGTCGTTGCGACCTACGGCTTCGGCGGCAACAAGGACAACAAGGCCATCGAGAAGTTCGCCGAGCGCCTCACCACGAAGTATCACGGCTACGGCGTCGTCTGCTTCGACTGGCCGTGCCACGGAAAAGACGCCCGCAACAAGCTGATCCTCGACGAGTGCTGCACCTACCTCGACCTCGTCACCCGCTACGTGCAGGAGACCATGCACGCCGAGGATGTCTACAACTACTCCTCGAGCTTCGGCGCCTACATCACCCTCCGCTACCTCGCGGAGCAGCAGTACCGTGCCGCGGCCAATGCAGACGACCACCACGCAGCATCCGCCAGCTCTACCGCGAAGCACGGCAGTGACGGGCAGAGCGAGCACCACTACCTTACGGAAAACGGCGACAATCCGTTCAAACGCATCGCCTTCCGCTGCCCGGCGATTAAGATGTACGACTCCATCGCCGCCGGCGTCACCCCGGAAGACTGGGACAAGCTCCGGAAGGGCAAGGAGATCCTCCGCGGCTTCGACCGGAAGATCAAACTCACCGAAGACTTCTTCGACGATCTCCGGGCCCACGACGTCAGCAGCTGCGACTTCATGGACTACGCCGAGTCCATCCTCATGATCCACGGCACGAAGGACGAGATGGCCCCGATCGAGGTCTCTCGGACGTTCAGCGACGACAACGTCATCGAACTCGTCGAAGTCGAAAACGCCGACCACCCATTCAGCAACCCAGGCTGCATGGACCTCGCCATCCAGAAGATCATCGAGTTTTTCGCGCCCTGAGGCTGGCCTTAGGAAAGCCAGCCTCAGCCCTGCGGGCACCGGGCACAGCCCGGTGGGATATCGCTACGGAATAAGCCGATGCTTATTCCTCCGTTCCCTTGCGATTTTCTTAAAAATCAATGAAATTTGGGCACATGGGCGGTTATGACAGGCATTCCTTCTTGTAAACAGGTAGTAAAACACTTATAATGTTTCTGTGTTTCCCATTACGGGAGAAATGTTTTTCGGCCATCCAGGGCCGATACACAGGAGGATTATATTTATGAAAAAGAGAATGATTGCAGCATTTATGGCCGCATCCATGGTCGCTTCTCTCGCAGCCTGCGGTTCCAGCAAGCCAGCAGAGACCACTGCAGCATCTGCAGAGACTACAGCCGCAGCTGAGGCAGCGACAGAGGCAGCAGCCGCTGAGACCACAGCAGCCGCAGAGGCTACCGGCAAGGATGCTTCCGACGTAAAGATCGGTATCGTAACCGATGTCGGCGGTGTAAACGACGGTTCCTTCAACCAGTCCGCATGGGCAGGCCTTTCCAAGGCAGCAGATGAGCTCGGCTTCCAGGCTTCTTACCTTGAGTCCCACACCGACGCAGATTACAAGCCAAACATCGAGACCTATGTCGATGAGGATTACGACATGATCATCTGCATCGGCTACGCACTCGCAGATGCACTGAAGGATGAGAGTGCTGCAAACCCGGATGTGAAGTTCGCCATCGTAGATGATGCTTCTCTCGCAGATTCTTCCAACGTAACTTCCCTTATGTTCGAGCAGGCACAGGCTTCCTACCTCGTAGGTTATGTAGCAGGTAAGACCACCAAGACCAACACCGTAGGTATCGTTCTTGGTATGGCAACTGACCTCATGAACCAGTTCGGTTACGGCTACGTTGCCGGTGCTGTCGATGCAAACCCGGATTGCAAGGTTCTCCAGAACAACGCAAACTCCTTCGCAGATACCGCTGCTGGTAAGACTGCTGCAAACAACATGGTTGCACAGGGCGCAGACGTTATCTTCCACGCAGCTGGTGGTACCGGCCTCGGTGTCATCGATGGCTGTAAGGAAGCCGGCATCTGGGCAATCGGCGTTGACTCCGATCAGTCCTCCATCGCTCCGGAGACCATCCTTACATCGGCTATGAAGCGTGTTGATAACGCTGTATACGATGTAGCGAAGGCAACCGTAGAGGGCACTGTTCAGCCGGGCGTAAAGACCTACACCCTTGCAGACGCAGGCGTTGATCTCGCTCCGACCACAGACAACATCGACCCGGCTGTTCTCGCTGAGGTTCAGGATGTGAAGCAGCAGATCGTTGACGGTAAGATCACCGTTCCGGCAAACAAGGCTGATTTCGAAGCAAAGTACGGCGACATCTACGAGCTCGACTAATCCTCGATCGTTCTATATGAAACCGAAACCGGGTGGCATACGCCACCCGGTTTTTGTATAAAAAGAGATGGAATTTCAGCGTCATCTATTATATTATAAGAATAAAGAGAAACTGCGAATGATTATCGATTTTTAAAATCCGATCGTCCGCTGGCAAGATACAGAATACGAGGTAATGATATGAGAGATATTTCCATGGAGCGTGTAAACCAGACACGCGACGCGATGCTGGAGACCGTGAAGTCCCCGACCCTGACGCACGAGCAGAAGGTGGCGACGATGGCGAATCAGGCGGATTCCCTGCTGGAGGTGCTGAACCTTCCGGAGGGACTCGATGAGCTCCTGAACCAGCCGATCGACCGTCAGTGCATCTGCGATCTCAGCGAGGGCCACGCACCGCTGCGCCCGCGCTACATCATCCCGAACTACGCGAAGTTCATGAAGGAGGGCTCCCGTTTCCTGAACCTTGAGCCGCCGAAGGACCTCTTCGAGGCGATCAATGCACTCGAAATCATCTATCGTCATGTCCCGTCCGTGACCAATTTCCCGGTCTATGTGGGACAGCTCGATGAGCTCCTCGACCCGTTCGTACAGGACATGGATGAGGCACTCGCGCAGAAGCTGATCACCCTGTTCTTCATCAACATGGACCGCACGATCCTCGATTCCTTCTCCCACGGCAACATTGGCCCGCGCGACACGAAGGCCGGCCGTCTCATCCTGAAGGCGATCGAAGCGACCCGGGATGCCGTACCGAACATCACGATGAAGTACGACGAAGCGGAGACCCCAGATGACTTTGCGCTGGAGTGCGTAAGGGCAGCGCTCGCCTCGGCGAAGCCGTCCTTCGGAAACCACGCGATGTTCAAGTCCGAGCTCGGTGAGGAGTACGTCATCGCTTCCTGCTACAACGGCCTCAAGTTCGGCGGCGGCTCCTACACGCTCGTCCGCCTCATCCTCGGCAACATCGCGAAGCGTGCGAAGAACATCGAGGACTTCCTGCAGAACCAGCTCCCGTACGTGATGGACATCCAGGCACGCTATATGGACGAGCGTATCCGCTTCATCGTGGAGGAGTCCGGCTTCTTCGAGAACAACTTCCTCGCGAAGGAGGGCCTCATCCGCCGCGATCTCTTCAGCGCGATGTTCGGTCTCGTCGGCCTCGCAGACGCCGTCGACATCCTGCTGGAGAAGGAGGGCCACCCGGAGTGGCGCTTCGGCCGTGATAACGAAGCGACGAAGCTCGGCGTGCGCATCATGGACGTGATCAAGGACTTCAACGATCACCACTTCAACCCGTACTGTGAAGCGACCGGCGGCCACTTCCTCCTGCACGCGCAGGTCGGCATCGCCTCCGACGTGAATGTCACCCCGGGCACCCGCATCCCGATCGGCGAGGAGCCGGCGAACCTGGTGGATCAGCTCATGATCCTGTCGAACTTCCACCACTACTTCCCGTCCGGCACCGGCGACATCTTCCCGATCGACATGACCGTGCACAAGAACCCGGACTACGTCCTCGATATCATCAAGGGCTCCTTCCGGCAGAATCTCCGCTACTTAAGCTTCTATGCGAGCGACTCTGACGTCATCCGCGTCACCGGTTACCTCGTAAAGAAGTCCGAGATCGAGAAGCTCGAGCAGGGCCAGAACGTCAAGCACGACACCACCGCCCTCGGCCTCGGCGCAAAGCAGAACTGCCACATCATGGAGCGAAAAGTCCGTTAATCATCGCGAGGAACAGGCCGAAGGCCTGTTCCTTTTTTAGGAGAGAAAATGAGAAATGATCCACGCATGATGGGCGCTCGCGTGCCCGTTAACAAAATCATCCCGTTCAGCTCCGTCGACGGCCCCGGCAACCGTACCGCCGTCTTCGTCCAGGGCTGCAATTTCAACTGTCACTACTGCCACAACCCGGAGACTCGCGCCGTCTGCATCAGCTGCGGCGACTGCGTCGCGACCTGCCCGACCGGTGCCCTCACACTCTCAGCCGAAGGCCAATGCTGGCCCATTCCATCAGGTGGCGCGGACGCCGCCTCGACGGCACCGACCGGCACCGGAGCCACTGCCACCACAGCGTCCGAGGCCGCAGGAGAGTGCACTGCTGAGACGAAACTGCCACGCGGTCTCGTCCTCTTCGATCCGGCGAAGTGCGTCGGCTGCGACACCTGCATCCATACCTGTACGCACGACGCGAGCCCGCGTATCCGCTACATGAACGCGGAAGAGGTGTACGCCGAAGTACGGAGAAACGTCCCGTTTATCCGCGGCATCACCGTCTCCGGCGGCGAATGCACCTTCTACCCGGCCTTCCTCCACGACCTCGCGGTCCTCGCAAAGCAGGACGGCCTCGGCTTCCTCCTCGACTCGAACGGCACCTACGACTTCGAGGAAGACCCGGCGGAGCTCCTGTCCGTGATCGACGGCGTCATGCTCGATATCAAGGCCTACGACGCCGCGGACCACCGTGCCGTCACCGACGTGGATAATGCACTCGTCCTCCGGAACATGCGCTTTCTCGCCGACCGCGGCCAGCTCTACGAAGTCCGAACCGTCGTCGTCCCGGAGCTCTTCGACACCGAAAAGACCATCGTCGACACCGCCCGTGCGCTGCAGCCATACCTCTCACGGCAGAAGCATTGGCCGGAAAACGAGGGGACGAGCATACGCTACAAGATCATCAAGTACCGCCCGTTCGGCGTCCGCGAAGCCTACCGCAGCTTCACCCCGCCGACTGACGCCTGGCTCGAGCACCTCGCCGACCTCGCCCGCTCTGAAGGGATGACTGATATCGTAATTATATGAAGTCAGGCAGGGGACGCCCGGAGGACCGGCACCAGCAGCCATACGTAGAGACCGTGTGAAATCAAGCCGGGTCCCCTTAGCGGCACTCAAACAAACCAGTGTAAAACCCGCGCGATTTATGATATTCTAGAAGGTATCAATAGAGTGAAAGTACCGTCTCTGTCCTGGCTTTTCCGACAGAACGGCCGTGTCAACCAGCAGTAAACGGTGGGCGTTCCGCCATGGACACACTGCTTGAAACACATTAAAGAAGGGACACAATGCAATGAAAAGCAACATGGATGTAAGCACTGTCGTCATCGAGATGAAGGACATCGTGAAGAAGTTCGGAAACTTCACCGCGAACGACCACATCAACCTGACCGTGCACAAGGGCGAGGTCCACGCGATCCTCGGCGAAAACGGTGCCGGCAAGTCGACGCTCATGAACGTACTGTACGGCATGTACCGGCCGACCTCCGGACAGATCTTCATCAACGGAAAGGAAGTTTCCATCGATAACCCGGAGAAGGCCATCGCGCTCGGCATCGGTATGGTGCACCAGCACTTCATGCTCGTGCAGCCGTTTACCGTCACCGAGAACATCGTGCTCGGCGCAGAGCCGAGAAAGGGACTGACCGTGGACTTAAAGACCGCGCGTCAGAAGATCGTGGAGCTCAGTGAGAAGTACGGCCTCTCGGTCGACCCGGACGCGAAGGTCGAGGATATCTCCGTCGGCATGCAGCAGCGTGTCGAGATCCTGAAGGTCCTCTATCGTGGTGCCGATCTCCTCATCCTCGATGAGCCGACCGCATCACTGACCCCACAGGAAATCAACGAGCTTATGGACATCATCCATAACCTCACCGCTGCTGGCAAGTCGATCATCATCATCACCCATAAGCTGAAGGAGATCAAGGAGTCGTCCGATAACTGTACGATCATCCGCCGTGGTAAGTACATCGACACCGTTCGCGTCGCCGATGTCAGCGAGGACGACCTCGCCGCGATGATGGTCGGCCGTCAGGTCACCAACAAGGTCGACAAGAAGGAGATGGAGCCTGGGCGCGTCGTCGTGGAGGTAAAGGATCTCCACGCGAAGGACTACCGTGGCGTCGAGGTCCTGAAGGGTCTCAATCTCGAGGTGCATGCCGGTGAGATCCTCGGACTCGCAGGTATCGACGGTAACGGCCAGTCACAGCTCGTCGAGATCCTCACCGGACTCGGTAAGGCGACGAGCGGCCAGGTCCTCATGAACGGAAAGGACGTCACGAACGAGACCCCGAAGATGCTCTTCGACGAGGGTATCTCCTCGATTCCGGAGGACCGTCAGAAGCACGGTCTCGTGCTCGACTTCAGTGTCGCCGAGAACCTCGTGCTCCAGAACTACGCTGTGGCGCCGTATGCGAAGAACGGCATCCTGCAGAAGAAGGTGATCCGCGAGCACGCGACCGACATGATCCGTGATTTCGATATCCGTCCGGTGGGCTGCGAGGAGCGTCTCGCAGGTCAGCTCTCCGGTGGTAACCAGCAGAAGGTCATCATCGCCCGCGAAGTGACGAACGATAAGGACTTCCTCATTGCTTTCAACCCGACGCGAGGCCTCGATGTCGGCGCGATCGAGTTCGTCCACAAGTACCTCGTGGCGCAGCGCAACAAGGGCCGCGCGATCCTGCTCGTTTCCTTCGAGCTCGATGAGATCATGAATCTCTCCGACCGCATCGACGTTATCTTCGATGGTCAGATCGACGGCGAGATGATGGGCGCAGAGGCGGATGAGTACAAGCTGGGCCTGATGATGGCAGGAGGTAAGGCAGAATGAAAAAGAAAATATTAGACAGCTCCCTGCTGTACACCCTGATCGCGATCGTGATCGGCTTCATCGTAGGTGCGATCCTCCTTACGGCGATCGGTGTCAATCCGGGCGAGGCCTACGCGAAGCTCTTTAACGGTGTCTTCAGTAAGCCGAAGTTTTTCACCTACAGTATCGTTTACGCAGCACCGCTGATCTTCACCGGACTTTCGGTGGCGTTCTCCTTCCGTACCGGCGTCTTCAACATCGGTGCCGAGGGTCAGTACGTGGTCGGCTCGCTGGCCGCCGCGGTGATCGGTATCCTCTGTCCGCTGCCGCCGGTGATCCACGCGATCGTGTGCCTCCTGGCAGCGGCCCTCGCCGGTGCGCTCTGGGGTGCCATCGTCGGCGTGCTGAAGGTAAAGAAGGGCATCAATGAGGTCCTTTCCTATATCATGTTTAACTGGATCGCGTTCTATCTGTCGAACTTCGTCGTGAACCTGAAGGCGATTCATACAGATCAGGGCGCCGAGGCATCGAAGAACATCCTCGCGAGTGCGTCGATCAAGATGCCGGCCGCGGTGGCGAAGCTCACCGGCTGCTCCGATGTCCACTGGGGCATCGTGATGGCCATCATCGCTGCGATCATCCTCTGGTTCGTCATGACGAAGACCACCTTCGGCTACCAGCTGCGTGCCGTCGGTTTCTCGAGAACCGCCGCAGAGTATGCCGGCATCAGCTCGAACCGCGTATTCCTCGCGTCGATGTCGATCTCGGGTCTTCTGGCGGGCTTAGGCGGAGCCGTTCAGCTCCTCGGCATGAGCCAGCGTATCCCGCAGTTTGCAGCCCAGGAGTCCTACGGCTTCCAGGGTATCACCGTCGCCCTCATCGGTGCCACGAATCCGATCGGCTGTATCTTCGCCGGCTGGTTCTACGGTGCGATGAAGTACGGTGGAAACAAGCTGACCGTTATCCAGGTGCCGAATGAGGTTGTCAACATCATCATGGGTACTGTTATTATCTTCATCGCGATCGCACCGGTATTTAAGTCGATCCTCACGAAGATGACCACGAAGAAGGAGGCGGCGAAGTAATGCTTACGAATTTAGGACTTTTAATCAATGCAATGCTGATCTCGACGCCACCACTGCTGCTCGCAGCCTTAGGCTCCTGCTTCAGTGAGCGCTCTGGCGTCGTAAACATTGGCATCGAGGGTATGATGACCCTCGGCGCGTTCGTGGGGGCGGCGGTTGCGTACTTCACGGGCAACGGCTGGATCGGTTTCTTCGCGGGTGGTCTCGCGGGTGCCGCGCTCGGCCTCATCCACGCGGTGGTCTGCGTGAGTCTGCATGCGGACCAGACGATCGCCGGAACAGCGATCAACTTTATCGGACCGGGCTTCGCGATCTTCCTCTGTAAGGCGATCTTCGAGAACTCCTCGGATTCACCGGCGCTCGATATGATGGCGAAGCTGCCGAAGATGTTTACGAACGAAAAGGGCGTGTCCATCTTCCCGGCGGGTTCATTTCAGTACAATGTGATCTCCACCTACTCGGTGGCGTACCTCAGCTTCCTGCTGGTGGCGGTCATCTGGTTCGTGTTCTACAAGACCCGCTTCGGCATGCGTCTGCGTGCGGCGGGCGAGCATCCGGAGGCATGTGAGACCCTCGGTATCAATGTCTATGTGGTTCGCTACATCTGCGTGATCCTGTCCGGTTTCCTGTCGGGCCTCGGTGGCGCGTTCGTCACCCTTGCGACCGTATCGCAGTTCCGTCCGGCGGTCATCGTTGGCCAGGGCTTCATCGCGATCGCAGCCGTCATCTTCGGTAAGTTCTCCCCGGGCGGTGCCTTCGTCGGCTGCCTCCTCTTCGGATTCTGTAACGGTGTCAAGTCGCTGCTCGGCGGCTCGAACCTCATCAGCCCGAACCTCCTCAGCATGATCCCGTACATCGTGACCCTGCTGACCCTCATCTTCTTCGTCGGTGCCGGCCACGTACCGGCAGCAAACGGCAAGCCGTTTGTACGGTCGAAGTAATCTAGTGATATTAAAAAACCGAGAGCACAGTTCCAACAGAAGGAACTGTGCTCTCGGTTTTTTTATCTGTTCGGATACGCGGATGCTTAGTTGTCGCTTGCGTCGGATCCGGACAGGGTGAAGACGAATCTCTTCTTGATGTCCTCGTCGGATGCGAGGTACTCGTCGTAGGTGGTCATCTTGTCGATGAGCTTGCCGTCGATGATCTCGAAGATACGGTTCGCGGTGGTCTCTACGACCTGATGGTCACGGGACGCGAAGATGATGACACCCGGGTAGCTCTTGAGTCCGTCGTTCAGTGCGGAGATGGACTCCATGTCGAGGTGGTCGGTCGGCTCGTCGAGGATGATGACATTGGAACCGGAAATCATCATCTTACTGAGCATGCAGCGTACGCGCTCACCTCCGGAGAGGACGTTGACCTTCTTCAGACCATCGTCGCCCTTGAAGAGCATACGGCCGAGGTAGCCGCGGACGAACTGGGTGTCCTTATCCGGGCTGTACTGGGTCAGCCACTCGACGATGGTGTCCTCGGATGCGAACTCCTTCGTGTTGTCCTTCGGGAAGTAGGACTGGCTGGTGGTTACGCCCCACTTGTAGTCACCGCTGTCCGGCTCCATCTCGCCGGAGATGATCTGCATGAGGGTGGTCTTCGCAAGCTCGTTCGGGCCGACCAGCGCGATCTTATCGGTACGGTTCACGATGAAGGAGATGTCATCGAGCACCTTTACGCCGTTGATGGTCTTCGAGAGGTTCTTCACCTCGAGGACATCGTTACCGATCTCACGGTTCGGCTTAAATACGATGTACGGATACTGACGAGAGGACGGCTTGATGTTGTCGAGCTCGATCTTCTCGAGGGCACGCTTACGGGAGGTCGCCTGCTTGGATTTGGAAGCATTGGCCGAGAAACGCTGGATGAACTCCTGCAGCTCCTTGATCTTCTCCTCCTTCTTGCGGTTCGCTTCCTTCTGCTGACGCACGATGAGCTGGGAGGACTCGAACCAGAAATCGTAGTTTCCGGCGAAGAGAGTGATCTTACCGTAGTCGATGTCCGCGATGTTCGTGCAGACCTTGTTCAGGAAGTAACGGTCATGGGATACGACGATGACGGTGTTCTCGAAGTTGATGAGGAACTCCTCGAGCCACTCAATGGAGTTCAGGTCGAGGTGGTTGGTCGGCTCGTCGAGGAGCAGGATGTCCGGGTTACCGAACAGTGCCTTCGCGAGGAGGACCTTGACCTTCTCGGAACCCTTCAGCTCGTTCATCTGCTTGTAGTGGAGCTCAGTGCCGATCCCTAAGCCGTTCAGCATCGTCTCGGCATCCGCTTCTGCATTCCAGCCGTCCATCGCAGCGAACTCTGCCTCGAGATCCGCGGCACGGAGGCCATCCTCGTCGGTGAAATCCGCCTTTGCGTAGATGGCGTCCTTCTCCTTCATGATGTCGTACAGGCGCTTGTTGCCCATGATGACGGTGTCGATGACGGAGTAATCATCGTACTTGAACTGATCCTGCTCGAGTACGCTGAGACGCTGACCAGGGGTCATGGTGATCTCACCGCTGGTCGGCTCGAGCACACCGCTCAGGATCTTCAGGAAGGTCGACTTACCGGCACCGTTGGCACCGATGATGCCATAACAGTTGCCCTCGGTGAACTTGATATTAACGTCTTCAAACAGTGCCTTCTTACCTACACGGAAGGTAATGTTATTTGCTGCAATCATGTGGCTGCTGCCTCCTTTTCTTAACGCTGTATCATCTGCTGAGTGCCTCCGAAATATCTCCGAAAACTGCAGATATAATAAAAAGAGTGGCTCAGGAAGCCGCTCTCAACTGTCATTAACCTCGAGCATTATAGCCGAGAACCCGCATAAAAGCAATAGATTTGAAGAAAACCGGGGAACAGGATAGGCTGGACAGTTTATTAAATTTTTCTGTTAAAAAAGTCACAAAAACTTCACTTGTATTCTGAGGAATACCTCCTATAATCTAGGCCTGGTGTTTCGGAGAGTTTCGTACAGATCGGAACCACGGAACACGAGATGGTCGCTGATCTGCCGGGGATTTCCCGTGGGCGTAATCGCGCAGGCGGGAGATGAAGTGCAGGAGCCGACATTGTCCGATCGGGCGATGTGCAGGGAATCAGCGATACAGAACATTCAGGAGGACTAAAATTATGAAGAAGAATTATGTTGTGATTGCTGCGATGATGCTTGCGATGAGCATGAGTGCCTGCGGTGCCAATGCGACACCAGAGGCGACCACAGCGGCTGCTACGACCGCTGCTGCAACAGAAGCTGCGACCGAGGCCGCTACAGAGGCTGGCAGCGAGGCTGCGGAAGAGACCACAGCTGCTGCAGAGGCTGAGTCTGAGGAAGCAGGAAGCGCTGTATATACTGTAAAGAACACCACTGGTTCTAAGGTAACCGATCTCTACCTCTATGAGGCAGGTTCCAAGGAGAAGGGGGAGAACCTCGCAGGTGAGGGTCTTGCAGATGGTGAGACCGTAACCATCACTCGGGATGAGGATGCGGACAAGCAGAAGGAGATCAAGTACACCCTCGAGTTCACCACAGAGGATGGCACCACTCAGCACTTCGATACCCTGTCTTATGAGACCGTCGGCATCGATCTGAAGAGCGCAGATGCTGCTTCCGGTGCAACCCCGATCGCATTTACAGAATAAAAATAAAAAATCGTAAGAATTTCAAAACCGCTACGCATTCACTGCGCAGCGGTTTTTTTGTATACTGAAATATATTATAAAAGGGGGCACATATGAAATCATTTCACTTTAAGAAACTGACCGCTGCCATGCTCACGAGCGCGCTGGTACTTGCGTCGAGCACACCGGCATTGGCCTTCTACAACACGCCGGAGTCGAAGAAGGGTATCTGCTCCTCACACGTCGACATGGTCTCCGACATCCAGCAGCTCGGCTGTAAGCAGGTGACCTTCCAGTTCAACGCGAGCTTCCTGAAGGACGAGCAGCAGATGCGCGCGTTCGATGCGATGATTGACCGGTTTGACGCGGCCGACCTCACCATCACCATGGGTGTCATGAACGACTTCCAGGCGGGCGACCCGATCTGCCCGACCCTGACTCCTACGGCGAACCTCTATCAGTTCAACACCCTGACGCCGGAGGGCATCGCGCGCACGCAGCAGGTGGCGGAGCAGCTCGCGAGCCGTTACCGCAACCGTGTTTCGAACTGGGTCATCGGCAACGAAATCAACAACACGGTCTGGAACTACCTCGGCGCGGTCGACACGAACACCTATGTGAAGGCCTACGCGGACGGCTTCCGCATCTTCTACAATGCAATCAAGGCCCAGAACCCGGACGCGCGCGTCTTCATCCCGTTCGACTACAACTGGACGCAGCAGGGCGGCACGACCATGGCCTCGAAGACCCTGCTCGAGCTCCTGAACACCTACCTCAGCGACACCGACTACGGCATCGCCTGGCATCCGTACCCGGAGGGACTCCTGAATCC
>CALAOB010000068.1 GCA_937927445.1 uncultured Oribacterium sp. | reverse complement strand
TCTGGAAAGATGAAAAGACAGCAAAGACACAGATGCGTAGTCTGATTCCGTATGTAGATATTATGAAAATTTCAGATGAAGAAACAGAATTGTTGACAGGAAAGGTGAGTCCTGCGGAAGCAGCAGCAGTATTGTTCCAGAAAGGAATCAAGATTGCAGTGGTTACACTCGGAAGTAAGGGCGCTTATCTTTACTGTAAAGAAGGTGGAGTACATATCCCGGGATTTGTAAGTAAAGTTGTTGATACGAATGGAGCAGGAGATTCCTTCTGGGGGGGATTCTTATACTGTATCAGTAAGTCCGGGAAAAAACCGGATCAGTTTACGATGGAAGAATTAAAAGCTTATGTCAGATTTGGCAATGCGGTTGCAAGCATTTGTGTGGAAAAGAAAGGCGCAATACCGGCAATGCCTGAAATGGAGAAAGTAAAAGAAAGGATGGAAAGTTAAGATGAATTTGCAGACATATACAACAGGAATCCAACATATCGGAATTCCGACAAATGATATTGAAAAGACGATTGAATTTTATAAAAAACTTGGATTTGAGACAGCGCTTCAGACAATCAATGAAGAGGCAGGGGAAAAGGTTGCATTCCTGAAGTTGAAAACTCTGGTAATTGAAACGTATGAAAATAAGCAGGCAAAGCTTACAAATGGTGCAATCGATCACGTGGCAATCAACGTAAAGAATATTGAAGAAGTGTATCATTATATAGAAGAAAATCAGATGAACACAACGAATGACGAGATTCATTTCCTGCCTTTCTGGGAAAATGGTGTAAGGTTTTTTACGATAGAAGGGCCGAACAAGGAAAAGGTAGAGTTCAGTCAGTATTTGTAGTTATAGAGACAGGCGTAAATCACGATGTTGATTTACGCCTGTTTTTGTATGAATAAAGAAATTTATTAAATTCTTTAAAATATTGTGAAGGAAATGTGAAATCTGCAAATTATTAGCACTCACCGCTTGACGTTGCTAATAGGCCGTTCTATAATACGTTTTGTTGCTAGAAAAGAAAGCCGGATGCAGTTTATGTTGCATGCCGGGCTTTATATAAACAGCATCGCCGGGAGGCGAAAGGCCGAAGGGCTGAAAGCAGATATTAAGGAGGTCAATCAAATGAAGCTGGTTCCATTATTTGACAGAGTCGTACTTGAGAAGGAAAAGATGGAGGAGACCACTGCAAGCGGTATCGTTCTTCCAGGTCAGAATGATAAGGAGAAGCCGGGTCAGGCGCTCGTTGTAGCGGTAGGTCCTGGTGGAGTGGTCGATGGTAAGGACATCACCATGCAGGTGAAGGTCGGCGATCACGTTCTTTTCTCGAAGTATGCGGGATCTGAGGTCGAGGTTGACGGACACAAGTATACAGTCGTAAAGCAGAACGATATTCTGGCAGTCATCGAGAAGTAATCTAGGAGGATAAAGCTATGGCTAAGGAAATTAAGTATGGCGTCGAGGCCAGAAAGGCTCTCGAAGCTGGTGTGGATGCAGTTGCAAATACAGTAAAGGTAACCCTCGGACCGAAGGGCAGAAACGTAGTACTCGATAAGAGCTACGGTGCTCCGCTGATCACCAACGATGGTGTGTCCATCGCGAAGGACATCGAGCTGAAGGATCCGTATGAGAACATGGGCGCACAGCTCGTTCGTGAGGTTGCTTCGAAGACCAATGATGTTGCCGGTGATGGTACCACCACTGCGACTGTGCTTGCACAGGCGATCGTCAAGGAAGGTATGAAGAACCTCGAGGCAGGTGCAAACCCGATCATCCTTCGTAAGGGTATTCAGAAGGCCGTGGCAGCAGCCGTTGAGTCCATCAAGGCACAGTCTTCCAAGGTAAAGGGCAAGGATCAGATCGCCAAGGTTGCCGGCATCTCTGCTGGTGACGAGCAGGTCGGTCAGATGGTTGCCGATGCGATGGAGAAGGTTTCCAAGGATGGTGTCATCACCGTCGAGGAGTCCAAGACCATGCAGACCGAGCTGGACGTCGTAGAAGGTATGGAGTTCGACAGAGGCTACATCAGCGCGTACATGTGCTCCGATATGGATAAGAT
This sequence comes from uncultured Oribacterium sp., assembly GCA_937927445.1. Classification (GTDB taxonomy): domain Bacteria; phylum Bacillota; class Clostridia; order Lachnospirales; family Lachnospiraceae; genus Oribacterium. Next base: position 2,703 of record CALAOB010000068.1, on the reverse strand, counting down.
GGAGGCAAATCTCGATGATCCGTTCATCCTGATCACCGATAAGAAGATCTCCAACATCCAGGATATCCTTCCGCTCCTCGAGCAGATCGTAAAGATGGGCGCAAAGCTCCTCATCATCGCAGAGGATGTCGAGGGTGAGGCACTCACAACCCTCATCGTCAACAAGCTGAGAGGTACCTTCAACGTCGTTGCTGTCAAGGCTCCGGGCTATGGTGACAGACGTAAGGAGATGCTGCAGGATATCGCAATCCTGACCGGCGGTCAGGTGATCTCCGCAGACCTCGGTCTCGAGCTCAAGGATGCAACCATCGAGCAGCTCGGCCGCGCAAAGAGCGTAAAGGTATCGAAGGAGAAGACCACCATCGTTGATGGCGAGGGTGAGAAGGCAGAGATCGACAGCCGTGTTGCAGAGATCAAGAAGCAGATCGAGACCACAACTTCTGATTTCGACCGCGAGAAGCTCCAGGAGAGACTTGCAAAGCTCGCTGGTGGTGTCGCAGTCATCAAGGTTGGTGCAGCTACCGAGACCGAGATGAAGGAAGCAAAGCTTCGTATGGAGGATGCGCTGAACGCAACTCGTGCCGCAGTGGAAGAGGGCGTCATCGCAGGTGGCGGATCCGCTTATATCCACGCACAGGAGGCTGTAAAGAAGGTTGTCGAGTCACTCGAGGGTGATGAGAAGACCGGCGCAAGAATCGTTTATAAGGCACTGGAGGCTCCGCTGTTCACCATCGCTTCGAACGCAGGTCTCGAGGGCGCGGTTATCGTCAACAACGTACAGAACACCGAGGTCGGCCATGGCTTCGATGCACTCCACGAGGAGTATGTCGACATGCTTGAGACCGGTATCCTGGATCCTGCAAAGGTAACCAGAACCGCTCTTCAGAACGCCGCTTCTGTCGCTTCGACACTGCTCACAACCGAGAGCGTCGTTGCCGACATCAAGGAGCCGGCACCAGCTATGCCAGCACAGCCACAGGGCGGAATGTACTAATTGAATAAAAAGAGTTATAATAAAGGTCCGGACTGCATTTGCGGCCCGGACCTTTGTGGATAGGAAGGATAGCCGCAGGAGACACCGTCGACGACCGGCGGCAGGACGGCACACGACAGGTACAGTGACAATCGACAGGCGGAGACATTGGCCGAGAAAACAGGAGGATGACAGATGGATGATTATATCGAGCACATGACGAAGGGAAAGCAGCCGGTGTACTGGACGATTCTGCTGGTGGCGGCGGGCGCACTGTCCGTGCTGGCGCTGGTATTTGCGTTTTATAACGTGTTCGGCATTCTGCTGTTCATCGCAGTGAGCCTCGGGACCTACGTGGTCTGGCTCTTCTCGAAGGTGGAGTATGAGTATACGTATGTCGGCGGCGGCTTCACGATGGACCAGATCCTCAACAAGACGCGTCGTCGTTCGCTGGTCGATACCAATGCTTCCGAGCTGATCGTACTCGCTCCGCAGAACTCGGACGCGGTCCGTGCAGAGCTCCAGAACGCGAAGGTCATCGACTGTGCCGGCGAGTGTTCGGCCGACCGGAAGTTCGGCTATGTATACAATCGTGCGGGACAGAAGACCTGCATGTACATCGAAGTGACGGATGCGCTTCTCCGCGAGGCGAGAAGATGCACACCGCAGAAGGTGAAACTGAATTAATTTTAGAGGAAAAGACGGGTTGAAATTCAACCCGCCTTTTGTTATACTCGTTTAAATTTTATGAAAAGTCGCGATTTGAAAGGAGATTCTTCTATGGCCAAGATTATCGGTGATGGTATTACGTTTGATGATGTGCTGCTCGTTCCGCAGTACTCCGAGGTGGTTCCGAACCAGATCGATGTTTCTACTTATCTTACGAAGTCAATTCATCTCAACATTCCGTTCATTTCTGCAGGTATGGATACCGTTACAGAGCATCAGATGGCGATCGCCATGGCGCGCTGCGGTGGTATCGGTATCATCCACAAGAACATGTCGATCGAGCAGCAGGCGGAGGAAGTCGACATGGTAAAGCGTTCAGAGAATGGTGTCATCACCGATCCGTTCTTCCTGACCGCAGATCACACCCTGAAGGATGCCAATGATCTCATGGCGAAGTTCCGCATCTCCGGCGTGCCGATCACCGAGGGCCGGAAGCTCATCGGTATCATCACGAACCGTGACCTCGTTTTCGAGGAGGACTACTCGAAGAAGATCAGCGAGTGCATGACGAGCGAGCACCTCGTAACCGCGAAGGAGGGTACCACCCTCGAGGAAGCAAAGCAGATCCTCGCACGTGCGAAGGTCGAGAAGCTCCCGATCGTGGATGATGAGGGTAACCTGAAGGGTCTCATCACCATCAAGGATATCGAGAAGCAGATGAAGTATCCGAACGCGGCGAAGGATGCACAGGGCAGACTCCTCTGCGGTGCCGCACTGGGTATCACAGCGAATGTTGTCGACCGTGCACAGGAGCTCATCAACGCACATGTAGACGTCGTCGTTCTCGACTCTGCACATGGCCATAGTGCAAACGTTCTGAAGTGCGTCAGCATGCTGAAGGAGAAGTTCCCGGATCTTCAGATCATCGCGGGTAATGTCGCGACCGGTGAGGCGACCGAGGCCCTCATCAAGGCCGGCGCCGACTGCGTAAAGATCGGTATCGGACCGGGTTCCATCTGTACGACCCGTGTCGTAGCCGGTATCGGTGTTCCGCAGGTATC
>CALAOB010000067.1 GCA_937927445.1 uncultured Oribacterium sp. | reverse complement strand
CGGCCAGCAGGCCGTTTCGCCAGCTGCCATCCGCGGAAATCACAGTCTCCGCATCCCCCTTCATCGAGATATGGCTGAGAATATCGGTCATCTCCATATTCAGGAACACCGTGTTGACGCTGTCGTTCAGGGTCAGGACATCGAGTGCGGTTTTTCCGAGGGTCTTCCCGGCATTTTCGCGCACGAAAATATAGCGGTCGCAGGCACCCGGGTCCAGCCGCAGTACCTCCTCCCGATAGCTCTCTTCGATCACCAGCGCATCCAGCAGACCCATCTCGAGCATCGCCTCTTCGATACGATTCCGTGTCTCGTCATCGAGCGAATCCGCGAATTCGAGCGTCTTATAAAATGCGTGGTACGGGATGCCACGCTTCGTCAGTCGACGGCGGTTTTCCAGCACTGCTTCACTCCGCTCCGGCTCCGGCTCACGCTCATTCTCCCACTCGCGAAGCTCTGCCGCGCAGTTCGCTTTCTCCTCTGACAGGGCCCGGCTTTCCCGCTTCCGGGCTTCCAGCTCTTCCTTCAGATGAATCCCCAGGTCCTGGAGCGCCCGGTCTACCGGACGCTTCGCCTGCGCATAATCCGCGCTCTCATCATAGCTGTCCGCGAAGCGGCAGAGCCCCTGCAGTACCTCCTCTGGCAGCTTCAGCTCCTGGTTCTCGCCATGCCAGATATACAGTGCTTCCTTCCAGCTGCTCTCTGCTTCCGTGAGCGCCGCCTCTGCCTCACGCAGCTTCCGCTCTGCACGGTCTGCGCTGTCCTGCTGCCGGGCGAGCTCGTCCCGCTTCTCACGGAGCTTCTCCTCCCCCTTCGCGAGCCGCTGCTGCACCACGAGACCTTCCTGTATGCCCTGCTTCGTTTTCTGAAACTCCGCCTCATAGGTTTTAAAGGAAAATGCCTCGTCGATGCCCTTCGTGAGCTCATCCTCGAGGAAGCTCTGCGCCTGATAGTTCATGCACTCTGCCTGCGCGGACATATCCTCGAGGCAGTCCTGGATCTCTGCGCGCTTCGTCGCTTTTTTCTCCTCCAGCTGCTGAAGCTGTGTCCGGCACGCACGCTCATCATCCTGCTTCTTTCCGATCCGCGCTTCCTTCTTCGCGTGATTCTCCTGAAGCCCGGCGAGCTGTCCGACGAGCTTCTGCTCCTCCTGCTTCAGCTGGTAGGCATCACTCTTTCCGAGCTCCTCCCGCTCCTTCTCCATCGTCGCCTTCTGGGAGGAGAGCTGCGCCAGCTCGTCGGTCAATGCTGTCAGCCTGGACGCTGCCTCAGTGAGCTTCGTCTGCTCTTCCGAGAGGGCCTGGGTGTTCGCCTTCAGACGCTTTCCAGCCTGATCGACCGCGTTCGCCTTCGCATACAGCATGCTCCGGTTATAGCGATCGAAGACGCGCGCGATATGGTCGACCGCCTTTCGCGCGACCTCCTTGGTCTCCAGCTGAAGCCGGAGGGAATCCATATTCTCGATGGCCTCCGTCATTGGCCGCAGATCCTCCTCGGAGAGCCCCTGCAGCGCGGAGCTCAGGATGTCGTTGATGACAGATGGCTTGAAATCGCGGGACAGCTTCGGCGTACGGAGCTGGATGAGAAGATCGAGCATCTCCCGGTAGGCATCCGTCGTCGCGAAGCCGAAGAGCTGCTGGTTTACGAACTCGATATAATCGGCCTGGCGATCGTAGACCCGTCCACCCTCTGCGAGTCGGTTTTCGAGCTCCTTCCGGGTCAGGGTGAGCTTCTCCGCACCACTGCGATAGAGCGAAAAATCGACGCCGACGCGCCGACCATCGAGGATACCGAAGTACCACTTGTCCAGTGGCTTGCCACGGCGGGCGCGGATGCCCATACCGATCGTGAAGTAGGATTCACTCTTCTCTCGCTTAAACTCCATATAGAGATAGCCGGTCCGCTCCTCCCGCTCATCCCCCTCCTCCAGGAGATAGCCGGACATCTTACGATCACGGGAACCGAAGGGATCCAGTCGCTCCGGATTCGCATTACCATCGAGGAGAAGCGGAATCGCGCTCTGCATCGTGACGGATTTTCCAGAGCCGTTCGAGCCGCGAAGCAGAAGCCGCCCCTTCGCAAAGCAGAATTCCTGCTCATCGTAATACCAGAAGTTGATAAGGCCGAGCTTATTCGCATGCCATCTGTTCTGTCCCATAATCTATGTCCTGTCTTTCTGCACGCTCCAGTAGGACGCGCGATTTAATTGATTTCGAATATTGTAGGCGTTCCGGCAGAGGCCCCGGCGGTTGCGGAGTACTGTGCATCCGACACCGCCCCTCCGGGGATCCTGCCCGAACTGTAATGATTTTTATTCCACGTATCGTCCTGCGAGCTTCGCGCAGGACGGCTCGAGGCGCAGTCGTCCGCTCTCGCTGTCCCTCGAAAGGAAGGTCCAGAGCATCATCTGTGCCTTCACCTCCTTCAGGAAATCGCCCTCCGGAAGGTCCCGGTAGACCTTCGAGAAGCGATTCAGATTTTCATTTCGCACCTCGCGAAGCAGCGCATCGAACTCCGGCTCCTCCAGTACGATACAGTCCCGGACATCCGTCTTCCAGTCCTCACTCTGCACGCGTTTCTGGATGGCGTCCAGCACCAGAAGCAGAATATCCGACATCGTACTGGAGCCCGGGAACGCCTCCCCAAGTCCACTGTCATCACTCAAAAGCAGCATGGCGCCGCCCTTCGAGATCTCGAGACGAAGGGAAAGCAGCCCGCTGAGCTCCTCCCGCATACGGGCGCCCTGATTTTTCAGATACTCATAGTCGCCCTCAGCACCCTCCGAGCGATACAGGCCCGGTGCAAACAGCAGTCGCCGGTAGACGCGGTGTCTTCGCACGAGGCCCTTGTCCTCATCCACCTCGTACCAGCCGGAGTTCAGGAAATCCTCCAGTCCACGATAGTGCATGATGTCCTCTGAAAAGCTGCGCATATAGTAGAGGGAGACGCCGGTATTTTCATAGAGTACATCCTTCTGCGACTCCACGAAGCTGTCCTCCGATCCATCGGTCCGCTTCAGCATCCCCTGACTCTCCGCATACTGCAGCACGCGGACCAGCCGCCGACGCTCCTGATAGGAGGTCCAGTCCACGCCACCACCCGGGAGATTCCCGGCGATGAATTCCGTGAGCTGCGAGAGAATAAACTGATCCTCGGCATGCTCCTCGAGAAACATGAGCAGCATCGAAAAGAGCGCATACTCCCGCGGACTTCGGAACTCCTGTATGCCCATAAACGGCTTCGGCACCGCCGGAATCCGCTCGACCTTGATGAGCAGCTGGTTCTCGATCATCGGGCAGCCCAGTCGCTCCGTCACAAATTTACGGATCTCCTGCGCATGATCGCGGATCTGATAGTACAGCTCCCGATCCTCCGATTTCAATATCCAGTGCTTCGACAGAAGCACTTCCAGTTCTTCCTGCATCCTCAGTTCTCCTCTTCAAACACGATACGCATTTTCGGCATCTCGAAATCACCGTCCTCGCAGTGCACCACGCAACGTTCACCCCGGCCCGCACTTTCCAGAGTAAACCGCCGTCCATCCTCGGTACGTGCCGTCCGTCCCGGATCCTCCAGCGCATCGGATACCCAGCGAAGCAGTACCTCTCTCAGCTCCCGGGTGAGGCAGGGCAATGCTGAGAAATCGATGCAGCCATCCTGCTCGAGCGCCTGCAGCGCTGCATTTCGTGCCCGCTGCGCTTCCAGAATCTGCTCCCGCATCGCTTTTTTCTCTTCGCTGTGATCCGTGATCGCACTTCGATTGCTCCGCTCTGTGCCCTTCCGGGAGCGGGATTTCAGCTGCTTCCGCTCCGGCTCCAGCGCATAGGCGCTCATATTCATGCTCTGGCTGTTCGCCTCCACCTCACTCCGAAGGTGCCGCGGTGTCTCCACACCGAAGATGCATGCACTCAGCTGATGCGCCTCCGACAGATCCTCGCAGGCGAGAAAGAGCTCCGCTACCTTGCGGTACTCTTCCCGTCGGTTCGAGCCCATCGCGCTCTTCTCGCTCATCTCCATAGCGAAACGGGTGATGCGGCGGATGATGTCATTCGTCGCATCGAAGAGCTTCCCGGCCTCATTGTCCTCCCCCTCGGAGGTCTGGAACCAGCGACGGATGCTCTCCAGCTTTCCGCGGTTATTCTCCGCAATGGTCTCCGGTGCCACCTGCTCCATTCGGGGAATTGCGGCTTCGTAAGCATTGACCTTCTCCAGCACCGCCTCACAGAGCGATGGACTGAGGGCCTCGAGCAGCTCCTCGATCACGCCGACGTTCCGCTGCAGACTCGTGACGAAGTTCCGAAGATACTCGACGAGCTTATCCTTAAACAGCAGGAACTCCTGTGTATGCATCATCTCTTCCGCACGTACGCTGCTGAGATCGCGGATATAATCATGATAATTCTGATTAAGACGCGTGAAATTCCGCTCCAGATCGTCCCAGAAATCATAGGCCTCCGCCGGTTCGGCATCGACCATCTCCGGGAAGCGTTCGATGGCCCGCCGAATACGCTCGAGCAAGGTCGGTTCCAGGGAACCTCCCTCGATTTCGAGATGCTCGAGTCGGAGGACCAGACGCTCGATTTCCACACTGTAGGGCGACATCTGGTAGCGATAGCGCCGGCTCTGAAACTCCTCGAGGGAGCTCACATGACGCGTGTCCTGTAGCGTTTCGAGATTATGCCAGTTCACGAGGCTCGTAAGATCCTGCTGGCACTGCTCCAGCCGGTAATCGCGGAATTCCGGGAACACCCGCAACGCGTCATACACCTCCTCCTGGTACATCCAGTTGTGGAGCTTCTCGGTATTCTCATAGAAAATCCGCATGATGCAGCGATATCGATCCGTATTCTCCGTATTCAGATACTGCACCTCCGGCAGCGGTTTCAGAAGCTTTTCTGTAATCTGCACGCGTGTGGTCCTTTCCGATGGGCGCGCCCATCCTTGTTTCTCTATTCATACAAGTCATTATATACGTAAGCTTGACAAAAAATTGATCGCCTCATGGACATTTGAAAAGGTTTGACAGTTCTTGCAAAGCCATTCATTTCTCTCATCTGTATCTTCCAGGCCTGGTAAACCTTCCGGCAGAAGATTCTTCATCGTTTTTGCAGCATTCGTCACCGCCGTCGGATAATGCTCTGCGATTTTCTCCGTTGCTTTTTTATCACCCTTCACATATCCAGGCTCGAGTCGTTTACAGTATATACCTGCTCACTCTCACCTTCACAAAACACCACGATGTACGGTTTTTGTTTTCTGAACTGACGAGGCATCACTTCACCTCCTCGATGTCAAGGTCAGGAATCGCACCGTACTTCCCCAGCAGATACCCCTTACGGATATTCTCTGTCGTTCTGGTTCCGAATTCGCTGATACTGTACAGCTCCGATGATCCATCCTCATGATTTTTGTCCGCAAAATAGATCTGGTCCTTACGAAGAAGCTCCATATTCAGAAGCTCTGTATTATGTGTTGTGAAAATCAGCTGCGCACCCTTTGGATTCGTTTCCTTGCTCTGAAATTTTGCGACAATGTAATCAACGAGCAGCGGATGGAGTCCCTTTTCGATTTCATCTGTCAAAAGAACACCGCCATTCTCAAGCACAGACTCAATAGCCGGTGCAATCGACATCAGTGTCCTAGTGCCATCCGATTCATCTGCCAGCTCCAGCGGATAAAGATGATCCTTTCCATGCTTGTCCTGGCCCTGATGCATGGAAACAGCCCTTACTTCATTCATCGCAATTTTGGCATCTGCATTATCTGAAGTCTGCGACAGTGCCTGAAGAAAACGTGCAAGTGCTGCTCTGACACCTTCCGGTAGATCCTCTGGCATCTCCAGTTCCCGGATCTCTTTACTGTTCATTTCGAACTGCATATCTTCGATACCGAAATCAGCCGCCTTTGCATAATCACTGATGGCCTTCAGCATACCCGGATTATCCGAATAATCGAGCAGCTGCTTCGGAATATCCGAATAATCTCTCGAGAAGTAGATTCGCTCTCTGAACCACCGCATGGCATGAACACAGGCCTGATCATTCATCGTACAGGCAACTGAGAAGAACAGCTGATTCGACGCAACCATTTTTGCGATCAGTTTACGTTTTGATTTTTCTTCCGTAAAATCAAATTCCTGCCCTTCTCTCGTAAAAACCAGTGCCTTTTGTCCCTTCGGCGCATAGTACAGGAACTCGGAATAGACCCGCTCACGATCTGCAGAAAACGCATACCAGTATTTGATGCCCTCCAGTGTATAGATGAATTCAAATGCACTCGGTTCATTCTGAGAGTAATCATTTAATCGAAATGGATGGACAGGAATCGGTGCATCTGCATGCTGGGTTCTCTGCGCATTTTTAATAAACTGAACCGCCAGCCAGAATGCACGGATCACATTACTTTTTCCACCACCGTTTTTTCCATAGATCGCGACACCAGGAAGAAGGCTGGTTTTATTGTTGTACTTGATCAGGGAATTTTTATACATTCCCAGGCCACTCGCCTCCATGGATAAAACCGCCTCGTCACGGAAGGATCTATAGTTTTTAAATCGAAATTCAATCAACATCCTGCTCACCTCCACCGCCAGTATAAAGCCATTTCTTTCGATATTCAAATATTTTTATCACGTTTTATGATTTTTGTTTCTTGATTTTGTGTGCATTAAATGGTGTCTTTCTTCTGTTGAAAGATACAGCCACAGGATTCCTCTTTCGTTTTCCCTCTTAACTTACGTATAATCTTCGTAACCAGCTCTGGTTTGCATGCACCAGAGAGACCTGCGTATTAGCTTACGTATATCCTTCGTCCCTCTACACTTCCACCGCGACGGCGGTCGTCACATTCCCGTGGATCGTCTTGTGCACCAGCACCTCGGCGTGGCCACTCCGTCCCGCGGCGAACGCAGCCGCCCGCTCGCAGACATTGGCGACACCCGTGACCGACTGGACGAAGCTGCTGCCCGCGAAGGCACCCTCCACCGAACGCAGCTCCTCCGCCGTGAAGGTCACGAACGGCACGCCGCTTTCGTAGCTGTACGCGAGAATCCCCGCCTCCTGCTTCTTGAGGTCGATGCTCACGAGGTCTACCACCGCGCGTGGGTCAATGCCGGCGTCCTCGAGGCAGGTGGCCACCGCCGCTGCGACCTCGGCTTGCGTCACGCCCTTCCGCGCGCCCAGACCTACATGAACCCGCTTCGCGATGAGGCGGAGTCCTGTACCCTGGTTCAGCAGCTTTGTACGGTAGCTGATCACGATGTCGGCGTGGTCGATGTCCTGCGCCGGGACGAGCTCGGCTTCGTGGCGGGCCGGGCGCTGCACGAGGCGCTCCATCGGGATGTCCGAGTAGATGCGCAGCTTCTCGCCGCGGAGAACCTTCGCGCTCACCGCCTTCGCCTTCCGGAGATC
>CALAOB010000066.1 GCA_937927445.1 uncultured Oribacterium sp. | reverse complement strand
GTATTAATCGATCTTTGATTTTCAAGGTTCGTTATGCTTTCTTTGCGACAGCTTGTATATATTAGCAAACCGTTTCGTTTGTGTCAAGCACTTTTTAAAATTTCTTTTTGTCAATCGCTTGAAAAGAATCTGTAAATTCGTTTTCCTCGCGTTGACTTGACATACTTTAACAAACATGGCGTGCGCTGTCAAGCACCAATCTGAATTTTTTTTAAATTCTAACGCTTCATCTAAAAAATCCTCGGAGGACCGAGAAAAGAAGCCATACGGAGTACTGTACTTCTGTTTCCGGCCCCCCGAAGCCTCTGAATGTACTGTAAAATCAGCTGGCGCACGCCTCGAAGATATGGACGAAGATATTCGCCTCCTTCAGATAGAAAAGCCAAGTCGTCGGATCATTAAACTGCATCGCGATATTCAGGGTCAGCGGATTTTCCGGCAGGAAACTGATGACGATCAGGAATATCCATATATAGACGATGGACTCCACGAGACCGAGTATGGCCCCCAGTGTCCGATTCATGAAATTCAGCACCGGAAGTTCCGCTACGCGCGCAAGGATCGCGAACGCAAGCTTCACGAGGAGTGTCACAACGATAAGGAGAAGTATAAAGGTGATCACACTCACAAGCATACCGGTGATCCGATCCGCGATATACTCCGTCAGCTTATCCAGCCCCAGCAGCTGATAAAAAAGGTCGACACTCTCGCTTGCTGCGCTTTCCGCCCCTGCTGCCGCTCCCTCTCCGAATGCGATCTTTTCCACGCGCTTTGCTACCAGCTCCCGCAGCACAGGATTCTGGTCGATCCAGGTCTGTACCGTCGGAAGAAGCATACGCGTCGCAATCAGTGAAACAACGATCGATACGATATTCACCGACATGCGCACGAACCCCTTTCGGTAGCCATAAAGAAACATCGCGACCATGAATACCGCCACGCCGATCTGCACCCATCCGTCCGTTATAATTTTTATTAATTCAGTCATCGCTTCTTCCTGCAGCATCATCGCCCTTCTGATCTGTTCTATATAGTACCTTTACATGCTGTTCTGATTCGTTTTCTATTCGTCGTATCACGCTGATCAGAGCTCAGCCTCTCTTCCTTATGCACGAATGGATAAAGAAAAACGCCCCTCCTCGCAGAGGAAGGGGCGCGCTGTCTCTTTCATCAGCCGATAAAATTGTCTTCACGAAGAATCAGCCGGTTCTCCTTATCATACTTCGGATGGAACATGCCGGTCAGCTTCTTTCCGAGGCTCGGTGCCTCTGCCTTATCTGCCGCTTCCTCGATCAGTTCTTCAGCACTTTCCTTCGTGAGCTCGACACCATCCTCCTGCATCATCTCGATGCGCTCATAGAGGGCCAGCACGGTCTTTCCGACGAGCACACAGTCGATTTCACGCGCATACTGCTGTGCGTAATTTGCGAAGTCCTCGACGCTCATCTCCTGGTAGTAATCTCCCGGAAGCTTGTCCTCCGGCTGTGCCGCTGCGTTTCCGTCTGCATCTGCCTCTTCTTCGGACAATGCTTCCTCATCGTACCCATCCGCGTCCGCTGTCTCTGCCGGATAATCCACAGTATCTGCTGCGGAATCCACCTGCTTATCCTGCGGTTCTGCGTATGCGCTGTCCACCGTGGAGGCTGCTGCCGGCATGTCAGCCGCTGATGTATCCACATATTTATCCGATGAATCCACTTCTGCACTCGTATCCTCTGTTCCGTGCAGCAGGACCGGTGTGCGGTCTTCACGGAAGGAAGCCGCCGAAGACGACTGCTGCTCCGTCATCGAAGCTGTACTCTCTTCGTTTTCCTCGTCTGCCTGTACCGGTGCATCGAGATCCACATCCTCGACGAGTTCATCTTCCTCTTCTTCGACGTCCGATACGAGATCGAACTTCTTGATGAAGAGCGGACGGTCCTCTGCCATGCGATCGAAGTGGTCCATGACATCCACAAGCACAACCGAGCTCGAGTCGGTGAGTGTGTCGATATAATCGCCGATTTCATCGACGACATCATAGGTCAGTGCACCGGCATTCTCGACGATCAGGTCCTTCCCGACGATTTTCGGAACGAAGGCCGCAAAGCCACGCTCGTTCAGTCTCGTGGCATCTGTCTTCGCAACCTTGAAATTAAATCCATAGAGATCATGGAAGTACTTGATTTCGTCGATGGCGATCTTCAGCCCATCCGCACGGGTCTTCGCCTCGATGATCATATGGTAATTGTGGAGTTCTGCTTCCTTCTGTGGAATTTTATGTACCGCAGTCTGGATGGCTTCCACCGCATCGGCGGCTGCTCCCTGGATATCGCGATCGGATGCCGTTGCAGCGCTCGTCGCTTCGGTGGATGGCGTCACAGGCGATTCAGATACAGCCGGAGCGGCTGCAGACTCTGATACCGCAGCGCTTGCCATCGAGGCTGCGTCTGTGGTATATGCGTTCTGGTCGTCAGCATTGGCTTCTGCCGTCTTCTGGTAGATGGTGGCGTTTTCCTCGGTCGACGGCTGCACAGCCTCGGATGACGGCGTGGTGATCATATCTGTCGTACCTTCAGACTGTGTTTCAGCTGCGAGCTCGGCATCGACCTCTGCCTTTAAGCTCGGGCTCTGCGCTTCCACGAGATTTCCATCGGTATCCGCGAACTCCTCGGATACCTTACGGAGCTTCTCCTCATACTTGCTGCGGTTTTCCACGAGGTCCATCTGCTCCTTCGAGAGGGAGCGATACTGGAGCTTCAGCTCCATGGCCTTGTCCACATACTGGCCCAGACCGAAAAGAAGCAAGATCTTATCGCAGGTGCGGACGCACGCATCCTCGCAGCCGGCTTCACTATAAAGCTTCGCGAGGGTATAGAGCCACTCCTCGTCCACTTCCTCAGAGGTATACTCCTCGAGCGGTGCGATGAGCTGCTCGGCGCTGGCGCCCTTCGCCTTCAGGATCAGATAGCGGAGGAGAAACTGTCTGGAATCGTCCGGGCTCATCTCACAGAACTCATGATAGAATTCCTGCGCATCCTGGAGATCACCTGCCTTGACGGATATTTCAGCCAGCTTGTACAGAAAGCGCTTGCCGACCGGGGCACGCTCAAACGCCAGCAGAAGGATGTCCTTCGCCTCTTCATATTCACTGTTATGCTCATAGATATCCGCGACGTAGGAAAGAAGATTTGCATTTCGAACGCGACGCCAGTCGATCGTATCGGCGATCTGCATCGCGGTCTTATAGTCTCCCTGCTCTGCCATCTTGCGCATCTGCTCTGCTTTAATATTAAACTCGTACTTATCCATTTGGTTTTTCTCCTTAGGATCCTATTATAGCGTTATTCTTCCGTCCAGCGCACGAAGTAATGTAACCTCATCGATATTTTCGATATCACCGCCCACCGGTACACCGGAGGCGATTCTGGACACCTTGATGTTGAGCGGCTTAATCAGCGTCGTGATATAGGTCGCCGTGGTTTCTCCTTCGAGTGAAGAATTGGTGGCGATGATGACTTCCTCCACCTCTCCCTGCAGGCGGGCCATCAGCTCCTTGAGACGGATGTCGTCCGGACCGATGCCCAGCATCGGCGAGATGGCGCCGTGAAGTACATGGTATACACCCTTGTACTTACCGGTGCGTTCATAGGCGGACATATCACGGCTGTTTTCCACGACCATGATCTGCCTGTGATCACGCTCCTCGGATGCACAGATCGGACAGATGTCCTGATCGGTGAGTGTACAGCAGACTCTGCAGTAGTGAATGTTGTTTCTCGCTTTTACGATGGCATCTGCAAGCTCGGTCGCCTGCTCCTTCGGTGCATTGATGATGTGAAAGGCCAGGCGCTGTGCGCTCTTCTGTCCGACACCAGGAAGCCGGGACAGCTCACTCACCAGTCTCGAAATATCCTTCGAAAAGTATTCCATCAGAGACCGAGTCCTCCGGTCAGCTTCCCCATCTGGCTCTGCGAATCCTCGTCGGCGCTCTCCAGTGCCTGATTTACGGCGGCGACGATCATATCCTCGAGGGTCTCTACATCCTCCGGATCCACAGCGTCCTTGTCCAGCTCGAGCTTCGTGAGTACCTTCGCACCTGTGACGGTCGCCTTCACTGCGCCACCGCCGGCCTTTCCTGTGTACTCTTTCTTTGCAAGCTCTTCCTGGGTCTCCTCGAGCTTACGCTGCATACGCTGATACTGCTTCATAATGTTGTTCATATTCATACCCGGCATACCACCCGGGAATCCACCATGCTTTGCCATAAAAAACTCCTTTTCTTTTATCCTTCTGTTTCTACTTGCATATGGATCTTCGAAAGATCCTCATCGGTCACATAAACCGTTGCTGCCTCATTCTCTTCAGAGAGTACCGTCGAGAAGCGAATGTCCTTATGGTACTTCTCGGCGACGATCCGACGAATCTCAGGGATGCTCGCCTCCTGCTCAAGGAGATGAGCCGCCGCCCTGCTTCTCGTCACGATCGTCATGCCGGATCGATCACGATCCGGTCGCACATAGCTTTCATCCCGTATAAGCGCTGCCGACAGAGCCGGGATGGTGATGGCCGCACAGATGCTCCGCCACTCTTTTTTCAGGAGCTGGAGGTCCTCATACTGCGCGCGCGGGAGCGTCACCTTCTTCGGTGTGGAGGCCAATACCGGCTGCGGAGCGACGTTGTTCTGGTCGCCTGTATTGGCGCTCACTGCAGCTGTCTGAACCGATGTACCGGCCGGGAGGTTCCGAAGCGTACGCTGGATCTCCGCGAGGCGGGCATTCATCCCCTCCGGACTCGCATCCGTCTCCGGATACGCGAGCTTCATAAACGTCGTTTCGATCAGAATCCGCTTCTGCGTCGCATAGCGGAGCTGATTACTGAGATCACTCAGCATGCGTATATAGCGCATGAGCTCGACCGTCGATAGAAGTGAAGCATCTTCCTTCAGGCGCTTCAGGTTCTCGCTCGACATATCCACAAGCCCCGAGAGATCATCCACCGTGGAGGCGAGCAGCATATTTCGTGCATACATGACGAAATCCGAGACAAACTGGCTGAGCTCACGGCCCTGATCGATGACCTCGGCGACGAGCTGCAGCCCGGTCTTCACATCCTTCTTCGAAAGCGCGCGCACAAGATCCGAGAACACGGCGGTATCCACCGCGCCCAGGATGCTCAGTGCATCCTCATACTCGATCCGGCGGTCAAACTGGAAGGCGGAGCACTGGTCAAGCAGGGATACGGCATCTCGCATGGAGCCATCTCCGGAACGCGCGATATAGTGCAGCGCTTCATCGGAAACCTGAATATTCTCTGCATCCGAGATCTCACGCAGACGCGCAGCGATCGTGTCGGTCGTGATGCGCTTGAAATCATAGCGCTGGCACCGTGAAAGAATCGTGATCGGAATCTTATTCGGCTCGGTCGTTGCGAGGATGAAGATGACATAGGATGGCGGCTCCTCCAGCGTCTTCAGAAAAGCATTGAAGGCCGACTGGCTGAGCATATGTACCTCATCGATGATGTAGACCTTATACCTGCCGTCGACCGGTGGATACTGGATCTTATCCCGGATCTGACGGATATCATCGACACCGTTGTTGGAGGCTGCATCCATCTCCACGACGTTCATACTGGACTCGCTGAGGATCGCCTGGCAGCTCGGACACTCGTTGCACGGGTTTCCATCGATCGGATGCTCGCAGTTCACTGCACGTGCGAGGATCTTCGCGACAGAGGTCTTACCGGTTCCACGGGTACCGCAGAAAAGGTAGGCATGTCCGATCCGCCCGGTCATGATTTGATTTTTGAATGACGCAGTGATGGCATCCTGGCCCTTGATCTCATCGAAGGTCCGGGATCTCCATCGTCTGTACAGTGCAGTATAACTCAATGAAAAACCTCTTTTGTTCTTATATGCATTCATCCTCTTATCCTTCGATCGTACAGTCGATGGAAATAACCCGTGAAATGCATTTTCTGCTGTAAAAAGCAGCGATAAGCCTAGTATGGCAATGTAAACTAATGAAGATTATACAAGGCCAGGTGGAGATTTTCAATTAAAACAAAAAGACCATCCATACGGATGATCTTCTGTGTCAGAGTTGCGGGAGAAGGATTTGAACCAACGACCTTCGGGTTATGAGCCCGACGAGCTACCAGACTGCTCCATCCCGCGATAATAGGTTTTCAATAGAATAATGGGGCCTACAGGGCTCGAACCTGTGACCCTCTGCTTGTAAGGCAGATGCTCTCCCAGCTGAGCTAAGACCCCATTCTGCTGAAAACAACAGTGAAACCTTAAAGGCTTCAAATGGATGGGGGTGGATTCGAACCACCGAAGTCAGTGACAACAGATTTACAGTCTGCCCCCTTTGGCCACTCGGGAACCCATCCATATATGAAATTGTGATGTAAATCAGAAGATTTACAAACGACCCGGGACGGAATCGAACCGACGACCTCCGCCGTGACAGGGCGGCGCTCTAACCGACTGAGCCACCGGGCCATATCGTGCCTTGAAAACTGTACACCTGAGAAATATAGCAAATTATTTTTAGATTGTCAACATCAAACCTACCAGCCAAATTTGGATAAGCCCTCGACCTATTAGTAACTATC
>CALAOB010000065.1 GCA_937927445.1 uncultured Oribacterium sp. | reverse complement strand
CCTCGGCCTCCTCGGCAACATCCTCCACGGCCTCCTCATCAGCGTGCTCTGCATCCTCGGGATGTCGGCCTTCGTGGGACGGTTTTCGGATGATGCTGACATCATCCGCCTGGGCACCGAGTATGCACGTATCGTCTTCCTTTTCGGTGTGCCGAATGCCGCCGCCATCTCCTATGAGAAGATGTTCCAGGCCATCGGCCGCATGAAGGTCTCGATGATCAGCATGCTGATCGGCTGCCTCGTCAACATCGTCCTCGACCCGATCATGATCTTCGGCTTCGGCCCGATCCCGACCATGGGCATCGCGGGTGCCGCGTGGGCGACCGGCATCGGACAGCTCGTCTCCCTCCTCATCTACCTCGTCGTCTACTACCGCGACCTCGCGAACATCCCGGTCCGTATCGCTCCGCGGAAGATGCATCAGGTCGGTGCCACCCTCGTAAAGGTCTACAGCATTGGCATCCCGGCAGCGCTCAATCTCGCACTGTCCTCCCTCATGATCACCGTGCTGAACGGCATCCTCGCCGTCTACTCCGCGTCGTACGTGCTCGTGCTCGGCGCGTATTACAAGTTGCAGACCTTCATCTACCTCACCGCCAACGGCATCGTCCAGGGCATGCGGCCGATCTGCAGCTACAACTACGGTGCCGGCGAGTTCCGGCGGCTGAAGGCGATTTTCCGCACCGGCCTCGCGATGGTGAGCGGCGTCATGGTCATCGGCACGCTGCTCTGCGTCCTGCTGCCGAACCAGCTCATCGGGATTTTTGCGTCCAATGCTGACACCATAAAGCTGGGGCGCGAGGCGCTGCTCATCATCTGCCGCGGCTTCGTGCTGTCCGGCGTCTCCGTCACCATCTCCGGCGTCCTCGAGGGCCTCGGCAAGGGCGCGGAATCCCTCGTGATCTCCCTCGCCCGCTACATCGTCGTGCTCCTGCCGCTCGCCTACTGCTTAAGCCGCGCGATCGGCGCCGCCGGCGTATGGCAGGCCTTCTGGATCACCGAAACCCTCGCCGCCATCCTCTCCATCCTCCTCTTCCGCCTCATCATGCGGAAGATCCAGACCGAAGCACGGAACTGACGCCCCGGGAGTTAATGGGGTCTGACCCCATTAAATTTTTCTAAACAAATTCTAAACTGAAAGTTTATGGGGTCAGACCCCATTACGAAATTCTTAAAACGGAAGGTTTTAGAGAGCATAAACCGGGAGTGCATCGCAGTGACGCACTCCCGGTTTTGATATTTATTCTGTGATGGCCCAGACGCGTGCCGGGAGGCCGGTGGCGCCTTCGATGCGCGGGTAGGAAACGAGGACGACGGCGCCGGCAGGCTGTACCTGATCGAGGTTTGCGAGGACCTCCACCTGAAGCTTACCCTGATCGAGGACGTAGCGTTCGCAGGCGAGATCACCCTCTGCCTCGGCGACTGCGGAGGAATCCGTGTCGAGGGTCTCGTGGCCGTTGGCGGCGGCATGGCGGACTTCATAGATGTAGCGGAGTGCCTCGAGCGACCAGCCCGGTGCATTCTCGTGGCCATCGGCGTCGATGCCCGAAAGCGCGTCGATATCCGGCCACTTCTTGTACCAGTCGCTGCGGAGGGCCACCAGCGCACCTTCCGGGATCTCGCCGTACTCAGCCTCGTATGCGCGAATGTCGTCGACCGTCACAGTATACCGTGGGTCCTGCTTTGCCTGCTCCGAAATGTCGATGACTGCCAGCGGGAAGATCAGGTCATGCACATCATACTGCTCGGACAGCGCACGCCCCTGCACGAAGTGACCTGGGAAATCGATGTGGGTGCCGAACTGGCCCGGAAACTTGAAGGTCTGGATCAGGCACTCGAGCTCCGGCTTACCCCAGTCCCACACCGTCGTGCCCAGCTCGACCGAGCCCGCCGGGATGCCCGACCAGTACGGACTCTCGTTGTTTAACGAGTGGGAAAGCTCCACCCACTTATACTTCTTCGCTTCCTTTAATGCGTTCCACAGTTTGTACTCTGCCATAATATCGTCTCCTTTCGGATATGCTTCTCTTAAGTGATACAGTCATCATAACACCGGCCTTCGGTCATGTATAATACCGGTTATTTCGAGTCGGCTATAGATAATATGTATATCAAGATTTTCTTGACATCCCGATGTGAATCCATATAATTACCGCTTGTAATTATCGAAGGCAATCATGTGAGTGCGCACGATGATGCTACATCGACGTACCTTTTTTATGGAAGTTTAAGGTCCTATGGAGTTCAGCTTCAGATGCATGCATCTCGTATTGTTCACTCTCTAAATTTCATAACAGGAGGCTGATATGACGATCGAACTCATCAAGCGCATGATCGATGCGTGTTTTCTGGCGAAGCGGGCGCGGGATCTGCTGCCGACGCTGCCGAAGGGCGTGACACCGGCGTTCATCCAGTATATGGACGCGATTCAGAATCTGGAGGCGCGCGGGGTGCGCGTGAAGGTCTCGGACATCAGCGACGAGCTCGGGCTGCCGCGTCCGGGCGTGACCCGCACCGTGAAGGAAATGGAGCAGGCGGGCTATCTTCACAAGGAAAGCTCCGCGGAGGATGGCCGCGTGACCTATCTTTCGCTCACCGAAACCGGCCGGGCGCTGTCGCAGAAGTACAACCAGGACACCTTCCTCGCGCTGCTGCCGGCGATTGAAAAAGAGATTTCGGAGGACGACGCCGCGTGCATGATCCGCACGGTGGAAAAGCTGTTCCGGATCATGAATGAACAGTGATTTAAAAGGAGAATACTATATGAATGATAAGAATAACTTCACCGAGGGCAGCATCCTTCAGAAGCTGGTGCCGTTCATGCTGCCAATTCTCGGTGCGCTCGTGCTGCAGGCTGCGTACGGTGCCGTCGATCTGCTCGTGGTCGGCCGCTTCGGCTCCACGACCGGCCTGTCCGCGGTATCGACCGGCAGCCAGGTGCTGAACCTCGTCACCTTCGTCGTGACCCAGCTCGCGATGGGCGTCACCGTCCTGATCGCCCGCTACCTCGGAGAAGGCAAAGCGCAGCGCATCGGTCGTGTGCTCGGCGGTGCCACGCTGGTCTTCGCCCTGATGTCGATCGTTCTCTTCATCCTCATGGTGACAAAGGCCCGCGCGATCGCCGTTCTGATGCAGGCCCCGACGGAAGCCGTCGCCCTCACCACCAGCTACGTGCGCATCTGCGGTGGCGGCATCTTCTTCATCGTCGCCTACAACCTGCTATCCGCGATTTTCCGCGGTCTCGGTGACAGCCGCTCTCCGCTTCTCTTCGTCCTCGTCGCCTGTGTGGTCAATGTCTTCGGCGATTTACTGTTCGTCGCGGGGCTCCACCTCGACGCGACCGGTGCGGCCATTGCGACCGTGCTCGCACAGGCCGTCAGCGTCGTCTGTGCCCTTGTCATTCTTCTGAAAAAGCAGCTTCCATTTACGCTGGAGAAGCGCGACTTCCGTCTCAACCCGGAGTGTAAAAAGTTTCTGACCATCGGTATCCCGCTCGCGATGCAGGAGTGCCTGACGCAGTTCTCCTTCCTCGCACTCTGCGCCTTCGTGAACCGCCTCGGCCTCGAGGCCTCCTCCGGCTACGGTGTCGCCTGCAAGATCGTCAACTTCGCGATGCTCGTGCCAAGCTCCCTCATGCAGTCCATGTCGTCCTTCGTGTCGCAGAACATCGGTGCGGGAAAGACCGAACGAGCGAAGAAATCCATGTTTACCGGCATAGGCATTGGCCTCAGCATCGGCTGCCTCGTGTTCCTGCTCGTCTGGTTCGCGGGTGGACGACTCTCCGCTATCTTCACGACCGATCCGTCCGTCATCACGCACGCCTTCGCGTACCTCCACGGCTTCGCGCCGGAGACGCTCCTCACCGCCATCCTCTTCAGCATGATGGGCTACTTCAACGGCAGCGGCCAGACGCTCTTCGTCATGTTCCAGGGCCTCTTCCAGACCCTGCTCATCCGCCTCCCGATGTCGTACTACATGAGCATCCAGCCGGACGCGAACCTCACAAGCATCGGCCTTGCCGCCCCGACCTCCACCCTCGTCGGCGTGCTGCTGAACATCGGATTCTTCCTCTATCTCGAGCGGAAGGCGCGGGCGGAAAAATGAATCCCGATTTGCAGGCTACTATATTATTTCTAAAAATTTCCAAAATATAATATAGTTATTCAAGCGCTAAATTCAGTATGGCTTGAAATTATATATGATATTTTAAAAATCGCCATATATAATATATTCTATGTTTCAGTGGGTTTCTGAATGCCACTGCAAGCCCATGAAATCTGATATCTCGTAACCTGCACTGAATTCTTGAGTATCTGATGAGGACACCTGCAAGCCCATGAAATCAGACACATCGTACCTGTCAACAATTGATGTCAAGTTACGTCATCACACCAAATCAGGAGGAAACAAGCATGAACACTATCGTCACGTATATCGAGCATTCCTGCTTCCTGGTCGAAACGGCGGAGTGCTATCTGCTGTTCGACTACTACGGCGGCGAAGTGCCACTGCCC
>CALAOB010000064.1 GCA_937927445.1 uncultured Oribacterium sp. | reverse complement strand
TAATGGCGAATCCACGTTACTACAAATGTGAGGTCACTTCATATTATCTAAGGGGTGTTTTTTTGATTCTTCACGTTCTCTACGTATGGCTTTCGATGGCAGTCCTCCGGGGCCCTGGCTTAGAATTTGACCTGCCATTCAGCACTCACTCGAGGTGGTAATAGCGGATTTTTCGCCAGAGGGTGGTGGTGCTGATGCCGAGCTCCTGCGCGGTGAGCTTGCGGTTTCCGTTGTTTTTTCGAAGGCAGGCTACGAGGAGGTCGCGGTAGATGTCGTTGCTCTCGGGGATGTGCGGAAGGAGTGCAGATGGGGCGGTCGTTTCCGAGCGCATGGAGGAAGTCATCGTATCCGGGCGAGTGGACGGCATGCTGTCCACGTCGGAAAGCGTTGCATGGTTCAGGATACGGCGAAGCGCCGGGGATTCCTGTGATGACGGTGCCTGTACCGGCGCCGGGCTTTCGGTGACATAGATCGCTGAATCCTGCTCATAGAGCTCGGCAAGCAGCGACTGTACATAGCCGGTGTGGATCACGACGTCCGGAGCAGTCAGCACGAGACGCTCACAGAAGGCGCTCAGCTGCATGATGTTGCTGTCCCACGGGTAGTGGATGATGGTCGTCCGGGCATGCGCTGTGAGCGTATGATGCATCTCATACTCCCGGTTGTAGTCATTGAAATAAAAGTCCAGCATATTCTCGACATCGTGCGGGCGCTTTTTCAGCTTCGGGATGCGGAGGCGCAGCGCACGGAAGGTGAAGAGTAGGTCCGAGCGGAAGAGGAACTGATTTCGGAGCTCGGTGAGATTCTTCGAGGTCGAGCCGATGATGCGGACATCGATATAGCGGTATTGTGCGAAATTCGTCTGGCTGGCCACGCGCTTCGTACGGATGACGCGTGCAAGCTGGGACTGCATCGGGAGCGTCAGCTTATCGATGCCCTGGATCATCAGCGTGCCATGGTTACAGTCCATGAGGGCACCCTCCCGGCCCATGCGCGGGTCGCCGAAAAGGATACGGTTCTGGTCCTCATTGGTCAGACCGGACAGCGAGATCACCGCATAGGATTTTCCCTTCCGATCACTTCCGTTATGGATCGCCTGTCCGATCATCTCGAGCTCCGGACCGGCGGAGGCCTCGATCAGCACCGGACTCGAGGAGCGGGCATAGAGCTTCGCCTTCTCCAGCTCCGGCTTCAGATCGACGAAGAGATGCTCGAGCATCTCAAAGGTAGCGACGGCAGGATCGCCGTGCAGCAGGACGATGTCACTCGGCTTGAAATTCATAAAGTTCAGATCCCTTTCTACATATTTTCTGTGAAAAGCCAAATCAGCATATATCCATAGTGTAATGTATCCATTTCAAATTGCAATACTTTTGAAACGGCGGATTGACGAAAAAATAACGTTATGAAATACTTGTGCGACATGCACATATTTCGCGGAAAAATTGTGCATTTTTAAGGCGATTCTCGGCCGCATTTCTTATATATTGACGACAACAGATGTGAAAATGACAACAAAGGAGAGAAACATGAACTCTTTCAACTTTGAAGATAAGATCAGATTTACAAAGGCTGTCTTCTACAACTTCCGGCCGATTCCGCTTCCGAAGCCATTTAAGGATGGCACCGCCGGATTCGGTCAGTTCATTCCGGAGCAGGGTTATCTCGAGCTTTCCGATGACACAGGCATGACCGCGCACTATACCGTGCCGAGAGCCTTCGTCCGGGACATGCTTCCGCAGATCCTGAACGGTGAGACGAAGAGCTACAACGAGTGGCGCGAGAGTCTCTACTGGAAATCCAGAAATTCCGGCTTCCAGTCCGCAGCTGCGGTTAATGTCGGCACCGTGGATCTTCTGATGCTGGATATCCTCGCACAGAGAGCCGGTAAGCCGATTCACCGTTTCCTCGGTGCTGAGAAGGATTGGGCAGCTGCCTACAAGGGTGGCGGATCGATTCTTCTTTCAGATGAAGAGCTGGTCGAGGAGATGTGTCGCTATGTATCCGAGGGCTTCACGACCGTAAAGTTCAAGATCGGCAGCGATCAGGGCCAGAACATGGAGCGGGATCTCCGCCGTATCGAGAAGGTACGCGCCGCCGTCGGTGACGAGATCGGTGTCGCGGTCGATGCCAATCAGCGCTGGACCGTCGAAGAGGCCGTAAAGTTCGCGAAGATGGCCGAGCCGTACAACATCGCCTGGTTCGAGGAGCCGATTCACTCTTCTGATTTTAACGGCATCCAGAAGATGAAGGAGATGGGCGTTCAGCAGAAGATTTCTGCCGGTGAGTCCATGCGTATCTCCTACATGTATGAGATGTACCTCGAGAAGGGCGTCGACATCGTACAACCGTCTCTCGGCCGTATGACCCGCATTGATGATCTTCTGAAGATCCGCGACATGGCGAGAGCCGCCGGTAAGGAGTTCCAGTCCGGTGGAAGAACCGCGTACAATGCTTCCTTCGGATGTCTCTATGGTGAGAACGAGCGCATCGAGTTCCATGCACCGATTTCAGAACCGGTACACGAGCTGATGCTGAACGTTCCGGAGATTCGTGATGGAAAGTGCTTCGTACGCACCGATATCCCGGGCATCCCGGTTCGCATGAACCTCGAGAAGATCGAAGCGATGGATGCACTGGAGTCGAGAACTATCTATCTGGCACCGAAGGCCTGATCGAATTTTTTGAAAAGACGGATAAAAAATCTTCGCTTGGACGTATCACGAAGCATCCTGTAGAATCCTCATCGTATGTGATGCGTGGAAATCATATAAAAACGTTCTGTAAGGACATATGTCCTATAAATAAGGAGGAAAAAACATGAAAAAGAGACTTTTTGCAATCGCCCTGGCCGCGACGATGGCCATCGCTACCGGCTGCGGTTCCAGCAGCACGACCAGCACCACAGCTGCGCCTGCTACAGAGACGAAGGCAGCGGAGACAACGAAGGCTGTAGAGGCAGCAGCATCTACGGAAACAGCCGCTGCTCCGGCCGCTTCTGTCGCTGATGTAGAGACCGCTGCGCAGGCAGACATCGATGCAGCAGCTGCGGACAACTACGGCTTCCCGAAGGGAACCATCACCTGGGTAGTCGCTGGTAAGGCCGGCGGCGGATCCGATCTCGCGACCCGTTATCTCTCTGAGGCGATGACGAAGGAGCTCGGCATCACCAACACCGTAACCAACTATGATTCCAACACCGTCGGTCATCAGACCGTCGCAAATGCAAAGCCGGATGGGTCCACCATCATGCTGGCAACCGGTGCACTGAATATCCAGTGGATCACGGGTAACGCAGAGGTGAATCCGAAGACCGATCTTACCCTGATCGCAGCCCTCGATGACAACGGCTTCTCCGCACTCTGTGCGCCGGTCAATGCACCATACAACAGCTTCGATGAGATGATCGAGTATGCGAAGCAGAATCCGGGCAAGCTGAATGCCGGTATGCCATCTTCCGGTAATAACACCTTCCAGTTCGGTAAGCTTCAGCAGGCAGAGGATATCCAGCTGAATGCGGTAGAGGCTTCCTCTGAGTCGGATCGTCTCACGAACCTCGCGGGCGGCTTCATTGACCTTGGCTTCGTCGGGATCGGTAACGCACAGGAGTACGAGAAGGCCGGCAAGCTGAAGGTGCTCGGAACTATTGCCGGTGACGGGCTCACCATCGCAGACTATGATGCTTCGCTCGGTGACCAGTATAAGACCTTACAGGAGCAGGGCCATCAGGAGCTCTTCTGGAACGTAAAGCACTATGTATATGGTCCGGCTGGTATGGATGCGGCACAGGTTCAGAAGATCAATGCTGCCATGTCCGTACTGGAGAGCAACGCGGACTGCAATGCAGGCCTTCGTTCGGTAGGTCACATTCCTGAGTGGCATAATGTAGAGGATTCCATCGCCATCCGTGATGCAGAGTATGCTTCTGAGGTAGCGGTCGGTGAGTTCCTTGGCAAGAAGGTAAACGACTGATCAATTCATAAAGAAACTTTTTCATCCGGTCTGATCACGTTTCAGGATCCGGCGCTGTGAAAGAAACATCCAGCCGGGGCGGAACATCGCTTCGGCTGAATCGCTCAAAGAATATAAAGGGGTTATCATGAAATGTAAGAGAAATACGATCACCGGTATCGTGGGCATCATCGCGGTGATCATCTGCTTTATCATCATGCAGTCCATGCGTCAGGTACCGAACCTGATCGAGCCGGGTCCACGGCTGATGCCAACCGTCGGTCTCATCCTGATCCTCGTGAGTTCCATCATGCTTCTGATCAATGGTCTCCGTGATAAAAAAGAAGAGAAGCCGTACTTCCCGGAGGGCGGTGTCAAGAAGCTGGTATTTGCCTATGCACTGCTGTGCATCTATGGCATCCTGCTGACACTGTTCGGATTTCTCGCCACCACACCGTTCGCCATGTTTACGTTCGTCAACATGCTGAAGGAGGATGAGAAGGTCACCTGGTGGCAGGCCGTGCTGATCAGTATCGCAGTGACGGCGTTCCTGTATGGTATGTTTGTGATCGGTTTCCAGATCAAGCTTCCATCTGGAATTTTATTTAACTAAGGAGGAGAAGAGAGTATGTCATTTTATCTTGCCGGGCTTGCAACCTGTCTGCAGCCACTGAATCTGCTCCTGATTGCAGGTGTTGTCATCGTTGGTATCATCTTCGGTGCGATTCCGGGTCTCAGTGCGACCCTCGGTATCTCCCTGCTTCTTCCGGTGACCTTCGGTCTTTCGACCACCACCTCCTTCATCGTACTGCTTGCGATGTGGATCGGCGGTGTATCCGGAACCTTTATTTCGGCGGTCCTCATCGGTATTCCGGGCTCTAGCTCGTCGATCGCTACCTGCTTCGACGGCTACCCGATGACCCTGAAGGGAAAGGCGTCCCGCGCGTTGGCCATCGGTATGACGGCCTCCTTCATTGGCACCGTCACGTCGGTGCTCATCGCGACTGTCGTGGCACCGCTGATCGCGGACCTCGCGCTGATGCTCGGACCGTGGGAGTACTTCTCCCTCTGCTTCTGTGCGATCACCCTGGTCGCAGCGCTGTCGAAGGGCAATATCTGGAAGGGCATCATGGCCGCCGGTATCGGTCTCTTCCTCGGCTGCGTCGGCCTCGATCCGATCACGGGTGTTTCACGTTATACCTTCGGTAATCACTTCCTGGATTCCGGTCTTTCCACCGTCTGCCAGATGCTCGGTATGTTCGCACTCTGCCGTATCATCATCGACTATGCGAAGGGACAGGGTAAGCTTCCGGAGGTGAAGAAGTCCGATCTTCACGGTTTCGGCATCACGATGAAGGACATCCTGGCGCATATTCCGACCATCCTCCGTTCCTTCTTCATCGGTCTCTGGATCGGCTTCCTGCCGGGCATGGGCTCCGGTATCTCGAACATGGTAGCCTACGGTCAGGCGCAGCAGGCCAGCAAGCATCCGGAGGAGTTCGGTCAGGGATGTGACGAAGGCATCTGGGCTTCCGAGGTATCGAATAACTCGTCCCTCGGTGGTGCGATGATTCCGATGATGGCCCTCGGTATCCCGGGCGACGGTATCACCGCGATGCTCATCGCCGGACTCACGATTCATGGCCTCCAGGCAGGTCCGCTCTTCATGACACAGCAGCCGGATCTCTGCTATCTGATGTTCGCCTGCGTGCTCGTCAGTGCGATCGTAACCTTCATCCTCGAGATCGTCTTTAAGAGATATCTCCCGCTGATTCTTCGGATTCCATACCACTTCCTGTACAGCGTGATTCTGACGATCTGCTATATCGGCGCGTTCGGTGTGTCGAACACCGAGTTCAACATCCTCATCATGCTGCTCTGGTGCTTCCTTGCCATTTTCCTGAACATGGCCGGCATCTCCTTGAGCCCGCTGGTACTGGCGTT
Source organism: uncultured Oribacterium sp. (assembly GCA_937927445.1). Classification (GTDB taxonomy): domain Bacteria; phylum Bacillota; class Clostridia; order Lachnospirales; family Lachnospiraceae; genus Oribacterium. Next base: position 1,806 of record CALAOB010000064.1, on the reverse strand, counting down.
CATCCTTTCAGATGACCTCGAGGGTTACTTCCGTAAGGGCGTCAGCTTTGCACATGGAAGCTACCTTCCATTCGTGACGAGACCGCTCTCCCTCATCTTTCTGCTCCTCGCGGTATTCTCGGTTGCATGGCCGTATATCGCAGAGGCTCTGAAGAAGAAAAAGGCCGCGAAGGCCACCGCATCCGCCTCTTCCGTGAACACTGAAGACGTACAGGATGACTAAGTACTGAATTCTACCCGGACCCTGTGACGCGCTGTCACGGGGTCTTTTTGCAGAAAGGACAGGAAAATGGCAGAGAATATGAAGGAACTGCCGGAGATTTCGAAAATCTATCCGACCCTGCCTTCGATGCTTCGAAAGTATGCGCGCTATGGGCGGCAGGACTATTTTCAGGGCCAGCGTGCGGAGGAATTTATGGACTGGCAGATGCGGAGTCGTGCGACGCTGCGGGCGCTGCTCGGGCTCGAGAAGATGGATGACTGCGCGCTTGAGCCGGTAATCGATGAAGTGGTGCTTCTTTCTCCGAAGCGTGCCAATGGCCGGGATGAGGCACCTGCCGAAAAAGCGGAGTGCTCCGTGAGGACAGAAAATAGGGAAGCATTGTCGAATGATATCATCTGCCGTTATCATGTCCTCCTGCGCACCGAACCGGATATCACGCTGTCAGCGTATCTGCTGGTGCCGGCGTCAGCCAATGCAGGCACGCCGGTTTTCCTGTGCCCGCCGGGACACAACGGCGCCGGGAAGTATACGGTGGCAGGCGTGCGCGGCGCGCGTGCCATCGAAGAGAGCATCGAGAAGTATAATTATGACTTCGGTTGGCAGCTCGCGCGCCTCGGCTACGTCGCCTTCTGCCCTGATGTCCGCGGCTTCGGGGAGCGGCGGGAAATGCTGGAGGATACAAGGGAACTTCCGCTCGCGATGAAGGGCGACTGCTACTGGCTTGCGCATATGGGAGAACCCATTGGCATCCCGGTGCTCGGCATGCTCAGCTGGGACCTCATGCGATGTGTGGATTTTCTGAAGGAATATACGATCACGAAGGATGGAAAGATCGAGAGTCGAAGGAAGATTTCTGCAGAGGATTCGACTTCGGTGAGAGCCATGCAAGTGTCGGAGAAAAACAGCGAGTATTTATATTCATCAAAGATTCCTCAACAGATGACAGTTAATGAAAGGAATTCTACAGAAGAAAGACGGTGGAATCCGGAGCGCATTATCGCCTTCGGCTTCTCGGGTGGCGCGATGCAGAGCCTCTACCTCAGTGCACTGGATGAGCGTATCCATGCGGTCTTTCTCTCCGGCTACATGTATGGCTTCCGCGATTCGCTTCTCCAGATGAACCGGAACTGCTCCTGCAATTACGTGCCGCATCTCATGGAGCACTTCGACATGGGGGATATCGCGAGTCTGATCGCTCCGCGTCGGCTGATGATTCAGTCCTGCCGGGAAGACCGCCTCGCCGGTGTGCGCGGCCTCACAAACGTCCAGGAACAGGTCGACATCATCCGTGCGAACTATGCGGTGATTGGGAATACAGAAAACGTGCAGCAGGATATCGAAGACGGCCCGCACCACCTCGATACCTGCCAGCTGCAGGACATCGCGAAGTGGCTCGCGGAGTGATTTCAACGTTTGATAATTTGAGATGATCGTAACAGTTCAGCCGGGGTGACTTCTTCACCCCGGCTGATTTTCAAGAGACGCCTATGCCGATCGTCTCTTTTTTGTTTGTTTGCCCACCCCATTCGACTGCCTTTATCTATTTACATACCTGTCTCTTATACACATCTCCGAGCCCACGA
>CALAOB010000063.1 GCA_937927445.1 uncultured Oribacterium sp. | reverse complement strand
GTTGTAACCTTCCCAGGTCATGAATCCGATCAGCGGGTTCTTACCAAGTGCGATCTCACCCTGGCAGGTGGACGGGCCATCGGCGATGACGTCGCCCTTCTTTACATGGTCACCGGCGAACACGATCGGCTTCTGGTTGTAGCAGTTCGACTGGTTGGAGCGCATGAACTTGGTGAGCTTGTACTCATCAAGTGTTCCATCGGCGTCACGACGGATCGTGATCTTATTGGAAGCGGAGATCTCAACCACACCGTCGTACTTTGCGAGGCAGCATACGCCAGAGTCGACTGCAGCCTTTGCGGAGATACCGGTATCGACCGCAGCACGCTCGGTTACCATCAGCGGAACGGCCTGACGCTGCATGTTCGATCCCATCAGCGCACGGTTCGCATCATCGTTCTGAAGGAACGGAATCATGGAAGTCGCCACGGAGAATACCATCTTCGGGGATACGTCCATCATATCCACGCTTGCCTTCGGGAATGCCTGCGTTGCCTCTCTGAAACGGCCAGAAACATTGTCATGAATGAAATGTCCGTCGGCGTCGAGCGGCTCGTTCGCCTGTGCTACGACGTAGTTATCCTCTTCGTCCGCTGCGAGGTATACGACGTCCTTCGTAACCTTCGGGTTCTTCGGATCCGACTTGTCAACCATACGGTACGGAGCCTCGATGAAACCGTACTCGTTGATACGTGCGTAGGATGCCAGCGAGTTGATCAGACCGATGTTCGGTCCCTCAGGTGTCTCGATCGGGCACATACGACCATAGTGTGTATAGTGAACATCTCGAACCTCGAATCCGGCACGGTCTCTGGAAAGACCACCTGGTCCGAGGGCGGAAAGTCTACGCTTATGTGTGAGCTCCGACAGCGGGTTGTTCTGATCCATGAACTGTGACAGCTGGGATGATCCGAAGAATTCCTTCACGGAAGCGGTCACAGGCTTGATGTTGATCAGCGACTGCGGTGTGATCTCCTCGATGTCCTGTGTCGCCATACGCTCGCGGACAACACGCTCCATACGGGAAAGACCGATACGATACTGGTTCTGAAGCAGCTCACCGACTGCACGGATACGACGATTGCCGAGGTGGTCGATATCATCGCTGTTACCGATTTCCTCTTCGATGTGCATGCAGTAGTTGATGGAAGCGAAGATGTCTTCCTTCGTGATGTGCTTCGGAACGAGCTCATGGATGTCCTTCATGATCGCGATACGAAGTGCACGCTGATCATCAGCGTTCTCCTCCATCAGGCGTGCGAGCTCAGGATAGTAAACGAGCTCCTCCGGTACATCCTTATCGATGATGGACTGCTTTTCCTCTACGGACAGCGCATCCCAGAGCTTCTTCTCTGCGTCCTGGCTCAGGAAGCTGTTGGTACGGTCTGCCTGGCGCTGGAAGTACTCGCGTACGTGATCGTACTCACGTGCCTCCTCGTAATCGATCTCCTGTGCATCGAAGCTTACATACTTCGAAAGGTCGACCTCCATCGAGGAAAGTACCTTCTCCTTACGGGTCGGTCCCTCGATCCATACGAACGGTACAGCGGCATCCTGGATCTCGACCGCCTTTGCAAAGCTGATCTGATCACCGGCCTGTGCAATCACCTCACCGGTTGTTGCATCGATGACGTCCTCTGCCAGTGTGTGGCCCTTGATTCTGTTCTTAAAATGAAGCTTCTTATTAAACTTATAGCGTCCAACCTTCGCAAGGTCATAACGGCGAGGGTCGAAGAACATACCGTTCAGAAGAGAGCTTGCGGAATCAACGGACAGCGGCTCACCCGGTCTGATCTTACGATAGAGCTCGAGAAGACCACCCTCGTAGTTCTGTGCCTCCGGCTGCTCCTTCTCGAAGGAAGCGAGAAGCTTCGGCTCCTCACCGAAGAGCTCGATGATTTCCTGATTGGTGCTTACGCCCATCGCTCTGATAAATGCCGTTACCGGAACCTTACGGGTTCTATCCACACGTACCCAGTAAATATCATTGGAATCGGTCTCGTACTCGATCCATGCGCCACGGTTCGGAATCACGGTACAGCTGTAGAGCTCCTTACCAACCTTATCATGGTCTACACCATAATAAATGCCAGGAGAACGAACGAGCTGTGATACGATAACACGCTCGGCACCGTTGATTACAAATGAGCCGGTATCTGTCATCAGTGGCAGATCGCCCATGAAAATCTCGTGTTCATTGATCTCATCCTTGTCCTTGTTGATGAGACGTACTCTTACCTTGAGCGGTGCGGAATAGGTAGCGTCGCGCTCCTTGCACTCCTCAATGGTGTACTTCTTCTCATCCTCGCAGAGCTTGAAGCCTACGAACTCGAGGGACAGGTGTCCAGCGAAGTCCTGGATCGGTGAGATGTCATCAAATGCCTCTTTCAGGCCGTCCGTCAGGAACCACTTATACGAATCCTTCTGAACTTCGATCAGATTTGGCATCTCCAGTACTTCGTCATGCTGAGAGAAAGTAAATCTGACGTTTTTGCCGTTTTTCACGACACGCATCTTGCTTTTTTCCATTGACCGTTCACCCCATAGTAAATTCGTTTCGATTCATGCCGGAAACGCGGCAGTTCAGGAAACTCCTTTACTTGATCACTGTGATTCATAGAAAGATGTGGATTTCAAAATGTGCATTCATCGTTACGAGCATTGTATTTCGATGTATCAACATTTCAATGAATCGGTTTTCGTTTCATCTTATCTTAAAGGAGCGGTGGTGCCGGGCGTGTCTAAAAAAAGGCGCACTGAGCCCACGTCTCCAAAATAAGCAAACTTTATCCTACCATGGCACCGGATATTCGTCAATACGTGAAATTTAATTTTTTGCAATGGATCGGGGCGCCAGCCATCATCACGGAAGGGCAGCAACCGAAACGCAGTACTCCACAAACGAAAAAATCACAAAGCAGGCATCAAAAAAGGAATCGATGGTCGTCGATTCCTTTCTGCTTCAATGATTACTTTCTGGAAGCCATCTCTCTGGCACGTGCCAGGATGCCCTTCTTCTTTTCCGGTGCCTTTGGGATGCTGCCGCCACGGACGGACTTGATGCCACGGATGTAGAGACCGGAGATGGAGCACTTGCACTCCTTGCCCTTCGGAAGCTGCTCGAATACATTCGGATCCGCGATGAGGGTCATCATACGTGGACCGATCTTCGCCTTCACGACCGGAAGCTTCTGCCACTTGAGATAGAACGGTGTCTGCTCCTTGATCGCCTCCGGAAGGCCGGCTGCGATGGCCTCTTCGATGGAGAGCTTCTTCTTATCGATGATCAGCATCGATACATCCTGTGTGTTTGCATCGATGATCGGCTGCTGCTCTGCCTGCTGACGGGAGAGCTTCTTACCGTAGTAGTACATAACCGCCATGAGTACAACCAGGATGATCGCGATAACGACCAGTACGGTTGCCACGGTATTCCAGTGGATCGCCATTAATGTCATAGAGTAAATCCTCGTCTTTCCATAAATCTGCCCTTAATCTTACTATTTAGCGCATCAAAATGCAACATGAAAAGGGCCCGACGCGCAGTCATCAGGAGTGCCCTCCTCCGGGGCCGGGAAAATCCAGGTCGAGCCCTCGAATGCCACCCGGCTTCACAGTAGCTCAGCGCTCACGGATCCGGATCCGGACCTCGTTATCGCTTACCGGCTGTCCGCCCTGGGTGATGGTATAGACGAGGCGGATCTCCATCAGGCTGTCTCGATGGATACGGTCGATCTCGACATACTTCGTGTCAAAGCCGAGCTCCATCGTCCCCATCGGGGTCTCATAGTTCATGATATGATGCTTATTCTGCTTATAATGAAACTGATTTTCCTGCTTCCAGTTCCGGGTCACGATGATCTCCTCGTCGGAGACATTGATCCGCATCTCGTTATGGATGCCGTCCTGGAAATAGCTCAGCACATGCTGTCCCTCGGAGAGATCACGCAGGATGCCCTCCGCGCTGTGCTCCATGATGTCCGTATCGCCGTCGATGGTCTGGCGTGTCTGCATGTCAATTTTTACTCTCATCGTTTCTCCATCCTGTCTTCCTTCATCCAGCGGGCTTCGTCCGTCGTCCGCTCTCCGTCTGCCAATGCTGACGCCGAAACAGAAGACCCGCCCGCAACGGATGCCCGCTCCCGCCGCGTGTTCTCCTTCCACTCCGCCAGCATACGCTTCTGCATCCGGAGCTCATCCGAGCGCAGCTCGCTCGGCTTCAGCTCGCTGAAATCCACCTCCGAAATCAGGTCCTCCACCGAGCAGTCCAGCACCTGGGCCATCCGCAGAACGGTCCGCGCCTTCGCGGCACCCAGGTCCTTATGCCCCTGCTCGTAGTCCTGAATCGAGCGGTAGGACAGTCCCGTCTGTTCTGCCAGCTCCTTCCGACTGATGCCCTTTAATTCTCTCAGCGTTTTAAGATTCATACGAAGCCCTCCACTCCCCTGTAGCAGCAAAAGCCCACCGTGCAGAACACGGTGGGCTCATGAATCGCGCTGGATTACTTCTTATCGTCAGACTTTACAGCCGTGGTCGGCTTCTCAAGCTGTGCGATGGCTGCCTTCTGCATCGGGATACGGCAGTTCTTGTTATTACCGAACTCAACGATCACCGTGTCATCGGTCATGTCGATGATCACGCCATAGAAGCCGGATGTGGTCAGCACGGTGTCGCCGACCGCTACGGATGCGAGGAGAGCCTCCTGCTTCTTACGCTCCTTCTGTGATGGCTTGATACCGATAAAGTAAAACATCGCCACGATGGCAATGATATAAATTACCCAACCAATTACGCTCATTCTTTTTTCCTCCGTGAAAGTATACTATCGGTTCGAGCCGAATGGTAAAACCAGCCGCTCTCCGAATCGTCTAAATCAACATTCTACCATAGGCGTGCTCAAATATCCAGTAAATTCTATCGTCAGCGTGCCAACGTCGTGCTATAATAGCAGTCGCGTTTTGAAAGCGCTTTCAAGCTAGACAGTTCATGTAATGGAAGCTGTCATCGCTTCATCTGCGCGCTCAAGGAGAACTATATCACCTGTGTTTAAAGAGGAACCACTATGAGAAATATGACCTCCGGCAGTATCTACCGCCATCTTCTGGCCTATGCCATCCCACTGATCTTCGGAAACTTCCTTCAGCTCACCTATAACGCCGTCGATTCCATCCTCGTCAGTAAGGGCGCCGGTGTCGCTGCGCTCAGTGCCGTCTCCGTCTCGAATCCGGTCTCGGTGCTGCTGGTGCAGAGCATCTCCGGCCTCGGCATCGGTGCTTCGGTCTACATGAGTAAGTTCTATGGTGCCGGGGAAGGCGAGAAGCTGAAGCGCTCGCTCTCCACCACGATTCTCTTTGGTACGATCGCCGGCGGCATCACCACCCTGCTCGGCATCCTGCTCGCGACACCGATCCTGCAGGCCATGCACACACCGCTTAATATCATGCATGATTCGAGCGTCTATCTCCGGCTTCTCTTTCTCGGCAATTTCTTCACCTTTCAGTACAACATCATGTCGAGTGCACTGCGCGCGGTCGGGGATTCGAAGACGCCGGTGACCTTCGTCGGCATCTCGTCGGTACTGAATGCCTGCCTGGACTGGGTCTTCATCTTCCTCTTCCACTGGGGTGTCTTCGGTGCCGCACTCGCGACGGTGATCGCCGAAGCCCTCTCGGCAGTGCTCTGCTATATCTACGTCTACCGCCATATCCCGGCGCTGGCGCTCCGGCGGGATGAGATGATCCTCGATCACAAGCTTCTCCGGAGCATCCTCTCCAGCGGTCTCATCACCGCGCTGCAGCAGTCCTGCCAGCCGATCGGCAAGCTGCTCGTGCAGAGTGTGATCAATGTTCAGGGCATCGACGTCATCGCGGCGTTCAACGCCGGCTGCAAAATCGAAGACTACGGGCGCATCCCGGCGCAGACGATCAGCCACGGCATGATGACCTGCGCCGCGCAGAACCGTGGTGCCGGCGACCGGAAGCGGGTGAAGGAAACGCTGTGGAAGGGCATCCTGATCGGACTCATCTACTATCCGATCATCTGTGCACTCATCCTGCTCTTCCGTCATCCGCTGATCCAGCTCTTCGCACCGACCAGCGGCGGTGAGGAGATGGTCCGCCTCGGCGTGAGCTACCTGTCCATAAAGGCCTTCACCATCATCTTCCCTTGCGTCACGAATGCGATGCAGGGCTTCATGCGTGGCATGGGCAACATGACCATCACGCTGATTTCGACGATCCTGCAGATCTCCATCCGCACCCTCTTCGTGTACATCCTGGTCCCGAAGATCGGCATCACCGGCGAGGCCTACGCCTGCGCGATCGGCTGGACCGCCATGATTCTTTTCGAGTACAGCTACTACTTCCTCTGCCGGAAGAAGCTCTACGCCGCGATGGGCTGAGCAGATAAACCGCCGGAGGGCAGCCTCCAGAGGCTGGTCGCCTGCGGCGGCAAACTCTAAAACCAGCTCCCTAAGAAACACTAGGCCCTCTGCAAACGACGGAGTTTCCTTTTATGGAAACTCCGTGTTGCAGAGGGTGCTAAGGAAAAATTACTCCAAGTGTTTCTAAGGGAGCTGGTTTTGATTTTGCACGTCCTCGGCTTTAAGCACTCTGGAGGCTACCCTCCGGCGGTTCATCTTCAGACATCGGCCTTCGGGAACTTCCGCCGGATGCGGAAGAAGGTGATGAGATGTGCAGAAAACGTGATGATCCAGGTGATCGGATAGCTCATATACAGCCAGTGCAGTGAGTGGAAGTACGGGAGTCGGAACAGGGTCATGATGAACAGGATGCGGAGCCCACAGGCACCGATCAGGCTCACGAACATCGGAATCACCGAGTAGCCGAGTCCACGGAGCGAGCCGACCATGACATCCATGATGCCGCAGAGGAAGTATGGTCCGCAGACCACCAGCAGTCGCTCCTGTCCATAGCGGACGACTTCTGCATCCGTCGTAAAGAAGCGAAGCAGCCACGGATCCAGCATCACCGCACCGAGGCCCATGACGAGGCCGATGAGGACGACCGTAATCAGGCAGTCCTTCAGGATGCGATTGATGCGGCTGTATTTCCCAGCACCGAAATTCTGCGCCGTAAAAGAAAGGTTCGTCTGATAAATCGAGTTCATCGCAGCATATACGAAGGCTTCGATATTCTGTGCTGCCGTTGCCCCCGCCATCGCGACGGATCCGAAGGAGTTGATGGAGCTCTGGATGACGACATTGGACAGACTGAACACGGTGCTCTGGAGGCCGGCCGGCAGACCGATCTCCATGATGGAGCGAAGAATCTTCCAGTTGATATGGAGCTTTCGGAGGTCGAGGTGCAGTGCACCCTTCTCCCGCATCAGCGTGATGAGCAGGGCGATGCCGGAAAAGCCCTGTGAGATCGTCGTCGCGATTGCAACACCGGCCACGCCGATGCCTACCACGAGGACGAAGAACAGGTTCAGAATGACGTTGATCACACCGGCAATCATCTGAAAATACAGCGGACGCTTCGTGTCACCGACCGCACGGAGAATCGCGGCAGCGAAATCATAGAGCATGATCAGCGGCATGCCAAGGAAGTAGATGCGAAGATAGAGCACCGAGTCTTCGATAACATCCGCCGGTGAGCCCATCAACTCCAGCATCGGCCGAGCCAGAATGATGCCGACGACACAGAGGATCGCACCGAAAATCACCGACACCAGGATCGAGCTGTGGATGGTATCGGACATTTCCTCCTGGCGCTTCGCCGCATAATACTTTCCGACGCAGACATTGACACCGATGGAGAAACCGACGAAGAGCTGGATAATAAGGTTCACCAGTGATCCGGTCGAGCCGACGGCCGCCATCGCCTGTGGGCTCACGAAACGCCCGACCACGACGATGTCAGCCGCGTTAAACAGCAGCTGCAGCATAGAAGCTGCCATCAGTGGCAGCGCAAAGGTGATGACCTTCGGCATGATGGCGCCGGTGGTCATATCCATCTCATATTTCTTACTCATATCACATACCAAGCAGCTTATGAAGCTCGTTCTCCACTAGTTCGACCGAAGGGCCGATGATGATCTGTACAGCATTTTTACCCGGGCGAAGCACACCGCCTACCTGCGCGGAGCGGATCTTCTTCTCATCTACGGCATCGTACTGCCGGATCGCCACCTTGAGTCGCGCACCGTCATGCTGTACCTCGCTGACGTTCTCGCGGCCGCCGAGGCCTTCCAGGATGATCCGGGCGACCTCCGCCGCATCGGATTTATCATCGAGCGTGATGTGAAGCTTTTCATCCTCCCGAATCTTCATCTGAAGCTTATCTGCATTTTTCCGCTTCTGGTTCCTCTGTACGATGTACAGCACCACGGCGAGCAGCAGCACGAGGGCGACCACTGCAAAAATGATCAACTGCGTATTCAACATACTTTTCCTTTCTGCAGACTACAGTGCCTGCGCCTTATATTTCTGAAGTTCCGCCACGTACCGTGCACCGATACCGGACAGCGGAATCTTCTTTTTCTTGATGTAGCCGATGGTCATGGTCTCATCCGTATCGAGGCGGACCGCCGTATACTCATCACCGTTCAGCTCCTGGCAGATGATGCCGGAGCAGAGCGTATAACCATTCAGTCCGACCATCAGATTCAGGAAGGTCGCCCGGTCATCGCACTTGATGATCCGCTTATAATCGTAGGTGCTCAGCACCTCCTCCGAAAAGTAAAAGGAGTTCCGCTCACCCTGATCGAAGCTGAGGCAGGGATAATCTGCGAGCTCCTCCATGCGGATGATGTCCTTTCCGGCCAGCGGATTCCCCTTACTCATGAACACATAGATGTTACAGTCAAACAGCGGGATGAATTCGAGGGAATCCTCCCGCAGGATCTTTCCGATGACCTTACTGTTGAAATCATTCATATAGATGACGCCGATCTCCGAGGTCTGGTTTCGTATGTCGTTGATGATTTCCATGGTCTTCGTTTCCTTGACCGCAAACTCATAGGTATCCATACCATACTCACGTGCGAGGTGAATGAAGGCCTCGACCGCGAAGGTATAGTGCTGCATGGAGACGGAGAATTTCTTCTTCCGGGTACCGACATTGACATACTTGTCTTCCATCAGCTGATACTGCTCGACGATCTGCCGTGCATACCCCAGAAACTCTTCGCCGTCAGCCGTGGTTACGATCCCCCGGTTCGAGCGAAGAAAGATTTCGATACCGATCTCCTTTTCCAGCTCCTTGATGGCCGCCGAAAGCGACGGCTGTGTGATATAGAGCCGCTTCGCTGCCTCGTTCATGGAGCCGCTGTCCGCGACGGCGATCACCTGTCTAAGCTGCTGTAATGTCATGTATGTTTCCTCTTAGATGACAGAAGAGCGCTGCCGATGGCAGCGCCGTGATGTTGTTTACTTCGGAGCCCTGAGCAGGCTCTGTGATCCGGGGCCTGGTCTGTCAGCACCAGTACTTCAGCCCCCCTGACCGGGCTCTGTGCTCCGGCCTCAGCCCTCATCCGATGCGTAGCTGATGAAGCCCGCCGGATCGATCTGGATGTGCGCCGCCGTCCACTGCTGGCGGTCCTCCTGTATCAGCCCGAACGGACGGATATAGCGGCTACTGCCATCGCTCTGCTTTCGCTCGATCAGCGCGTCAAAACGGAAGGCACCATCGCCCTCGAACACGCGCTTTCCCTTCTGACCGTCCTCGGTCGGCTCGTACAGCTTCATCGTCGCGTAGATGACCCAGGTGAAGCCCCGTGCCGTCTCCCGCAGGATCTGATGGCCGGTGCCGCCCGTACGGTCCGAGAATTCCGCAATGAGGTTCGGATTCTTCCGGAGAAGCTCCCGGTAGGTGTAGGTCTTCTCATTCAGCTCCTCCACCGGATCCTTCCCGTTCATGCGCGAGCCGTTGTACGCGAGCTTCACGCCGTCCGGGGTCGTGGTGTCGCTCATCGCGGCACCATCCTCACCGACGTAGAAATTGCCCACCATCCGGTTCACCGCCATCGCGCCCGTCGACGAGTCGAGATAGTAAAACTTCCCGTCGTCGATGATCCAGCCGGTGGCGAGGGCACCATCTTCGAAATAATAAAAGCCTCCGCTGTTCGGATCCTGGTACCAGCCCTGGTATCCACTCGCAGCACCGCTTTCATCCAGGGTGACGAAGCGACTCGCGCCATCCTCCGTCGTGATCCACATTTCCTGTGCCAATGCCGGCACCGTGGATGTCATGGCTGCGACCGCGGCGATCATGGCTGCGGCCAGCAGCTTTCTGAATTTTCTCATCATAAACCTCTCACATTCCGCGTCAGCTGACAGCCGCGCAGACAACGTATCGTTCCGGTACGTCACTTCAAGTCGTCGCACGCGCGATCTGTGATGCCGATGCCTGCTTACAGGAGCGTATGACGCTGCTCCTCCTCGGACTTCGGGTTCAGGTACTTCGGTGCGACATCGAAGACGCTGATGCAGCCCGTCTCGCCCTTCGCGGCCATACGGCTCACGGCTCTTGCATAGGCAGCGAGTACCGAGCCCGTAAACTCCGGATTCGAATCCAGCTTCAGGCTGTACTCGATCAGCTCATGGTTACTTCCGTCACCGGTCACACCGGAACGCATCACGAAGCCACCGTGTGGAAGTGCAGCATGATCCCGCTGCATCTCCTCCTCGGAAATGAAGTGGATCGTCACATCATAATCGGCATAGTAGTTCGGCATGGACTTGATCTCCTGCTCGACCTTTGCTGCATCTGCGCCCTCCTCGAGCACGACGAATACCTCTCTCGTATGCATCTCACGTGCCGTGAAGCTCGGCTGGCTGCCGCTGCGTACTGCCTCCATCGCGCTCTCAACCGGAAGCGTATAGGAACGTGCGTCCTTGACGCCCTCTACGCGACGTGCTGCATCACTGTGGCCCTGGGAAACACCCTTGCCCCAGAAGGTATAGTGCTTGCCATCCGGCAGCACCGACTCTGCGTAGATACGGGCCAGGGAGAACATGCCCGGGTCCCAGCCGCAGGAAATCATCGCAAGCTTCCCGGCCTTCTTCGCTGCCGCATCAACCGCCGCGAAATGCTCCGGAATCTTCGCGTGGGTATCGAAGCTGTCGATGATGTTAAAGTACTGTGCATACTCCGGGGTCTGGGTCGGAAGATCCGTCGCCGAACCGCCGCAGATCATGAGTACATCGATCTCATCCTTATAGCTGAGGATATGATCGACGGAATCGACCTTGACACCAGCGGTATGAATCTTCACACTTGCCGGATCGCGACGTGTAAATACCGCTACGAGCTCCTCATCCGGGTTCCGCTTGATGGCAGCCTCGATGCCGCGGGACAGGTTTCCATAACCAAGTAAGCCGATACGAATCATATTTTTATCTCCTTATGTGCTGTAATATTCCGTCTGTTCGTCTTTTCATTAAGACGCGAATATTATAACACAGCTGTCTGCGTGCGCAAACAGCTGTGTCGGAACCGTTATAGAACTGTAAGGAATTACAGGTAAAACCAGGAGGAGGTGAGGGCTTCCGGCTGATCTTTTAAAATTCATCACCGAAAATATGATTCATCGCATCCTGAATTTTCTGCTCTGATGCGACGAGGCTGCCCTGGATCATCTCCTTCTGTCCGCCGCCGCGGCCGTTGACGAGGGCGTTAAAGGCTTTCGCCTGCGCGCGTACGTCGACGGTTGCGGAACCG
>CALAOB010000062.1 GCA_937927445.1 uncultured Oribacterium sp. | reverse complement strand
TCCCCAAAACAGGATGCCTACTTTTAAAAGTGTCCTTGACAAGGGGTACACTTCAATTTATGGCTATTTCCGTAGGCACGATGACGTTTTAAAGCGCTTACCATGCCTGCAGTTGAAATTTCAGAGTTCACTCGCCATAGGCATGATGGCGTATTTTTCGGCTCAATGTGCCTGCACTCGCAAATTCCATATGACGGCGGATAGGCATGATGATGGTTTTCAGCACCCGGCATGCCTCTGCTGTATCTTTTTGAATTTTTTTTTATGATGATGACTGGGTAGTTTTGGAAAAATGCTGCATCATCTGGGCAGAATTCTTCCCTGATGCCAACAACGCTCTTCAATCCCACTTGATTTTCTTGAACAAAAACAGCTGGATTAAGAAACACAGCTGAACTGTTAAGTTGAATTTATGGATTTATGCGATATGCGAAAGCGTGCGATGCAGATGTTGTAAATGTTTGATAGAATAAATACAGTATGCACGTGAGGAAATTCAAAATGAAAAATCTTCGAAAACTTCTGATCATCGCCTTCTGGCTTCTGCTCTGGCAGGCGCTGGCGCTCGTCATCCATAATTCGATCCTGATCGTGGGGCCGGTTGAGACCCTCCGCACGCTCTGGACAATGCTCCGGACCACGATGTTCTGGCAGTCCCTCGCCTTCAGCTTCGTCCGCATCATCGCGGGCTTCCTGATCGGCTCCGCGGTCGGCATCCTCTTCGCGTGGGGAAGCTACCGCCGCCCCTTCCTCGAGGAACTCCTCGCGCCCTTCATCCTCGCGCTGAAGGCCGTGCCGGTGGCGAGCTTCGTCATCATCCTCCTGATCTGGGCAGGCAACCGTATGCTGTCCCTTTACATCAGCGCCCTCGTCGTCCTCCCGCTCCTGTACCTGAACACCCTGAGCGGCTTAAAGGCGACCGACCCGAAGCTCCTCGAGATGGCGAGCGTCTTTCACATGCCAACCACGCGCCGCCTCCGCTTCATCTACCTCCCGGCCCTCTTTCCGTACCTCTACAGCGCCTTCCAGACCGCCCTCGGCATGGCCTGGAAAAGCGGCGTCGCCGCCGAAGTCATCGGCCAGCCCCTCGGCTCGATGGGCAACGGCCTCTACAACGCGAAAATCTACCTCGAAACCGGCGAGCTCCTCAGCTGGACGATCGCCATCATCCTGATCTCGTACCTCTTCGAGCACCTCTTCCTCGCCGGTTTTCGCGCCCTGTTTCACCGAAAATGATGCGAAACTGACGTCCCGTCAGAGAGTTCCTTTATAACAGATAATGTTCAGGCAAGGAGACACCATGCTACTTTCATGCAACCATCTCACCAAATCCTACGACGGCCAGCACATCCTCGACGACCTGAGCTTCCGCATCGACAGCCAGGCCGACAACCGCGACCTCCTGCTGCTCGGCCCGTCCGGCGTCGGCAAGACGACCCTGCTCCGCATCCTCGCGGGGCTCGAGCACCCCGACAGCGGCACGATCGACATCACGATGGGTGAGGCCGCAACCGCCGGCGCAAATCTCCGAATCGGCATGGTCTTCCAGGAGGACCGTCTCCTTGAGTCGCTCGATGCAGTAGCCAATGTCTCCGCCGTTTCGCCGATGATTTCCCGTGCACGTGCGGCAGCAGAACTCGCAAAGATCCTCCCGGAAGACGCCCTCACGAAGCCGGTCCGCGAACTCTCCGGCGGCATGCGCCGCCGCGTCGCCATCGTCCGCGCCCTCCTCCCGGCCTCCGCCCTCCTCCTCATGGACGAACCCTTCACCGGCCTCGACGATCAGACCAGGCAGCAGGTCATCCACTACATCTTCGAAACCAAAGCCCGCCGCCCCCTCATCCTCGCCACCCACGAAACCGCCGGTCTCCCGCCACTTCGGACTTTACATCTCGAACCAAAGTGAATTCGAAACACTTTAGCAGAAAACGTAGGGCTGCCATCCAGCGCTGGCCCTTTCGTGAATTCACAAAATCAACTTATTCTGAACACAATTGAAACACATTTTCCGACTAAAACCTGTTTTTAGTTGGAGAAGAAAAATCCTCCAACAAATCTGAATTTACTTGGGGGAAACATCATGACTACTTCGAAACCTATCTCCGGCGCTCATGCACTCGCTTTATCAGCCTGCGTGGGCGCTTTTACCTTACTCAGCGCCACCTGCCTCGCGACGCCGGCATTGGCCGCAGGCGGACTCGAGATGTCCACGGACTACACCGGCATCACCGCGAAGCCGGGCGATACCCTGAACTTCAGCCTCGACTTCGCGAACCAGACCGGCACGGGCCTCAACACGAGCCTCAGCGCGACCGGTCTCGACGACAGCTGGAAGGGCTACTTCGAGGGCAACAACAAGGAAGTTTCGAATGTATTTGTAAAGTCCGGTGCGGACGCGGATTCGAACGACGGCCTCGTCACCTACAGCGTGACCGTTCCGGACGACGCACAGAAGGGCAGCTACAACGTGCTGCTGCATGCGGCGAGCGCCGGTGAGGCCAGCAGTGATCTCCAGCTGACGATCAATGTCTCCGACGAGACCACAGGTACGAACCAGCTCTCGACCACCTACCCGGAGCAGCAGGGCGCGAGTGGCACGACCTTCACCTTTAACTCCACCGTACAGAATAATTCATCGGGTGCCCAGACCTACAGCCTCGCTGCCGACGCACCGACCGGCTGGACCGTCAGCTTCAAGCCGAATGGCGCGAGCAATGCTGCGTCCAGCGTCGATGTCGATGCCCACGGCTCCCAGAGCGTAACCGTCACCGTGACGCCGCCGGAT
>CALAOB010000061.1 GCA_937927445.1 uncultured Oribacterium sp. | reverse complement strand
GGGTGGACTCCGGACTTACACCGGTTAGAAACGTGCGCCGCCAGGCACACTATAAAACGCGGAGGACCGAGAAAAGTCCTCCGCGTTGGTTCTATAGTCAATATTTATGAGTGTTCTATAACTCATTTGGCATTGTCGCGAGCATGGTCTTCAGCCAGCGCCCGGTCTCACTGAGCTCCGCATCGCTCCAGCCGCTGGCCCGACTGCAACTGCTCGAAATCAGTGCGGAGGTCTCCACTTTATTGCTGAGCGACCACGCGAAATAGCTCACGCCGGTCTCGCGGATGAGCTGCTTCCAGGCCTCCGCCGAAGCGTAATCGATGCCGCCGTTGCCGCTCGCGTCGCAGATGGAAAACTCCGAAATGATCACCGGGGTCCCCTGCGCCCGCGCCGTCAGCAGCTTCTGCCGGATATTGTCCTTATGCGTACCGGCATAAAAATGCAGCGCATACATCACGTTCCCGGGCTGCGCCAACGGTGACGACGCGACCTGTTCCACGTCCTGCGACCAGGTCGGCGTACCCACGATGATGATGCCCGTCGGATCGTACTGCCGAATCGCCGGAATCACCTGATCCGCATAGTGTTTGATCTCCGGCCACTGTACGCCACCGTTCGGCTCGTTACAGATTTCATACAGCACGTTTCCGAGGCCGGCGTATTTCGCGGCCATCCGGCTGAAGAAATCCACGGCCTCGCCCGTATGCTGATTCGGATTTCCGTCCGACAGGATATGCCAGTCGATGATCACATACATGCCGAGCGCTGCGGCTGCCTGCACGCCACGGTCGATCGTCGCCTCCAGCTGTGCGCGATCCCCACCGGAAACGTAGCCTTCCTCCCCCGTGTACATCGCGAGGCGGACAGCATTGGCACCCCAGGACTGAAGGCTCGCGAAGCTCTCCTGCGAAACATACTGCGGAAACCACTGAAGCCCATGTGTCGAAACGCCCTTCAGCTGAAACGGCGCGCCGCTCTGATCCACGAGCTCAATGCCTCGGACCTGGAGACGCCCATGCTGCGCAAACGGCGTGGCTGCGGTGGTCTGTGATGCTGAAACCGAAACGCCCGAGCTCCGCACACCGGCATGCGCTGTTATGCACCCGATCACACTCAGCAGCATACTTACACTGAGCATCGTGGACATCAAAACTGCACTGCGATGAAATGAATGATTCCGCCTCATGATACTTCCTCCGAAGATAAACTTCCTAAATTAAGTACTCCTCTGAAGATGAACTTCCAAATTAAGTATTATCATAGCACACAGTGAGCATGGCGTGAGCGCGGAAAGTGCAAACCATCCCCCTTTACCGTATAAAACACAAAATCTTCAAATAAAATTAATTGTTTTTTCTATGATAAAAGGGTAATATGTAGCGGTATATCGAAAATGCGCCGTTCTATCGATGCAAGGTGCGAAACGCCGCGGGCCAGTTCCTGCGATGTGCCTCCATCGTCTGCATCCTGCGCATGGGAAGAGAACAACTTCATAAGGAGAAGTACTATTATGGATTTTAAGGAATTTTTCGAGCAGAATAAGAAGGCCTGCATCGGCGGCCTGGCGGGTGCGGTCGTGATCCTCATGGGTATCGCGGTTGCGACCAGCCATTCCGGCGGAGACAGCGCAGTGGAGACTGCAGCCGCTTCCACCGAGGCAGCCGAGACGACCACCGTCGAGACCGCACCGGTCGAGGTAACCCGTGGCGATTTCTATGACAAGCTGAATTCCGGCAACGCAGTCAACGTACTCGTGCTCGGCGACGGCTTCGCTTACGGCGACGGCGCGACGAACCTCGAGGACAGCTGGTCCGAGCAGCTCTCTCAGAAGCTCGGTGATGCATTTAAGTCAAACGTATTCGTAAACAACTACGCACTCGCTGGTGACAACGGTGCCTACGCCGGCTTCGTCATCGCCAACGAGCTTACGACCGACGTCGAGTATGACGCCGCTGTGCTCAGCTTCGGAAGCTACGACGATCAGGACACCTTCCCGGCCTTCTACGAGGCCCTGATCCGCGCCCTGAACAAGAAGTTCCCGGGCATCGAGATCATCTCCCTCATCGAGCCGTCCAGCGTGACAAATCCGGACGGTCCTGCTGCGGCCAATGCAGACGCCATCAAGAACATCACCTCCCACTACCTCGGCGAGACCATCGACATCGCGAAGGGCTTCGAGGATGCCGGTAAGGATGTGAAGGCGACCGTCGCAAAGGATCAGATCAACCAGAACGACGAGGGCAACGACATCACTTCCGATGTCATCCTGTCCGCGATCCAGGCATCCGCTGCCGCTGGTGATCAGAAGGGTGAGAGCCAGACCATCAAGCCGCTCGACGAGAAGATCGCAGAGCTTGAGAGCTTCGCTTACATCCCGGCTTCCAACTTCGCAAAGCTGAACGACACGACCTACGAGATCCTCGCAGATTATGTGACCGATGCCGAGGGCAACAAGCTTCAGGGCCTCCTCGGTCTCGACTACGATTATCTGACCGGTGACAATGATGTCTATGTCAGCGTCGATGGCCAGCCGTTCGGTCGCCACACCGTAAAGTTTGACGGTGCCGAGTCCGAGCAGCACATCGTACTCATCAACGACAACTTCACTTCCGCAGATCACGTTACGGTCAAGTTCGCGACCAAGGAAGAAGCCGACACCTTCGCCGGTATGAGCATCTGTGGAAATATTGCCCTCCCGGAGAGCTTCGATACGTTTGAGACCATGGCGGCAGACGACGAGCTGAGCGCTGAGGATCTCCTCGCAGCCGTTGAGGAGACCAACGCAGACGGTACCCCGGTTCTTCAGCAGGGTGGTGTCATGGAGGAAGGCGATATCGCTGTAGGCGGCCCAGGTTCCGGCGTCGTAGCTGAGGGCGGCGTGCTCGCTCCGCAGGAGACGGTTCCGGAGACCACGAAGTACGAGACCACGAACCCGACCCGTTACAACAGCGAGGGCGTGCTCGAGGAGAAGTACAACGGCGAGTGGTATGAGGTCGAGCTTGACCCTGTCACCGATCCGACCGCAGGCGTATATGCAGCCGGTGTTGATCATCCGGGTGCACAGCCTGCCACCATCGTCGGCAAGAACGCGAAGCGTAAGTCGAAGGCAGCCGGCCCGGCTGGTGACACCGAGGAG
>CALAOB010000060.1 GCA_937927445.1 uncultured Oribacterium sp. | reverse complement strand
ATCCAAAGATCTCGCGGTAGTCAGTTAGCGCGCTCAGCTAACACTGAGCGCTTACTATCGAGGAGCTTCGTAAACTCATTATAGATCACCGCCTCCGAGGTGCCGACCAGCTTCAGCGTTCCCTCCTTGATGCCCTCCGGACGCTCAGTGGTATCCCGCATCACCAGTACCGGCTTGCCGAGTGACGGTGCCTCCTCCTGGATTCCGCCAGAATCCGTAAGGATCAGGTAGCTATGGTGCATATAGTTATGGAAGTCCAGCACATCCAGCGGTTCAATGATTCGGATCCGATCATCACCGAAGACTTCATGTGCCGCCTGCCGCACCACCGGATTCATATGTTCCCGGGCCTTGGCCCCACCGATTTCTCCCGGAGCGTCCGCGCCGCAGCCTGCGGCCAATGCTTCCGGAATCCGCTTCACATCCTTCCGGCGATAGAAATAAAACGGCGGCACAGCGAGATGCCCCTCTTCACACCTTCTCAAAGAACGTGTCGGGTTTCTCCGGGTTAAATATTTCGTTGCACGTCATCACGGTAACGAGATCCTCCGTATCCGACAGGTTAATGATATTATGTGTCCATCCCGGGATCATATACACAGCCTCGATCCGGTCGCCGGACACCTCGAACTCGACGGTCTCGCCGGTCACGATGTTCCGCTCCTGAATCAATCCGTGCCCATGCACCACGATGAACTGCTCCCACTTCGAGTTATGCCAATGCTGGCCCTTCGTGATGCCTGGCTTACTGATGTTGATGCTGACCTGCCCACAGTCCTCCGTGTGCATCAGCTCCGTAAACGAACCTCGCTGGTCCACGTTCATCTGCATCGCATACTTGAACTTCTCCGCCGGTAGATACGACAGATACAGACTGAACAGCTTCTTCGCGAAGGATCCCTCCGGGCACTTCGGCATCATCAGGCTCACCGGCTGCTGCTTGAACTCCTTCAGCAGCGCCACGATCTCCCCGATCGTCACCTTATGCGTCACCGGCACACAGCAGTACCGCCCCGCCGGATCCAGCACCGTCTCCACGCCATCGAACTCGCAGTGCTGCTCCTTGCCCTCGAGAAGGTCGAACATCCCCTCCACGAGGTCATCGATATACAGCACCTCTAACTCCACCGACGGATCGTTCACCGTGTACTCCTCGTCGTTCGCGATCGCCCAGCAGAAGGTCGAAATCGCGCTGTTGTACTTCGGTCGGCTGTGACCCATCAGGTTCACGAAACGATAGACATACACCGGCACCCCGGTCGCCTTCCCGTATTCAAAGAACAGTTTCTCGCCCGCCTTCTTACTGCGGCCATATTCGCTATTTCCAAAACGTCCCTCGAGCGTCGCCTGGACCGAGGACGACAGCATGATGCCTGCCCTGCTATGACATCTGGCCAATGTCTCCAGCAGGGTGTCTGCGAATCCAAAATTCCCCTTCATGAAGTCTTCCGGATTCTCCGGACGGTTTACGCCCGCCAGATTAAAAACGAAATCCGCCTTCTGACAGTACTCCTCGAGCTGCTCTGGCGTCGAATCCAGATCATACTCGTAGATCTCACCGATCTCGATGCTTCTCGTCCTGTTCTTTCCATCACGGATATTTTTCAGATTATTGCAAAGCGCAGTGCCGACCATGCCCTTCGCGCCCGTTACCAGAATATTCATTTCGTCCCTCACTAAACTCACTCTAACAAATACCCGACCAGCTCAGCCGAGCATCTCATCACATCATCGACTGCAGGGCGATCAGATGCCCGTCACTTCTGGTCTTTACGCCATACCATCTTGTTGACCACGTTCACGTATCCCTGGATGATACGAACCACCTTCATCGAAACCGATTCATCCGTATAATCCGGACACGGCTTTCCGAGGATACCCTTTCGCTTCATGTCGATCGCCATGCTCGTCGCATTCAGCAGCTCCTGCGTCGTGATGCCCGCGAGGATGAAATCGCCCGCCTCTAGTGCCTCCGGTCGCTCCGTCGATGTACGAATGCATACCGCAGCGATCGGATGGTCGATAGAAAGGTAAAAACTGCTCTCCTCCGGCAGTGTACCGGAATCAGAAACGATCGCCAGCGCGTTCATCTGCAGCTTATTATAGTCATTGAAGCCCAGCGGCTCGTTGACCCGCACACGCGGATCCAGCTTGAAGCCGCTCTGCTCGAGACGATGCTTGCTTCTCGGATGACAGGAATAGAGAATCGGCATATCATACTTCTCAGCGAGTGCGTTGATCGCAGTGAACAGACTCGTGAAGTTCTTTTCTGTGTCAATGTTTTCCTCGCGATGTGCAGACAGGAGAATATACTTATCCTTCTCCAGCCCCAGACGCTCGAGCACGTCGCTCTGTTCGATCTTCTCCAGGTTCATCCGAAGAACCTCCGCCATTGGCGAACCCGTCACATACGTACGCTCCTTCGGAAGCCCGGTATCCGCGAGATACTTTCTCGCATACTCCGAATACGCGAGGTTCACATCTGAAATCACGTCGACGATACGACGGTTGGTCTCCTCCGGGAGACACTCATCCTTACATCTGTTTCCGGCTTCCATATGGAAAAGAGGAATATGCAGGCGCTTCGCAGAAATCGCAGACAGACAGCTGTTCGTATCGCCGAGTACCAGATAGCCATCCGGCTGCAGCTCACTGAGCAGCTCATAGCTGCGCCCCAGAATGTTTCCACAGGTCACACCCAGATTGTCGCCAACGACCGGCACCAGAATATCCGGACCATACGCCCCGAAGGTATTCGTCAGCTCGAAATCTTCCCAGAACACCGTCGACAGATTCCGATCCCAGTTCTGATTATAGTACACTACGCATGTATCAAAATACTCCCGGCACCGCTTGATCACCGCCGCCAGACGGATGATCTCTGGCCGCGTACCACAGCCGATCATAATCTTCAAACGGCCATCATTCTTCCACTTAAAATTATGCTCTACCATATCTATCCCCTCTCAGAAAAAGCGCGTCGCATCACGACGCGCCCTCAAGTTTACGCCTCTACCAGATGTGCTCTGCCTTCGAGCTCTTCCTTCACGTAATCCGTCGTCAGAATCTTCTTCACGACGCCGTCTACATCCAGTCTGGTGGTGTTGTGGCTGGTGTATGCCTCGTCACTTTCCGTCTGAACCTGTCCCTGAACGTAGAACTTATCATAGTTCAGGCTGCGGCTGTCCGGTGCGATACGGAAGTAATGACCCATATCGGTCGCACGAAGACGCTCTTCTCTCGTCATCAGCGTCTCATACAGCTTCTCTCCATGACGGGTACCGATGATTCTCTTCTCGGTTTCGCCGAAGAGCTTCATCACGCCGTCTGCGAGATCACCGATAGTAGACGCATCTGCCTTCTGGATGAAGAGATCGCCCGGCTCCGCATGCTCGAACGCAAAAGCTACGAGATCTACCGCCTCATCGAGGTTCATCAGGAATCGAGTCATGTTCGGATCCGTGATGGTGATCGGTGCCTTCCGCTTGATCTGGTCAATGAAGAGCGGAATAACGGATCCACGGCTGCACATAACGTTTCCGTAACGCGTACAGCAGAGAACCGTGCCGCCTCTCTCATACGCGACCTGCGCTCTCGCCTCTACAACCTTCTCGGCCACAGCCTTCGTCATACCCATCGCGTTGATCGGGTACGCTGCCTTATCCGTGGACAGGAATACCACTCGCTCTACATGATTCTCTACGGCTGCCGTAATGACATTATCCGTACCGAGAACGTTCGTCCGAACCGCTTCCATCGGGAAGAACTCACAGGACGGAACCTCCTTCAGCGCGGCTGCGTGGAACACATAGTTTGCGTTATACATCACATCGCGTACAGAATCGATGTTACGTACATCTCCGATAAAGAACTTCACCTTCGACGCATACTTTGGATACTGCGCCTGCAATGTATGCCGCATCCAGTCCTGCTTCTTCTCATCGCGGCTGAAAATACGGATCTCTCCTATATCCGTAGTCAGGAAATGCTTCAACACCGTAGAACCGAAGCTGCCTGTACCGCCAGTGATAACTAAAACCTTATCCTTAAATGCATCTGTAATATTTAATTCCATAATCCTTACCTCTCTTCTAAAATATCAGTTTTCTACTAAATACTTTATTTTTTCACTATTTTATTATGTGCATGAGACATTCTAAGCATTTTTTTCTGCTCGTTATCATTTTCAAAAATCATATCTATTAAATGCTGAGCTTCGCCTACTAAAGGATCATCGTGGCACAAAAAATACTTTCTTACAATGAGCATTACCATCTGGTCTGTAATGCTCAATTTGTGATTCTTGTGTAATTCCACAGCTTTTTTTGAGAATTCATATAAATTACCCGCGCTCTCTTCCATCAATAGATTCTGTAATTTGTAGTTTGTATTATGACTGTAATTAAACTTATTCAAATCATTTATCGTTTTCCCATTTACCGCTGTTGACGCAATAAAATCATAGATAGATAAAATGTAGGCAATTGATTGATTCTGTAATACTTTAGTAATCATATCTTTGGTGACCAATTTTCCTTTCTTGGTTTTAGGAACACGGTCTAAAATATCATTTATAATCCTATCGTAATTTGCATCAATATCTTTAAGCATAAAATACAATAGCTTATTAGGGTAAATGTACAGCATATTCACGATAGCTTGCTTCTCTTCCGCTTTTAGCATATGTCTAAAATTAGGTAATATTTTTGCCACTAATTCAAGATACGAAAGACTCTTAGATATCTTATTTTCAAACGAATTCACTTTGCTTTCATCATACGAATAAAGACTTTCAGAATCCTGTTTATGATTTTCTACAAATTCTTTTTCAATGTTCGTCTTTTCTTCTTTCAATTTCTTTTTAGCGTTTGAATCTGGCAACTTAGGTCTTTCAGGAAAACTGAGTTTTGAAAGATACCCTATATTATCCGTATCAAGACTTAATTCCACCCAGTCTTTCATATGATTAAACAGACTCTCAGCTATTGGATTTAAAATCTGAACATTGCTTGTAATATAAGATAAAAATAATACAATATCCCCATTTGGCTGAAAACAAATATTATCAAGGATATATTTTAGTTCATCCGCCCCTCTCCCTTCATTAAAAATTCTGTTTAGATGTAAAGCTGTAAAATATGCCAGTAAGTTTTCGTCACAGAATTCTATACCGAATTTATCTGGTACTTCTCTTATGACATTGGCCTTTATACCTACATCATATACATATTTAGCTTTCAAATTATTATCATATTCTTCATTATACGCCGCCACCACCTGTTCAAATTCTTCTGTTGGTAAAGGATATTTTTTGTTGAAATGAATATGATGTGCGACATAATCCAATGCAATCATTAATTCATCTACATTCTCGTTACCTGCATATTTGGCCAGTCTAAAGGTGATATTAGCTTCGAAAACCCTGCTAAATACGTTACTCTCTTTTGGTGACTTGTTATAAGGAAAACTCAAATAATAATCTACATATTGATGAATAAAGTCCGGATTTAGTTGAAAATATCGAATTTGATCTGTAATATCCTCATTAATTCTCCTTATATTTTCCGTAATATTCGTAACCTTACTTTCTTGAGAATTGCTGCATATTTTTTCAATCAGCTTTTCTCTTTTGGCATAATAGAAAGGACATATCTTCATGTAAAAGATTTTATTTTCAGAAAGTTCTTCTACAGTTTTTTCTTTAATATTCAGGTTCCAGTCCACTCCTCCAAAGAAAATGATATGACCAAATTTGTGTTCTTCATCTTTTAGGAACGCAGTCCATTTTTCTTTCTTGATTTTGTCATAGCCATCAACTATAAGAACTCTTTTATTATCATCTAGTTGCCAAAATGCATCAATATCGGCATTATCTCCATACTGTTCAGCAAACGCATATTTGATAACCTTATTATTATCTTTCGGAGAAAAGTCCTGATCTTCAAGATAAATCGGAACATAATTTTCAGCCAAGATCCTACATAAATATTTAGCCAATGTAGTTTTTCCTGCACGCGATCCACCTTCGATAGAGATTTTTCTCTTTAAGGAAAAGATTTCCAAAAATTTATCCTCAGTAGAGACACTGAAATTTTTCATATCATCATTGATATTCTTAGCCTCTAATGATGGAAACACAAAATAATCCAAATACCTATCTCCTGCTCTTTCATCAATATCTGTTTCTAGATATTTGGCAAATTTCTGTGTATGCGTAAACTTATACTTTCCTCTAAATACAATTCCATCACTCTCTATATTTTTTACCGGTTTATAAATATCTCCCTTTTGGACAAATCTATGTCCTACCAAAGAATGATTTTCTGTATCAAGTATTAATGTATTAAATCCATGTTCCGTTTCTGTCCCATACAAAGCCAGCCCACTTGATACAACCACTTTATACTGGTCATTTACGATTTTCGATTGACTCAAAGAAAAATGCTCATGGCCGGTAAATATTAAATCGGATGTTTCATACAGTTTATTATATAACTCATGCTTAGAATCATCTGAAAACCATTCCGGTCCATGATGAATTATTGAAATCGTGTAATTTTCATGTAAGTCATAATTCAGTTTGTCTATTTCTTTTTTAGGAATATAATGTAAACCTTTATCTTCATTTCCGGTACACAAAAGAGAAAATGGTGCTGTATTGATTAGATTCACCTTTATTGTAAACTTGCCAAATTTAACTGGTTTGACATCTACTACTTTTCCTTTATTAAAGCAGCCATTTTTTTTGGCAAATTCATAAAAGTTATTTAACTGCTTTAAGTCTTCATAAAAGTGATGATCTGTCTCATATGAGGAAGCGTAGTAACTATTTAGTTCTGAAACATTTCTATCTGGATTAGCAGCCAAGTTATCGTGGTTACCTGGTGTAATAAGTGTATATATTCTTTTGTCCGATAAACAATTATTTTTAATCTCTTTAATAAGGCTTCCTATAAAACAACCTGCAGTAATATACTGGTCCTTTTCACCTGAATGCACTACATCTCCAGAAAACACAAGCACGCATTCATCAAATGAGTCTATTTGCTTTAACCCTTTTACCATGGCTCGAATATTAATATCACTAAAATTAGTATCTTTTCTAAAATGCGCATCACTCAAATGCAAAAATAAAATTTTCATCACGATACCTTCTCAAATTCCTCTGGTATTTTCAGTGTTTCAATCGCTCTATTATCATCACCGGCACAAAATGTAATTTTGATGCTTTCTCCGTCATCAAGTAATTCTACTTTTTTCTTAACTCTATCATAATCCATGATTCGTGCACTGATAAATGATCTCAACACTCTGAATTCCAGTTCAACACCGAATAGCTCTACATGATCAGCCCAGACAAACGAAAGATTATGTACTTCAGTATTTTCCAACGATTTCAATTCTTCTCGGAAATGCTGCGTTGTAATACCTGTAAATGTTGCCTGCGTCCACGTTCCTTCGATCTGGTCGTTTCTTATCAAATCCGAGATACGTATGATCTTATCAAAATCCGCCATACTAACCCCGCCTTCAGACGGCAATTTCACATCGAAATAATCTTCTATTGTACAAACCCGTTCCAAGTAATCAATTTCTTCATCAATGGACGCAAAGCCCGTATGCAGATCAAAATCGTTGATGTATCCCGCAAGAAAATCCTCACTCTCATCCAACAGATAGATATGAAGATTTTTCTCTTTAGAAAGAGTATTCATGAACTTTACATATTTTAATCGATCCTTATTACTTCCTTTATCAATTTTAATCTTAAAATCCGGTTGACTATGCTTACTCGGATTAATGCGAATTTCAAAATATAGATAACCATTCTGTTCTTTATTACTGATGACATAGGTACCGTCATCCTCTATTTCCTGAGTTCGCAGAAAAACATAATCGAAGAATACTTCTGTGCCAATCTTAATCGAACACGGAAATGCCGGAGGAAAAGCTGGCGGTTCTGCAATCATCGTCTTTCCAGCAAGTTCTGCAACATCATCCTGAAACGGATCCGGTCTTTCTCCTAAGTATTTTTTAACCCTCTCCACTTCCATGGTCATTGGAAGCTGGTGCCTGTAAGAATAGTCTAACGGATTACCACTTGGATCATTGTAATATTCATCACCAAATCGTATTGCACCGGTGAAAGTCATAGAAGGAGGAAATCGTTTCGCAGCTTCGGGCGTGACCGGTGCGCTAATCAGATTCCCATGCGCATAATCAATTTTAAAGTCTGGATAATATGGGTGTTGAACAGATAAACAGTCAAGGGATTTTTTTATCTCCCTTCCTATATCATTTATCCGTCCCTCCTCAGCATACTTCATAGCTTCATCCAACGAGAACAATGATCTGCTTTCTGTAATCTTATCTAAAATCTGATTTGTTTTATCGTTAATCGTCGCAACTGTAGTATTTGTGGACTCATTCACTACTTCTGTCACTGTTTCCACTGTTTCAGATGCAAGAATATAGTCCTTCATAGAACACTGTTTATGATAAAAATCTCGGATGATATCCAAACAGATAGCGATCACCTCTGCGACTTTACGCTTACGTTCTGGTGTATCTGCTCCAGAATAAGTAATCGCACGATCAATTATTTTCTTTCGAGCTTCTCCACGCATTTTACATCTCGGCGAGAACACACGGGTTGATACATCTTCGAGAAGATGATGGCTTATATAATCTTTTAGTCCTTGGAAATCAATCTCCTCCGCCAGTGAACACATATCAGCGTACTTACGCCGGCCTTCAACATACGTAATCAAATCAGCACGAAGTGTATGTTCTTCTATTTTTCTTTCGCCACAGTTCTTTGCCACATCAAGCCCAAGCTCTGCTACATACTCTGCAATTGTTCCAAGCATCGTGCTGCTCCTTTCCTTTAATCAGATTAATATGTTGATTTTACAACGACTTTATATTTTGTATTATATTCTGTCATTTAAATACTGCTATAGTACCTCGTAAGTTTCTAATACTTTATCTAGTTTTAACCACATTTTATTAATCTATGGTAATATTAAATATAACTATACTGCATGTTACAGTTTGTCTACTATTTTTAAGAAAGGAAAACCGTTATGAATTCAAGTTCTGAATCCGCCCTCGTAACTCAGCGCACTTCTCGCGCCCTTACCCGTTCTCTGCAGCCTGTTCTTCTCTTCATTCTGGTCATTTTCCTTGCTATGGTGTCATCTCGTTCCGCGATGGCCGCTGAGCCTCCGAACTCTTCTCATCCACCTAGTCGTACTGTGTCCGCATCTCCGGCGCTTCGTACTTCCCGCGCCCGGAACGCACTCCGTCCGCAGTCTGATACCGGCTGGTACTATGCCGACGACTCGCGTCACTGGTATTACCAGGTTCCGACACAATCTTCTTCTCTGCTCACAGTAGCACCTCCATCCGCGTCACCTCATGACGCGCAGGATTCTGCATCTACTCTTCTTAAAACCGGCTGGCACCATGACATCGACGGCTTCACCTACTACTTCGATTCATCCGACGGTCACATGCTCGCAGGCACCCACTCGATTGACGGCATCGAGTACAGCTTCCTTTCAGAGCGCGACCGCGGCAACTATCATCAGGACAGTCTCGGTTCCTGGTTCTACCGTGCCAACGGTCTCGCACCTTACGGTTCTCTTCTATTTTCTTGCTCCCGCAACGACCGTCACGCTACGCCTGCCGCCACTCGTCCGACGGATACAGACCGGGATCAATCGTTAATCGACTCGGAGGATCTCGTCACCGATCGGATCACGATTCCGCCGACGGCCTCTCCGTCTGAGCTGACCCGTGATGACGAAACTGCTTCACCATCCGAACTACCGCGTGAAGATGATTCTTTAACCCCACCATCCGAGATTCCGCGTGAG
>CALAOB010000059.1 GCA_937927445.1 uncultured Oribacterium sp. | reverse complement strand
GAATCGCGGTATCACCATAAACGGAACGGCGGTTCAGAATCGCCCGGAATACTCATCTTCACAGTTAATTAATTTACGAACTATCCACCATAGTCATTTCCACCTTGATCTTTACACCATCTATAACTCATGCGGTGCCCGATTATACAAGCGGGCACCGCATATTTCTGACACCGAATGAATATTCTGGGTGATTCTGAACCGTGTTCTGGTTTCATGCGCCTGCTGTCACTCACATGAAAACGTAATCTCCGTTTCCTCCGGTTCTTCATACTCAGCACACATAAGCGTTACCTTCGCCTTAAATATGCCTTTCTCTGTAGGCGTAATATAGATATCTCTAAATCTATCGCACTTTGTATGAACAATACCGTTTTTGATTTCAATATTTACCGTGTTATCAGCGATATCGAGAGACTCAAAAACCGTATGATTGCCTAGCGATAAAGCGTTTATCGCAAACCGGTTTATTGGCATGCTTCCGAATCGATCAAGCCGCGCCATCGTCTGAAACATCGCTGTCTCTGCCCTATGTGCTCTTTCGTAAGCAATCTCACGCAAATCTCTCGGCTTGTCTGGTCCCTCTGGTTCTTTGAGCTCTCTTACATCCGTGATGTCCATGACTTTTACCTCATCAGGGAACTCAATGGTTATGGAAACATCGGTTGCTTTGGCCGAACCTATGTTGTGAATGCAAATAGCCGAAGCAATTCCAGTATCAACAATCATATGGTATTCGCGATACAGATCGAGATATTTTTTTATCTCTTCTTGTTTAGGTAGCGCATCGTTATACGATTTTATTTCATCATCCGTTACTCTACCGCGTAATTCACCGATGAAATCCGCTTGGCTTAGCAGCTGATAATTCATTTCTTCTATGGATGTATCAACACATTCAACCTTCAAGTGCACAACCGCATCATCGCTTGTTTTCAAATGATCTATTCGTTCAAAGAGCGGATCGTTCTTTTCATCATCGTCAGGTACATCTCCTTCCAAGACGACGGTCAACTTCGGTATGCGTTCAGATTTATGTTTGAGCTTTTGATTTTCAATAGTCAAAGCCCGATTCTCATCTACGAGTTGTTGATTACGCTCTGTCAATTCAGTGATGACATTAAGACTCTTCTCAATATCGACAGCATCTCCCCTGATCCATCCAGGTCTCTTCGATCTCGTAATCTGCTTATAGAGTGCACTGGTAACTTTTTGTGCCAACTCGTCAGGATTTTTCCACCATTCAACGAGTCGGCCAGTTTTTACAGCATTCTTGAATGCTGTAAACTCTTCTCGATGATCATACTCCACATTTTCTGGTTTTACAGTTACACCATCATCCATCAAGAACGCCAGAATAGGTATGCCCTTTTGCAATGCATATCTGAATTCTTTCTCTGTGTAACTGATTCCCGCATCAGGTTTTCCTTCTGGAATTACTGTTCCGTATCGCTGACCTATAATCAGAACATAGTAATCGGAAGAATCAATCGTTTCACTTATAATCTGCCACTGCTCCTCATTCGCTGCGCCAAAAAATTCCATTCCCACAGGGAAGTGATACATCGAAAGAATGGCATCACACACCTTACGTCTGGCTTCCACCAAATCCGTGTATGTAGAACTGATGAACACTTGAAATTTTTTATTCAACGTTTACGTACCTCCTATCGAGTATTCCCGGCAATTTCGAACTGTTATTCCGGCAATGACGTACCGTCATTCTGTTTATGACGATACCTCTACTCCTAAAACACGATCACTCTGTGGCTGATGTTACGTTTCATTAGAGCGACGAGTTGCACGTCTATTCAACATGAGACTTCTCTCTTCTTAATTAGAGTAAATTAATCCCATAGTGGTAAGCGGCAGTGTAATGAAATGCTCCACTACTGTAAATGCCAGTGGGAAGACTGAGACTAAAATACTCTCGTTTTCCCATGACGATGACACTTTTGGAATGGCCAAAACTAGCCATACTGACACGGAACGCTTACGGGGTATCTCACATCCATGCAACGCTAGTCCTCTGACTATAATCGATTTTTTCTAAAAATTTTATTTAAAAATACCCTTAATTCTCTAACCTCATGGCTTGTTTTACAACCTCCTAGAAAAACCACTACAAAAATCACAAAATATAAAACGGCTTTGATAACAATAAATGTAAATCCCTGCGGTATCAGCGATGTCATACCATAACAAATAGCGGCGCTCAACATTGCAAGGAATAAATACTTAAATTGCTTACTCCAATAGTGTTTTGAAGAAGTACCAAATATATACTTAAATAGTATCTGCGGTTCATATACCACTTGCGTCAATATTCTTGCTATAGATGTAGCCAGCAAAATACCAAAAACGCCATATATTTTTCCAAGTATAATAGAAAAAATAATATTCAAAAACGCAGTAGATAATAATAAGTACTTAACTTTATCAAATAATCCATTAGACTCTCTAAACATCCAGACAGGACTTATAGCATTTGTCATATAAAACGAAAGAGAAATAGCAAATACTGTTCTTTGATCCAGAAGATAGTTTACACCTAACCATATGGAAATAAATTCATTAAACAGTAGAAAAAAACTCACACTACCAAATGCAGCTATGAAATGATAGAAGAAAATCATATCATCAAATATTGATATCATTCGCTTTTTGTCACCATTAGCACTTAAATTTCCAACTCCACTGATTAGCGAATTCGTAACGACAGACAAAAAAGCCTGAATACCATTCACAACCATAAGGTAATTTGAATAAAGTCCAACTGCAGCAGTACTCACAATTACAGATATCAAAATATTGTCTGTATTATTAATAATCGTGGCACCTATCTTATATACAAATGTTGCTTTTAAATTAGATATAATATAATTCTTATCAATCGAGTTTATTTCTGTAACCTTCTGTTTTAAATACGGGTACTTCCGATAACATAAGCAATTTGTGATACCAACATTCACTATCGAGCTCAATAATGTCGCAGAAACATACAACATATAATTATGCCAAATAACCAAAACAATAATATGTAAAACTTGCAGAGCAATACTTACCCCTAAGTTTACATACTTTGTTAATCTGACATCTTGATTAGCTGCTAACAGCGCAGTTTTATCTGCAGCAAAATATGTAACACACGAATTTAATAGGAATAAAATATAATATATAATCAGTTCCTTATGATTAAGATTGCTGTTAACTATGTACTTCAAAAGAGGAATTAACAGCAATCCAATGGTTAACACAACCATTGCAATCATCATATAGAGTTTACGAAAATAATTCACAAGTGAATTTATCGTTTTATGATCATTTTCTGCCACTGGCTTGTATAGAAAGAATTGTGTCACATTTCCAAGTCCGAGCTCAGCAAGCGCTAATACCGACAAGATGTTACTATATAAACCGTTGATTCCTAAATAGTCTGCGGAAAGGAACTGAATAAATATTCTTCTAGATACAAACGATAGAAGTAAAATCCCTATTTGTGATCCCCAGCCTACAATAATATTTAATATTGCATTTTTACTTCTTGAGTTTTCCATTCGTTTTTAATAGCCACCTATATCTATAAAATAGCCTTCTTAACCATAAATGCTTTGGCGGAGAATAGGGTACTCCTCTAATGAATTTATCTCTCAACTGGCTTATAGACATTCCATTCTCAAAGTCAGACCAGAAGGCTCGTACCTCTTTCTCCGGGGGGGAAAATGGTTTTTTCAATGCTTGCTGTCCGTGCAAAGCTTCTTCTTTGGAGGATTCAGCACAAACAAGCAGATTCTGAACCATCTGAAAGAGCATTCTTCCTTTTTCGGAATTAATCATAACAAGTGATGTACCTTTAAGATAATCGCGAGTCTTAAAGGAATTCGCTTTATATCCCCAAAAATCTGCCAAAGTAATATCCCCATATCTATGCATATTACAATAACGGCATTTATGGCATGATTCGCGTAGGCTATATCCAATATTAAAGATTGCAAAATATGGATCTTCATTCGTTAAAACCGAATACTCTCTTTGATTGTTAAAATTAATAGATACATATCCCCAATCCCAAAATGGTTTTTTGGCCCGAAAAGAAATATGCTTTATACTATCTATGTTATCGGTTCTTTCCGCCAAATACCTATATAGAACTTCTTCAGAAGGCACTCCATGGCATACTAAATCGACCATGTAAAGATTAGGATAATCTTTGTCTAAAAAAAGCTTTAATGCATTATTTTGGCATGGCGTACCTGAAAAAAGTACGATCTTATTATCGCCTAATGCTGCTTTTACTTTCAAATAAACTGAATTTGCATGGCTCTGAACATATTTTGATTCGTTGAATAATGACAAGTCTTTCTTATTATCAGCAATAAAATGAACCGCTTGAAAATCATCATTCCATTTTACACCTGCAACCACTCCTCCATTATCAATCACCTGTTCTGCTATAGCTGTAAATACACCTCCAGACGTAGACCGCTTCCTAATATCTTTGTTTTTATGCCATGCAGCATAAATCAGTTGAGGTGTACTTGCTTGATCAGAAGCATTATTCACTGGACATTTTTTCTGACACAAGCCACAAGAAATACACCTTTCTGAATCAATATTCGGATAGTAAAAACCATGGCTGTCTTTAATCATAGTAATTGCATTTTTACTACACAAATCAACGCACATGCCGCATCCCGTACATTTTTCTCTTTCACTTATGATCACAGTTTTGTTTTCTCCTCAAAAAGATTAGGTAGTTTATCATAATAAGCATTTTCGAAATAAGGTTGTAGCTTATTAGTCAGTTGTTTCTGATATACTTTTTTTGCAATCTCATACGCGTCACTAAGATCGTTTGCTAAATATACATAGTCATCATAAACACCTTTAAACCATTCTGCTCCAGTCACCACCTTATGATCATTACTTTTAATAATGATGACCGGTGTGCCAGCCACCAAAGACAGAATCGTTCCATGATATCTATCTGTAATAATCAATTTGTAATGTGCATATCTGTCAATTTCTGCATAGATTAATTTCTCTGCATTAGATACAATCTCCCTCGTATTTCCCTTTTTGGTTGTATCTGTTCGTGATACTTTGGTAAATTCATTACATCTTCTTATAAGCTTATCTATATCTTCATCTGAATAGAACTTTTCTAAATCATCACGGCAGCAAAACAGAATTCCGTCTCGAACATAATCGAATTTTAAATTCCCAATCAGTGTTGTAACGATATCCGGATATGGCTCAACTGGTATATCCGGAAACATTTCCTTCGCCATATCATAGGATATTCTGTCTCTAGCTAAAAAAAGCAGATGATTCATGCTGTTATAGATATTGCTCGTCTGTTGTCTACGATCCTCGGACTTAAATAAAATCGTCTGTGGAAGCATCAGCATCCGAGCATTTGGAAGAGCCTTCATAACCGCACGATGCATCTCATCTGCATACCCTCCTAAATCTGTCGTTGTATACCCACTTTGAAATATAATAAAATCATCCCTTCTGTATGCTGACTGCAACAGCCCTAGAACAGATTCTTTTGTATTTACAAGTGCATTGGTTTCGATTTCTACGGTCGTATACATAGGATAATGTTGTTTTATCCATCGCCTGATACAAACGCCCTGTGCCAAATCACCTAGATTTCCATGTACGGGGATTCCTAAATAAAAAATTCGGTTTTTGACACTGTTTGATTCTAATAATGCCCGTTTGGTCAATATGTACAGCTTATGATCCTTCACCCGCTTATTTACAGCTATAGCAAGTTTTGATAATACCTTTGATTTTAAAATAACTCTCCTTATATCCATGTCTGCTCCCATCCATTTTTATATGTGAAAGCAGACATCAGAGAATCGTAACTTTAAAATTGATTTTTCCATTTCCTGATATCATCGAACGGAAGCCTGATCCTGCTTTCTATTTTGGAATCTATAAAATCTCCAAGTTCATGTATATCGGAGCGTTCAAAAACAGTAAGGTCAAAACTTTTCTTCATCTCGTTTGCACGATTATCCACTGCGATAATAACAGACCGTCTTTTATGTTGTAACGCACGAATTCCCCCATGAAGTCTTGTGCCGACATACTCAAGATTATAATTTGTCAAAACCTCATCGTATGCCGACAGATTAGGTGGAATGATTTCTATTTTGTCAAACTGTGGATGTTTCGCCTTTAATCTATCCAAATAATTGACATCATGAATTCCCTGTATCCAGAGAAATACTTTTTCGTAATGTTGCATCAAAATCCGCAACATTTCCGAATCTGCTTCTTCGTCCCTGTTATAGTCTGTTATAGTTGTACAAACAAAATCTGCCTTCTGTCTTGGAATATCCGCCATAAACTCGGGTGTAAAATCCCACATTGTGGGACATCCGGTCACAATTACATTGCGTAAACCAATTTTTGATAACTGTTCCGCCGTATATTCATCACGTACAGAATGGCTGTAACCCCCCCCTAAAATTGACTGATATATCTTTTTTGTATACCAATTCGGTTCATTATTGTACTGCCACCATCCAGCACCAACCAAGGTGGTCTGAGGCAATATGTTTGCAATAATAGGATTTATATTCCATTGTTTAAATCTTCCCAAAAGATTTCCCATAAGCAAATTCGTGCCAAGTACAAAAGAATAATCAAAAGCAGAAGCTTTCAACAGCTTTGCATAATTCACCGAAACCGGCAAATGCGTAGAAATCTCGACTTGAAAGGCATCCTCAAGCACACCTTGAAGCTGTTTTTTTGCCTCTTCACATATAATCTTGTCTCCCATATTTAATGTAGAAAGTGATGGATTCATCAATAATATTTTCTTCATAAATTTAAAATGTCTCCTTCCTTTGAATTCAGACTTTTGTATAATTCCAAATACTCCTGGAATTTAACATCAGCGGATAATTCTTTCTTTGTAATGAATGAAGTCTCTTTTGGATTTCTTGTTAGACTCAGCACCGCCTTCTTCATCCCTTCCACATCTCCTACATCAATAACCACCGCACTCTCCCCTGCGCTTTCCGGGCTTCCGCCTGTCCGATAGGTGATGATCGGCAGACCGCAGGCTCTCGCTTCAAGATTCACTGTAGGATAGTTATCTTCATAGGTAGTGTTAATAAATACATCCGATGCAGAATAGATGGCAGCAAGTTCCTTTTGGCTGTTCGTGCGTTCAATTCCTAAAATATTGTCAGGAAGTTCTGAAATCTGCTCCTTGGAGAGCCCCACCAGGACGAGACGGTATTCATCAGGAAGTAGCTTTGCCAGCTTCAGGCAGTCCTTATATCCTTTTCTGTCACTCCATCCGAATGCTACGCCAAGAACAAGCTTTTTGCCTTCCAAGCAATATGATTTTTTAAAGTCACTTCCTGTGGGTTTAAACACACTAAGATCAATGCCGTTATAAATCACTTTGACCGGATAATCCTTAAGATATGACTTCTTCACCAGATCAGCCAGCCACTGGGATGGTGTTACAATAGTCATATTCTGCACACCGGTAAACCACTTTTTCTTGAGCCGCCACATTGTCCTCGTGCGATCCACTAGACTTTCCGGATACGATCTTACCTGCGGGCAATCGTGGCAACCATCTTTCCAACTTTCGCACTTTGCCATAGTAAAGTGTGGACACTTCCCGGTAAAAGACCAGCAATCGTGAAGTGTCCATACTACGGGGATGTGATGCTTCTTTATGTATGAAAACAGCAGTGGCAAATTGATGTAGCAGTTATGCAAATTGTGAAGATGGATGATATCTGGTGAAAACTCTGAAATTTTCTTCAGGAGCTTCCTAGTGGCAAAATAGGAGAAGCAACCATTAAAGCCTGTGCTCAACGCCAAATTATAATGCAGATTTCTTGAAAATCTGCTACCTATAAAGACTTGATTTTTAACTGTTTTTTTTCGGTTGCTGAGGCTATTGGCACATGCAGTCATGACCGTATTCCCAGAGAGTTTCGCCACCTCAGCAATCCCAAGCATAATATTTCCCGTGCTACCAAAGTTGCAGGAATTAATTTCCAGAATCTTCATAGTTGATTCCCCTCTCCCTCTACTTGTTTCTATTTTTTATCGATTAACTTTTGCGTTAAGTTTTTTCCTGAATCGATTCTCCAGTTTTTTCATATTGTGCTGAAACCAGCAGTCCCATAATAATCCACATATACCACGCAGCCCAGAATGTTTCGTCAAAAAATCCTCTCGGAAATATAAGCATTGAAAACATGATGATAACTGTCGCTCGTGGTGACTTCTTGTTTCTTGATATATAGCTTATAATTCTAGCTACAAGAACAATGATAAATAGAGCACCTAGCAAATATCCGAAATTCGCAAAAATATCGATATATAAACTATGGGCAAGTCCTACGGTTTTCTCTCCGCCAAATGCACCTAGCCCTGTTAATGGATGACTGTTAATAGCGTTCAGTAAAGCCTCATGATAATCGCCTCGTCCTGATGCATATGAAATCTTTCCATTTAATATCATGACAAGTGTTCGGCTAGTAATTCCTAGAGCATCAAAAATCGAACCCAGCAACCTTAATATTGGTTCAGTAAAAATCAGGCACAACAACATGCCATAAAAAAGGCCAAATAGCAAAATAATATTTTTTCTGTTCCTTCTGACCCTGAACACGGCATATATCATAAGGCATAAAATACTAACCAGTGGTCCTCTTGATCCAGCTGCCACTATAAGTAACACCGTGACAATAAACATGATTAAATCTTTATTTTTTTCATCATCCAAATATTTAAATAACAATATTGCAGCTCCCAACAGCATTTGGTTTCCAAACGACATGCTATAACCTCTTGTTACAACATCTGATGAACTGTACAAATAACTGGCAAAAGAAACCACGGAAATGCCAAAAATAATCGGGGCTGCACTGTATAATTTCTTCAGCAGGACTCCCGCATCATCAAGATATGAGCTAATTACATAAAGAGGTATACTGTATGATATGCAGGTCAATGCCTGTCTCCTTACATAGCTATAAGGAAATTCCGTATTCACAAACAATTGATTGTCTAATAAACAGGATACAAGCCAAAACGACAATATAGCTACTAAAACCACAAACACCCGTCCATTAATATATCTGTATGCTTCGCTTTTCCAAAAAAATCTAATATACAAAATCAAAAGCAATCCGATCATTGCCATATTCAATAAATTGTTCATGTTATAGAAAAAGCTATTAGTTGAAACAATCATGTTCTTGCACTGCATTAAGCATATGTGCATAACCATCAGTTCGGCAACCCGGTCTTGATTGTTTTCTCGAATATTTTCTCGTATGTCCACTATATCCGTCCCCCTAAAATCGAAATACAAAATCAATGTTAAAAAGCTATCCCTCTGCATATCATGCAAGTAAGATTACTTTTCTTCCTGAATTTCTTTGTATTCCAAAATCAGGGAACAGGAATGATTTACTTAGTTCTGCCCCCCCCTCAAATATTCTAAGAGGTGCAGATTCTAATTTATATCCTACAAATATCATGAGAAAAATTATCGGCGTGTTGACATAATTCTCCGATATAGTTATTAAGAACATGTAGAATAACATAAATATTTGATTCAAACGTTTTGCAGAAAACAAACTTACAAATTTCAAAATGCCTACTATCATAACACATCCAAAAGGTATACCGTATACTGCAAACCAATTTAAAAACGTGCAGGTGTTCATATTATAGGTATATTCATACAGTTCCCTATTAAGTCCATCATATCCCCAGCCAAATAAAGGTCTGCGAAAAATTGCCATAAACACCTTCGTCACAGAATTCACTCTTACCGATGTTGATCCCGATCTACCCTTACTATAATTAATCAGTTTGCCAAACGCTGAATTCTTTGTTCTGTCAAAAAGTACGCCCTGTAAGCCAAACATCACAACAGCCATAAAAGACATACTTACGAATACAATCTTTTTCTCATTTTTAGAAAGTCCGTTATTCGTCATCAATAAATAAATGGTCAAAATGATAGCTGCAGTAATTCCGGTAGTAGAAAAAGTGGTAAGGACAGTAATCAAATACAGCATTAACGACTTAAATGTCAGATTCGTGGTCGGCAAAAAAACTTCCAGCATCATTGCAAGACAAATAAATGTGGAAAAGGCCCCCGGCTCCCAGGCATATCCATAGTTTCTATATACACCTGAAGAATTATAAAGATTTTGTATATATAAAACCCAGTTGGAAAATACTTCTCCAGATCTATTAGTTACTGTAACAAAATAAAACAAGCCTGGAATAATTAAATGCAGTACGTATCCCACCAAGGAAACAATCATCAGAAATTTCATCACCTTAATGAAGATTTTTCCGAATTCCTCGAAATTCAATGCGCTTGCCAGTATTCCTGCTGCAATGATTCCAAATACTGATTTTGAGTTTGATATGATATTTTCTCCATTAATCAGACTTGTCCCAAGAATCCATATTGATGTAAAGATGGTTATACAAAAAACGGATATCTCTATTCTAAATTGACTTATGTACAGAATCCCCAACATGACTACAATCCATAGGGCTATCGTCAAGACGGAAGAAACAATATCATTAGTTACAACGAAAGACGTCGACAAAAAAAGCATCAAAAAAACCATACTGTATTTCAACCCAGCCTTTTCCATTGTCTATATTCCTCCATTCGTTGTTTATTTGCAAATTGCTTCAGCCAATGCGATTATTTTTTCAGACTGAATCATATTGTTTTTTTCGTTTAATATAAAGTTTCTTGCCAAAGCTCCAATATCTGTATACTTATCTTCATGGCTGTAAACTTCCATTATTTTATCCATTAACTCCTGTTCGGAGTTATCCTTAGCTAGTACCACGTACTTTTTATACTCATCGGGCAAACTGGCAATATCGGTAAGTAGCGTTGGCGTTCCAGATGCCATATACTCCATGTTTTTAGAAGGGAATGAATATTTCACGTATTCATCCTCTATCGGTCTTGGATTGACAAGGAGTGATGCTTTTTTCTCTATTTCAAGCAACACATCCCTCTGCACAAGACCGCCATATCGTATTCTGCTGTCCTTGGCTGAGATTTTTTTGATTTCTTCTGCGGCTTCCCCCTGTCCATAAATTGTTAATTGAATATCCGAAGGCGATAACTGCTCAACCGCTTTCACCAAATTCATGATTCCATATTGGTAATGCAGGGACCCGGCATACACGATTTCAAAGTTTTTTCGTGCCTTTGCTGCAATGGAATCAGCTTTAGGCAGAGTTGAAGCATCAAAAACACCTTCAATTATGGTATATGGTTTGCCGTTTAAGTCAATCACATCCTTCATGGCTTCAGATAGAATCACATAACTGTCAAAACGGTTCAGAAGGAATTGACCCAATTTATCTGCCAGACTCTTTGACGACTGATTCTTATGATCGATACGATATCCCGGAACATCCGTAATAACCGCAATCGTTTTTATCCCATGCAATTTACACCCCAAAAGTCCTCCAAGGGCTGTGCTGATTCTAAGTATGTTAAAAATCGCATAGCCATCGCAGTTGTTCTTACGAATTTTGTTTTTAAACCGCTTTGCTTGCCTTAGTCCATTACAAAACAGACTGAGATAGCGCAGATACTTATTAGACACATACGGAATAAATTCGTACTCCACCTTCCCTGCCATCTTCACTTCTTCTTTTGTCAATGTTGTATTCAGCTTGGAAACCGCTGATACTTCATATCTATGCGATGCAATTCCTTCTAGAATTGATGTATAAAATGTATTTCCAGCCGCATCTGTCGTATGCTTTAACTCATCAAAATGTGTATTAAACACATTCTGCGGAATGATTTGACCAAAGAAAGAAAAAATCGGTTTAGAATTTTGTCCTGTATACTCTCTCATACTCTTCACATATCTCTCCCCACTTAAATTCTTTTATTTCTTCCACTGCATTCTTCCCAATCTCTTCAAAATTCTTTAATACCATTTCAATTTTATCCGCCACATCCTCTGGATTATTATCATCCACCGCATATCCAACAGTTCCTTCTGGAAACTGTCCATCAAATCCCTGTCCTTTTGTATAAATTACAGGCAGCCCCTGACTCATGGCTTCTGCGTAGACAAGACCAAATGTCTCTGTATGGGATGGCATGACGAAGATATCGCTGTCCTGGTAAAGCCTTACCATCTCATCTTTTCCAAGTTTT
The DNA here is from genome assembly GCA_937927445.1 of uncultured Oribacterium sp. GTDB lineage: Bacteria > Bacillota > Clostridia > Lachnospirales > Lachnospiraceae > Oribacterium. The sequence goes on along the minus strand of CALAOB010000059.1, from coordinate 13,163 downwards.
CCCCAGTATTTTGTGTTCGGATATTGCAGCACCGCATCAAACAATCTCTTATTCTCAATACCACCTGCAAACTGCAGCTTCACCTGCCAGCCTCTTTTTCTTAAAATTGTAATAGCATTTTGAGTCGTGAGAGGATTTTTTCTCTCGTCTATCCTGCCGACAAAAACAACATTTAATTGTTTCTTGGCAATCCGATTTTTTCTTTCTGCAAAATCTCCTGCATATCTATGTTCATGCCAATAATCATCTATCCCATTTGGAACAATGCAACACTTTCTTAAAATATCCTGTCTGTCTTGTTTCGGAACACACAGGCTCATCAATTGATCTCTATAAGGCCTAGATAAAAAAAAGATTACCTTGGCATTCTTTATAATTGTCCATGCTCTGGCTTTCAGATAGGGTTTTACCTTCAAAAATGTATTGATATCCGTATCCCTTACCGCAACAACATAAGGAAGCCCATATTTTCTACTAAGCTCCATAGCCGCGTTGCCATCGGTAAACAGGGTATAAGCATGAATCATGTGAAAGGACTCCATATCATATTCATTCTCGATTGCCCTTATAATCTTCATTTGCTTCAGGAAGAAAAAAACTCTGTTCCATTTGGAAAAGCACTCCTTAACTATGACATTGTCATTTATCTCATATTTCAAAAGGCTTTTATCGTAGGTTGGACAAAACACCTGGTGAATGATGCCGGGATCCGTAAAATGATTCATCATGATTTGGTGCAGTGCCGTTCCAATATAATTACAATTGATATGCAGGATTTTCATGACTGGCACACTCCTGCACTGTTAAATTTATGTAAGCATAAGAGATTTGCAAATGCATTTTTTACTTGCAAACTAAGGAATCTACCTATCTCTTCTGCCCCCCCCCTGAATCATTTTGGCATATGCCTTTGTCCAGCTCATTTGATAGCTTCTCCTCCTTCTTATGGCATCCTGCAGGCACAAAAGCCTCCACCATTTTCTGGAAATGGTTCGAAACAAAGCCCCTTGGTCTAACAGATATTTTTCATTGTATTCTTTATTGCAATATGACGGGCGTTCTTCTGTCAGCTCGGCAATGAAAGCAGGATAAGCAAAAATTTTCAATCCTGCTTTCAAGCACGAGGTTAAAAATAAAGTGTCCTCTCCATTGCCATGCTCGGTACCGCCGCCGAAGCATTGATTAAAGTAAATACCATTTTCTTTTACCGGAATCCGTTTAAATGCAATCCTGGCAGTACCATATCGAAGATAGTTGTACCAACGCACTCTGTGGATTTTGTCAATGATATATCGCGTCGGAACTGCTTCAATTAGGTTAAATACAATTACATCCGCATTCGGAATTTCAGAGAATGCTTTTTCCACCAGCTTTTCATACGCATCCACGTACACCATATCATCATCTGCGAAGAGACACACGTCTCCTTTGGCACGCATCAGGGTATTGTTTCGGTTTAAACCGACCCCTCGCTCTGCAAAATTGTAAAATGAAATATTCTGACCATTCTGCGTGAAATCTTCCACAGAATTTTTACTACATTGATTTCCTACAATGGCATCTGTGGTGATATGCATCTTCTCTATAATGGAATGATCAGCCTGATTCATTGCTGCAACCAGTACCTCTATCTTCATCTAACATCGTTCTCCTTCACATATCTCATCTTTTTATAAAACCCAAATCCCAGATTTCTCAGGGTATTTACGACAGCCAGTACCGCATTTTCCCCTTCTGCCTCTCGGAATAGTTTATAATGCCAAGCAATCATCGTTTTGATTCCATGACTGCTTACAGACCCCACTCTTCCGCGCCGATAGGATGCAAGACTCTCTTCCAACAGGTAACAATCCGCTTTCCTACATACGTTCAGCCACATGGCGTAGTCGTTGTTTTTCTTGATATCTGCTATCTGAATTAATCCAACTTTTCCTACATCATACATCACCGTAAGACACCCCGGCCAACAGTAGTTGAACATATCTACCTTGGTAATCTTCTTCGGACCTGTTACCATGACGCCTGTTTTGTTGCCATCAGAATCCATCTCCTCGTAACAGGTATAGGAGAAGCTGTAATGGTTCTTTACCATGAAGCGAAGCTGCTTCTCCAGCTTGTCTGCTGTCCACAGATCATCACTGTCAAGAAATGCAATCCACCGCCCTTTGGCTTCCCGCAATGCATAGTTTCTACTCACGGCAGCACCGGAGTTATGGTCGTTACGCAGGAACCGGATCCTTGTGTCCTCCATAAGGGATTCGACAACTGCGTCCGTTTTATCCGTCGAGCAGTCATCAACGATTATCAACTCCCAGTTCTGGTATGTCTGGTTCTGCACCGACCGGATAGATTCTGCTATGTATTTTTCTGTGTTGTATGACGGCATGATGACCGACACTAATCCGCAATCCTTCATTGTCCTCTTTGTATTTCTTCCATTTTCAGTACTGCATTGATTTGATGAACCAAACGGATTTTATCAAACTTACGCAGCACCCCTCTCATCCTATATGCGATAGGGATAACCCACGCAATCTTGGGATTGAATTTAACATGTAACTGGCAATAAGCTCTACGGAACTTAAAGCTTTCTATCTTGTACTCTTGTGCGTTTGTTATATGATTGATATTTCGTGAACCAGAGCACACAAACTTTTTTCTAAGCTGATTCAAATAATGATCGAGCACGGTGTAATGAATTGCATCGCTCGGTCGTAGATTAAGGAAGTCTGGGTGGTACTTTGCAGTTCTTGTTTCTACATAAGTCGGATGCTCCACAGTATTCATGTATCCGATGAGCATTCCAGATTCCTTATCGAAAGCAGCAAAGTAAATTACCCCTTCCTGCTGGTCTTTATGGCAATTAGTCAGAAACTGCTCATGTGAACTCTCGTTATCGGCTTCTTTATAATTTTGAAACGCCGCAACATAGACCTTGTACAGTTTCTCACTTTGCTCGACCGGATCGACAATCCGAACTTCGCATTTGTTCAAAGCCTGTCTAAAGTGTTTACGCTGTTTAGACGAATATTCGCTCAAATTAAACGGTGCATCCTTGATGATGAACCACCAACTTGTTTCATGACCGCAATCCCAGTCTGTTGTCCATCTAGCTAATAGCGGAGTCCCCCCCCCTCAATTTCCAGACACTTCCATCTTTCAGTGGCGCTAAATCCACTTCTTCATGGGGTGCTGTGGTAGGGACTGCGGCATGATTGTAATATGTCCACTGCACCTTCCTTATTCCTCCTCGTAGTTATATCTTTTTAACCGATCCCGTCTGACGTATCCCGGCATTCGCTTGAATCCGACCTTGGTTACGCCTCGTATGGATGAAATATTCTTCTCACTAATAATCATGTAAGCAGCCCCCCCAATTTTATTTTTCAAAATTTCAGTTAAGACTGCCGGATAAATTCCTTTTCCCCGATAGTCATGATCTGTCTGACAGGGACCAATTTCATAGGAGCCCCTTGTCAAAAATAGAAACTTGTTGCATTGCGGAATCATATAAGAAGTGTGTATCAGTTTTGTTCCGTCATACACACAGTAAACACGATATTTTCCTTTTGTCATCATCCACCAATACAAATTTTGAATCGCTGTCTTGATTGAAATGTTCTGGCTAGGATATGCCTTTAACAGGTCAGGCTTTTCTTCCTTAATCTTATAGTTGCATGCACAGGAAAGCACATCTGAGGTTATGCAAACATACAGTCGGTCCATTTTACTTAAACCCCCTTGCAATTTCTTCCATTCTCATAATAGAGTTAATCTGATGAAAGATTCCTATCTCATCAAATCTGCAAAGAAGCCTTCTAAATGGATACAATGTCTTCACGATGATTCCGATTCCCGGCTTATACGCCATATGCAGTTTGCAATAGGCTTTTCTAAATCCGTAGTAGTGAATCAGATCTTCATTAAGATTGGTTTCATGGTTCAAATTTCTCGAACCATTCGTGAGATATTTACCTTTTAAGAGATCCTCTCTCAAGGTATCGATCTCTGTGTACATCATGGCCGCATTTAATTCATACTGCCTTTCCCATTCAGGATCCACTTTTCCAAAAGCTATATCCCAGTAGCTTCCAAAATCTATTAAATGATCAAACCCACAGAGCAGCCCATCTTTATTAAAAGCGCCAAAAAATAGATTCGGATAACTGCCAAGCTGTGGATTTTGGTATGACTTTGTTAAATCTTCTTTATTAGCAGAAGGACGATATTTTTCCGGATATGTCTGATACATAGCAATGATGATTTCTGCCATACGTCCTGCATATTCTGATGGATTAATGGCCTTAACAGTAAAATTTTTTAATCCCTTATTTATCTTTCGTCTGTGACTTTTCTTCAGATTTTCAAGGACGATTGGGTTGTCCTGAATGATATACCACCACTCTGTTTTTTCTCCACAATCAAAGTCGCTTGTCCATCTGGCTAATAGTGGTTTTTCGTTATTCCCCCCCCCTCAATTTCCAGACACTTCCATCTTTCAGTGACGTTAAATTCACTTTTTCATGGGGTGCTGTGGTAGGGACTGCGGCATGATTGTAATATTTCCACTGCATTTACTATCTTCTCCCTATGTGCTTCTGTATTTTATCTATATTTTTTATTGTTTTATATTTCCCTGCATCTGTTCATTGGGGCTGTATAAATTCCTCATCTCCTACTCGCCTAACATCTCTCTCGCCTGCTTCTGCTTCTCTCTGTATTCTGCCCCATCGACTTTTCCAGTCCTCAGCAGGTAATCTCCATAATCCTCCGCGGTCGCCATATCATCCTGCGTGATTCCTTCCTGCTTTATGAAGGCTTTTTTTACTGTAGAAAGGATGATTTTGACATCTTCCACAAGGCTGATCTTCTTTATATATTTCAGATCCCAACCGATTTTATCTTCCCAGCTGATGGCATTTCGGCCATTCACCTGTGCGAGTCCGCTAAGTCCCGGCTTTGCAGTATGCCGCTGTCGCTGCTCCGGCGACATGAACACCATATCGCGTACCAGCTGGGGTCTCGGACCAATTACAGACATCGTTCCATTCAGAATATTAAACGCCTCTGGCAGTTCATCGAGGCTGGTATTTCTGAGCCATGCGCCAAACTTCGTTAAGCGGACATCATCCGGAAGCAGCTCACCATTCTCATCCCGTTCATCGGTCATTGTCCGGAATTTATACATCTTAAAAATAGTTTCTTTTCCATCTTCATCGACTAATCCAGGACGATCCTGCGTGAAGAGCACCGGAGAGCCGAGTTTCAGCTTGACAAGTACTGCGACGCCGAAATAGAGCGGGCAGAACACCACGATCGCCGCTGAAGCACATGCGACATCGATGGCTCTCTTCACACATCTCTCATAGAATCCCATCTTCCGAACCGGGATCGGTTCTATGATTTCCGCTTTATATGTTGTCTTTTCCGCTTTTCGCCTCATCACATGCGCTATGACTGCCGCAGAAGCGGCGACAGCACCGGCGATCAGTGCGTATTTCTTAGACTTATCCGACACGGCTCTCTCCTTTATAAATCAGCTTATGTACGATAACGTATAACCCGAATCCTACCAGTGCCCCCGCAGTATTGCTGATGACATCATCTAACTCACACCAGCCGAGATTAAATATATACTGTGTAGCTTCAATGATTGCTGAAGTCATAAGCGCTGACATGAATACCGGTTTCCACTTCTTCCACGGAAACAAAAAGCCAAATGGAATGAAGAATAACACATTCTGAATATATTGTATCGATTCTTGTTTTCCATCTGGCGCTCCGTTAATCCATCCTCGAAAAGCCCAAAACATTTCTGGTTCGATAACCCGGGCTCTGACGCGAGGTTCTCTTTTCAGCAGTGTCATCCACACTACGAAGATGGTGTAGATGACAAACAGTACCGTTGATAGCGTTCGTAGTATTCTCTTCTTATTCAAAGCAAGCCTTGATCACGTCGATGATTCTTTCCTGCTGCTCCACCGTCATCTTATTATCACTCGGCAGGCATACGCCTCTCTGGAAGATATCCGCGCCGACATCCTCTACTCCACCTGCGATGTACGCGTTGGTCCTGCAGCGGAGGGTGCCTTCTCTTCCGACGGCTTCGTGCATGCGGTACATCGGCTGCATGTGCATCGGCTTCCAGATCGGACGTCCTTCGGCGTTGATTGACGTGATGGCTTCCAGGATTTCCGTCGGGCAGCTCTTGCCGGCCTCCGGGATATACAGCGCCTGATGATCATCCCGTACCTGCTGGCACATCGCGTCTTCGTCGATGATCAGTGCAGACAGCCAGTAGTTCGGTTCGGTGCCTTCTGTGATCGGATTCATCTTGACCGGAAGTCCGGCCAGTCCGTCACGGTAGCGCTCGTATACGGCCCTCTTCTCGGCGATGTGCTCCTCGAGGTGGCCATACTGGCCACGGATGACACCAGCCACCACGTTACTCATGCGGTAGTTGTAGCCGACTTCCTCGTGCTGATACCAGGCAGCGTTTTCACGGGCCTGCGTCGCCCACTTCCGGGCGCGGTTCGCATCCGCGAGGCTGTTTGTCAGGAGGCATCCGCCGGCGCTGCCGGTGATGATCTTGTTGCCGTTATAGCTGATGGCGGCATAGTCGCCGAAGCTACCGCACTGGCGTCCATCGATGCTGGCCCCCATGGCTTCGGCTGCGTCTTCGATCAGCAGTGCGCCGTGCTTTTCGCAGATGCGCTTGATCTCGTCCATGCGTCCCGGGAAGCCATAGAGCTCCGCGGATACGACGAGCTTCACATCCGGATAGAGGGCGAAGGCCTTTTCCAGTGCGACCGGATCCATGTTCCAGGAGTCGCGGTCGGTATCGATGAAGATCGGGATGCCACCTTCATAGACGACCGGATTCAGGGTCGCATCGAAGGTCATATCCGAGCAGAACACATGCTTGCCTTCGAGTGCACCGTGGCTGATCGCCGGCTTCCCATATAAGCGCTCGCCTGCGAGCTTGCAGCAGAGGTGGAGCGCTGCGGTACAGCAGGAAAGGCCGACGGCATACTTCACTTCCGCCTTCTCGGCTGCGATCTTCTCCACCTGGTTGATGTTCTCACCGACGGTGCTCATCCAGTTGGTTTCGTAGGCTTCGGTCACATAGGCGAGCTCCTCGCCGTGCATCGTCGGGGATGCCAGCCATACCTTCTTATCAAACGCTTTAAAATCATCTTTTCTTGTAAAAGCCATGTTTCCCCCTCCGCGCTCTGTTCCCCTGTTCAGGCGGCGCTTGTCTTCACTGTTTATAAATGAAATAAGGGATTTCCAAACGAATTTGAAATCCCTTGCTTTAAAGGTGCTGTTGACGAACTGTGTATCTTAGGTATGTCGGAACCGTCGTCTTAGACTGTTTTCTGTTCCTTATCCGCCTCCGGCTGGTGATATGTCGGTACCACTCGCTTGATCACATCCCGTATATTTCCGACGTCCTTCCGGCTTTCGCGGTCGAGCTCGTCGAGGTCCTTCAGGAACTGTTCGTCGTCCATCCGGATCGGGTGGCCGATGTGGATCAGCTTATTCGGTGTATCCGTCATACCCTCTTCGTTCATCAGGAGCTCCTCGTAGAGCTTCTCGCCCGGGCGGAGACCCACGTACTTGATCTTGATGTCTACATCCGGGGTCAGTCCGGAGAGTCGGATCAGGTTCCGGGCCATGTCGTCGATCTTCACCGGCTTACCCATGTCGAGGATGAAGATTTCGCCGCCCTTCGCGTAGTGCGACGCCTGGAGCACCAGGGAAACAGCCTCCGGGATAGTCATGAAGTAGCGGATGATCCGCTTGTCGGTGACGGTCACCGGACCGCCCTCCGCGATCTGCTTCTTGAAAAGCGGAATGACGGAGCCGTTGGAGCCGAGGACGTTACCGAAGCGGACCGCGACGAAGTCGGTCTTCGGGTACTTCCGGTTCATCATCTGGACGATCATCTCACAGATCCGCTTCGTGGCACCCATGACGTTCGTTGGATTTACAGCCTTATCGGTGGAGATCAGGACGAAGCGCTTCACGCCGGCGTCGGCCGCGGCACGGGCGGTCTTCAGAGTACCCATGACGTTGTTCTTGATTGCTTCGTTCGGGCTCACCTCCATGAGCGGTACGTGCTTGTGCGCGGCTGCATGGAAGACCATGTCCGGCTTATACTGCTGCATCACGCTGCTGATACGGTGGGTGTTCCGGCAGGAGCCGATGAGCGTCACGAGATTCAGCTCCGGGTGCTCCATGAGGAGCTCCTGCTGGATGCTGTACGCGTTATTCTCGTAGATGTCGAAGATGACGAGCTGCTTCGGCTCGTGGCGTGCGATCTGCCGGCAGAGCCCGGAGCCGATGGATCCGCCACCGCCGGTGACGAGGATGGTCTTCCCCTGGATCATACTGAAGACTTCTTCGTTGTTGATCTTGATCGGTTCACGACCGAGGAGGTCGAGGACGTCGACGTCGCGGAGCTTGCTGACGCTGACTTCGCCGTTCACAAGCTGGTAGATGCCCGGGACGGTCTTCAGCTTACAGCCGCTCTCCTTACAGATATTGAGGATCTCCGCGCGCTCTTCAGCGGTCGCGGTCGGGATCGCATAGATGATTTCCGTGACCTCGTACTCCTCTACGGCGTGTAGGATGTCGTTTCGTGTACCGACAACCGGGATGCCGTCTAGCACGCGGCCCTGCTTGTTCGGGTTGTCGTCGATCAGGCAGACCGGATCACCCTTCAGGTGCTTGCTGGTGAGGAGCTCCTTGATGAGCATCCCGCCGGCATTACCCGCGCCGATGATCATCACGCGTTCGCGTGGCTCGCTGCTCTTCCGCTCACTGGCGACGCTGTCGAGGAGACGGATGAAGCGGTAGAAGAAGCGCATGCCGGTGTGCATCATGAAGCTGAGGCAGTAGCCGATGATGTAGTAGGATCGTGGCATGTGCATGTGCATGAAGAACACGCCGAAGGCATACAGTACGAGGAGTACCAGGTAGGCGCGGATCATATTGAGGAGCTCGACGAAGCTCGCGAAGTACCAGATGCTGTGGTACAGGCGGAAAAGGTAGAACACCGTGATGGTGCTCACGATGAAGTAGGGCATCGAGAAGACGTAGCCCCAGAAATAGTCGTTCGGGATCTCCGAGAACGCGAGGTCGAAGCGGAAGAACAGGCCGAGGAAGTAGGCGAGAACGAGGATCCCGGCGTCGGCGACCATCAGCATCCCGGCGTGCATCACCCAGGACTGCTGGAGGTGACTTCCCTTCTTCGGAATCGTCGCATCCGCTGCACTCTGCTTTTCAGTTTTTCTGTCGATCTTTTCGCTCATACTCTCTCACTCTATCGTACATGCAGCGCATCCAGCACTGCATATTTTTCGCTCCGTCCTGTGGATGAATCTCCGTATCGGGATTCCCCAGCTGTACGGAGCGTCGGAATTCTGCTGCTATTTCGTTAGTTTTTATTACGGTGCCAGAAGATGCCGGTGCAGGCGATCATCATAATCGCAGTGCTGATCATGGCGCGGGCGCCGTCGATGGTGTCTGGTCCTTCGTACGCACTCGGGTGCATGAGACCGAGATAGATCAGGATGATCGCGGACACAAGGATCACGCCGATGAGGCACTTCCACTCTGAACTGATACCCTTCATATGAACCCCCTTGATCACGGATGCTGGACCTCCTGCAACAGGCGCGTGTCTGCAGCGCCTCTGCTGCCGGTATCCAGCCGGATAACTTTACTTCGTACGGACGGCTTCGCTGTGCCGATTACTTCCTATTAGAAGCATCACTCGGACCGTAGCCGTAACCATAGCCGTACTTGTCGTACTTCTTTCCGTACTTCTTATAGTAGCTGTTGTAGTAACCGCCCTTGGTCATATTTACCTTATTAAGGATAACGCCGAGAAAGCGGACGCCGGTACGGTCGAGCTGCTCCTTCGCGCGCTGGAACATGCGGCGGGAGGTCACCTCAGACTCGGCGACGAGTGCTGCGCCGTCCGCATACTTCGTGAGGATCGCGGCGTCGATGACGGTGCCGACCGGTGCGGTGTCGAGGATCACGATGTCGTAGTTCTCTTCCTTGATAAACTGGAAGAGGCGGTCGCACATTTCGTCCTCGAAGAGCTCGGTCGGGTTCGGTGAGTACGGTCCGGCGAGGATCATGTCGAGATTCGGGATGGCGTCGTCGGTATAGAAGCCGTCTTCGATCGGGACCTGGCCGGTGAGGATCTGTGACAGACCCACGGTTTTAACATTGACCTGATGTACCTTGATAAACTCGGACTTACGGATGTCGCAGTCCACGTAGAGGGTGCGCTTGCCGGACTCGGCGAAGACGCGGGCGAGCTCGAAGGAGATCGTCGACTTGCCTTCGTTCGGGGAGGTCGAGGTGATCAGGATGTTCTTTACGCGGGATCCGGAGAACATGAGGTTCGTACGGAGGGTACGGAGTGCCTCGCTGTAGCGGAAGTCGTCGTCCGGGGCGAGGGTCAGTGTGATCTTGTGCTTGTTTTCAATCATCTCTTCGCTCCTTTCTTTACGTTCTTGTTACGGGACTTCGGGTTCGCTGCGTAGTTATACTGCTCGGACTTCTTCGCGGCGGCGGCATCCTTCTCCGGGATGGCGGCGAGTACCGGGAGACCGAAGTAGTTCTCGATGTCGTCCTCGGTCTTGATGGTGTCGTTCGTGAGCATGTCGATGGTGACGAAGGCGACGGCGGCCATGAGGAACAGGAGCGCGGCGATGGCGGTGTTCCGTCCGGTCTTCGGGCCGGTCTTGTGCAGCGGGATCTCGCCGTACTCGATGATCTTCGGCGGGTCCTGCTCCATGATGTCGGCGATGTAGCTGGAGGCGCTGTCGGCGACGGCGTCGGTGAGCTGCTTCGCCATCTTCGGGTCGGTGTCGAGCACGGAGATGTTCAGGATTCGGGTGTTCGACGGGTTGTCGAGGGTGACCTTCCTGCGGAGGGTCGCGTAGTCATACTTGAGGCCGAGCTTCTGGATGACATCTTCCATGACGGTACGGGAGGTGACGAGGACCTTGTAGTCCTGGGTGAGCTGGGAGCCGATCTGCAGGTCCGCGAGGCTCGTGAGGGTCGTCTCCTTACTCATGACGTAGATCATCGAGGGGCTGGTGTAGGTCGGGGTCAGCACGAAGCGTGAGATCGCGAAGCCGAGGCCGCCGCCGATGATGGTGGTGAGGATCAGGAGGACGATGTGGCGACGGAGCTCGTAGAAGAGCTGCACGAGGTCGATGGTGATCACATCGTTCTGGGCGTTTCGCTTATTCGCGGCCGCGGTGTTCGGCGCGCTGGTGTTCGGCTGTGAGGTCTTTGAATTATCAGGCATGAACTTGATCTCCTATTAATATATTTCTTCGTCTCTGACGATTGCTTCCGCATTTCCCTGGAGGACGGCATCGGCGTAATCTGCGTCGAGGTTCTTCTCAATCCAGTCGATTGCGTCGCGGAGTACCGGTGGCCGGCGGTCGACGCGGTGCATATCCGTGCCGAGGAAGTCGGCTTCCTGGTTCCGGAGCGCCTTCTGAATGAACTTCGTCTCCCGGTCGAAGAGCCCGGACAGGCCCTTGTGTGACAGCGGCTCGGTGGAGAGCTGTACATACGCCCCGAGCTCGCGAACCTCTGCGAGGCCGTGCTCCTGGATTGCCTTGAAGCGCTCTGCGTGCGCAATGATCGGTCGGTAGCCGGCGTTTCGTACGTTTCGGATCGCACGGAGGATCGTCTGGTAGCTCTCCTCCGGGTAGAACTCGATCAACGTGTAGTGGCTGCCCGCGAGGGTCAGGATCTCACCAGACTGCAGGCGCTCGGTCATACTGTCGAACCAAAGCACCTCGTTGCCCGCGTAGAGACTTACGTCGAGGGCGGAGGCATTGGCCTGCGGTGCGCTCGTCGAGGACGGCGCGTCGCCTGTCTGCGCCAGGCTCGCTGCCGGCTGCTCTCCTATGCCGAGTGCTTCCTCGATTGCTGCGAGCTTCGCACGGATGCGTGCCGGGTCGGTCGGGTACTGGACATAGTAGTGCGGGGTCGCGATGATCGCGCGGGCCCCCTGCTCGACGTCCTGCCGGATCAGCTCGAGGGACTCCTCGAGATCGTGGCTGCCGTCGTCGATATGGTAGATGATATGGGAGTGGATGTCGAACATCGCTGTTCATCTCTCCTTTTCGTGTACTGTTACAGTCCTCGGAACATGGTTCCGGGAACTGTATCGGCGCACGTTCTGTTCGTTTTGCGTCATCGCGGTATGAGCATGATGAAAGGCAGTAGAGCTTACGCCTGCTGCCTTTCCCATCCTTCGTCCTGATGCGGGGATCCTTGTGCGCGCACCCTGCATCAGCGGCTCGAGTCCGCTGGACGTAGGTAAAAGTGCTTATTAAGCGATTGGTGTACCCTCAGCGTTGAAGTTCAGGGTCATACCGTTGATTACGTGAACGCCGGTAAGGAAGAAACCATTAGCGTCTACATAGTGGTAAACGAGAACGCCTGCCTCATTGTAGGACATGTAGATCTCAGTCTTGCCAGTAGCCACTGGACGACCAGTGGTCATATCTACGTAGCAACCTACGGTAGCTGTACCGTTGTTAACGATCAGCATCGGAGCTGTCTGAACGCCAGCAGCTGCTGTACCGGAAGTGGTACGGATGGTAACAGTTGCACCGTTAGAAGCCTGTGTAGCAGTTGCAACCTGAACGCTTGCGTTATCAGCTGCAGCTACAGTAGCAACACCAGTGCCGTTTGCAGTCTTCTGAGCGTTAAGGTTTGCATAGTAAGCCTCAGACTCCTTAGAAAGCGGATGGCTGCTGGAGCTGGAAGAAGAAACTCTGTTATTGGTAGATGAGTTAGCAGCGAAACCTACAGAGTAGGTAGCAACTGTAAGACAAGCAACCATAGCCAGAGCTACGAACTTATTCATCTTCATGATATTTTTACCTCCATATGAATTTTAAAACTGCGCTTCATCCATAAAGTCCGCACAATAAACTTTATAGAATTTTCAGTTTCATTTAAGGATTTTATATCTGTATACAGTTTTCGTCAACCCGTGCACAGAAAAGAGTCCATGTCTATTTTGTGTGCATTTTCTGAAGTTTCGTTTAAATATTCTTAAGATTTTCGCAAGAAATCATGAAGTTTATATATATATATATATATATATA
>CALAOB010000058.1 GCA_937927445.1 uncultured Oribacterium sp. | reverse complement strand
CCCCGGCCATCCCCCGCGCGAGCCGCTCACAGTCCTCCGGCGCCAGCACCTCCTCGCAGAGATTCACGATCTGCCCGTCGAGGCGGCACTTCGCCGGCAGCCCCGCGATCAGATGGATATCCGACGCGCCACGCTCCGCCGCCAGTGAAACATAATCCGCTATCTTCATAAAGCCCCCTGTTATCAAACGTCTGTAACTGCTCAGTTCAGTGCCGGCAGACCAGCATCAGAAGCACAGTACTCCGAGATCGGAACCCTGTGTTTCCCTGCCACTCTCCAAGCTCACTGACTGAACTGTCACGAAAAATCACTGACATTAATGGTACAACATTCAAACCGAAACAACAATTAGAGAATTGAGTGAATCCACCACAGCAAGGATTTAAATGGTAACAGTTCAGCTGGACTTCACCGCATATTTCCGGTACTCATGCACGGCTTCATTGCGGGCGAGGAGATAGAGACAATACTGATTCATGCTGATGCCTTCGCTTTTCGCGCCATCTGCCAAACGCTTATGAAGACTACGCGGCATACGTAGTTTAAATTCGCCGGAATAGTCCTCGAAGGACATCGGTTCCGGAATCACTTCCAGGTCGTCCATCGCAGCTTCCAGCCAGGCTCTTTTGGCATCCTTCAGATTCGCCAGTGCTTCTTCAATCGTCTCTCCCTGAGAGATGCACCCAGGAAGCTCCGGAAAATGAACGACATAGCCACCCTCGAGATCATCCGGAACAATCTCGATTCGGTATTGAAGATTCATGTAGTATTCCAGGTTTTTCATTTTAGCGCCTCCTCCTGTTCGATTACTTTCCTCACGAGCACGACATATATTCGCTTCATACGCTCATGCTTCGGCAGCGTGATTGGATAAAACAAATTATAAGTGGTGTCATATATGGTGTCAAATGTATGGTATAAATAGTATAATAGAGGGATAAAAATCTGAAAATGTCTGAAAACAGACTATAGTCGCCAGACAGACTAGAAAAACTGCAGGGTTTTCACGGCTTCAAGGGAGTATAATGGTATTTTAAATTATTTTTTGGAGATGAAGTATATGGGTGAAAATACTACGGGCATGCGGTTCATGACGCGTGATGCCATCAAGTATCTGGCAATCGTGGCGATGACGCTGGATCATATCGCATATATATTTCTGGAGCCGCAGACACTGCTCTACCGGCTGTTTCTGTGCATCGGGACGTTTACGGGCCCAGTGATGATCTACTTCCTGATCGAAGGATACTTCTACACGCATAACGTACGAGGATATGCGAAGCGACTGCTGCTGTTTGCACTCCTGTCGCAGCTGCCGTTCAGCCTGGCCATGGGAGGATTCTTCGGAAATATGCTTTTCACGCTGCTCATCTGCCTCGGTGTGCTGTATGTGCATGACCATGTGGCCGACGGCGGCCTGCGAAAACTTCTGTATGTACTGCTGTTCTTCGCGAGCCTCTTCACGGACTGGAACTTCCTGTCCGTGCCGCTCGTACTGTTCCTACGCCCGGCATTTTATCCTGCGGCGCAGGGCTTTTATGTCGATCCGGCGGAGCAGCGGCGAGATATGCTGAAGTGCGTCGCGTACTTCGTCGTGGTATCCTGCCTCACGAAGGGGGTGTTCGAGGGCCTGACGGAGGCGCTCGGCATGGTACTGGGCTTCGTGTGCATTGCGTGCTTCTATAACGGGCAGCAGGCGAAGACCCACCGGAAGTTTCATAAATACTTCTTCTATATCTACTATCCGGCGCACCTTTTGGTGCTGTGGGCGCTGCACGCGATGTAAGACTTCAGCGAAATCTCGAGTCAGCGCGTCGCCGACGACAGGCATATCCTTTTTTCACAAATCTGGGAAATCTCCGGCCTGTGCCATTAGATTTTTTGAGATTTCTCACAGAACAGTCGATTTCAGGAGGCGTGACATTATGACTCTTTCGCAAACCATGAATTCCCGAGCGGCATGACATTAAGTATTTTCGCAAACCACGGATTTTCCGGATGAGTGACATTAGAAAATCAAGGATTTCCCTGCCTGAGCACAAAGATTTCGGCTTCTGACTTAGTGTCACTCCTCCGAAAAATGAGGGTTTTGCGTCAAAAACAGCCTTTTTACTCTTCCCCGCAGGCTTCGCCCAGCGCTGACTTAATGTCATCCGCCTTAGAAAGGGGCATTCTGCGAAAATAGATAATGTCATAACCCGCCGATCCACCGCTTCTGTGAAACAAAACCGTCACCGTTCAGGCAGGCGATTCCGGAGGGGTGGCAACGGAGGCCATACGTAGAGACCGTGTGAAATCAAGCCGGGTCCCCTGACCAAGTTGTACTGCCCGCAAAAACGCCGCCGGCCATGCTTCTCGCACAGCCGGCGGCGTAAATTATGATCGATTCCTGAAATCATCCGGTCAATCGTAATCGCCCGATCAATCGATTCCCGTGATCGTCCGCATGACTTCGTCCACGGTGGTGATGCCTTCGTCGACGAGCTTGTCGGCGTTTTCAAGCATGGTGATGTAACCGGTTTCGTGCGCGAGGCGCTGGAACTCCTGCTTGTCGGCGCCGTCGGTGATGCACTTCCGGAGGGCGTCGTTCATGACGAGCACCTCGAAGTCACCGATTCGTCCGCGGTAACCGGTGTTGAAGCAGTTGTCGCAGCCACGGCCGTGGTAGAAGATCCGGCCCGGGCGCAGCGGCAGTCCCGCCGACGCGAGCTTGTCCGGGGTCATCTGCTCGACCACCTTGCAGTTCGGGCAGATCCGGCGCAGCAGTCGCTGCGAGATGATGCCACGCACGCCCGCCGAAATCAGGTACGGCGCGACGCCCATGTCCTTCAGTCGGTCGATCGCCGACACAGCATCCTCGGTATGGATGGTCGTGATAACGAGGTGTCCGGTCATCGCGGCACGCATCGCGATCTCCGCGGTCTCACCGTCTCGGATCTCGCCGACGCAGATGATATCCGGATCCTGACGCAGGATCGCACGCAGGCCCGACGCGAAGGTCAGTCCCACCTTCTCGTTGATCTGCACCTGGGTCGCACCCTGGATGTTGTACTCGACCGGATCCTCCAGCGTGATCAGGTTCGTCGTCTCGCTCAGCAGCTCGTTCACGAGCGCGTACATGGTGGACGACTTACCGGAACCCGTCGGGCCCACGATCATGATAACGCCGGACGTAAGACCCAGCAGCTTATCGATCTTCGCGTCCTCGCTCGCCGGCAGTCCGATACCGCGGCGGTTCAGCTGACTGCCGTCCCGGCGCAGGATACGGATAACGATCTTCTCGCCGTAAATCGTCGGCTGCGTCGATACTCGGAGGTCAATGTCTTCGCCCTTCAGGCGCTGTCTCTTATACACATCTCCG
>CALAOB010000057.1 GCA_937927445.1 uncultured Oribacterium sp. | reverse complement strand
AAGTAAGTTCCATCTTTGGAAGAAGAGGGGTGGAAGTTAGTTTGACAAGTCACTTATCGAATAGAGCTGTTAAATTCGTAACATTCCTCTTTAGAAATCTTTCCTACGATGTTATAATGAAAAACGGTTTACTTACGATGCGGCTCGTCCGCACCGCTTAAAAAGTACCTTATGGAGGAAATGACGATGCTGAATTGGAAGAATCTTGATACGCTTTCATCCTATGCAGAGCTGCAGAAGGTGAAGGCAGTGAACCTGAAGGAAGTCATGACCGGCGAGAATGGTGCCGCTCGTGTAAAGAACTATTCCGTACCGATGGCGGAGGGAATGGCATACAACTACGGTGCGAAGGCTGTTGATGAGGACGTCCTCGCAGCGCTCGTAAAGCTGGCTTCGGAAGCACAGCTTGCAGAGAAGTATGAGGATCTCTACAACGGTGATGTGATCAACACCGGTGAAAAGCGTCTCGTGCTTCATCAGCTGACCCGCGGACAGCTCGGTCAGGATGTGGTCGCAGACGGTGAGAACAAGCGCGCATTCTACGTAGAGCAGCAGAAGCGCATCGCCGAATTCGCGGAGAAGGTTCATTCCGGTGAGATCGCCAATGCAGCCGGCGAGAAGTTTACCACGGTCGTTCAGATCGGTATCGGCGGAAGTGACCTGGGTCCTCGCGCGATGTATCTCGCACTCGAGAACTGGGCAAAGACAAAGGGTCTCCTCAAGATGAATGCACAGTTCATCAGTAACGTCGATCCGGATGATGCAGCCGCTGTTCTCCGCAACATTGACGTCGCTCATTCCCTCTTCATTCTGGTTTCCAAGTCCGGTACGACGCTCGAGACCCTCACGAACCAGACCTTCGTGATGAACGCACTTCGGAAGCTCGGCCTCGATCCAGCGAAGCACATGATCGCCGTTACCTCCGCAACCTCTCCGATCGCCACCAGCCCGGAGTACCTCGTGGCATTCTATATGGACGACTACATTGGCGGACGCTACTCCTCCACCTCAGCTGTCGGCGGCGCGGTTCTGTCCCTCGCCTTCGGTCCGGAGGTCTTCGCAGAGTTCCTCGAGGGCGCTGCCGCAGAGGATAAGCTCGCTGCAGAGAAGGATCCGATGAAGAACCCGGATATGCTCGACGCACTGATCGGTGTCTATGAGCGTAACGTGCTCGGCTACGAGAGCACCGCGATTCTGCCGTACTCCCAGGGCCTCAGCCGCTTCCCGGCACATCTTCAGCAGCTCGACATGGAGTCGAACGGCAAGTCTGTCAACCGCTTCGGTGAGCCGGTGGACTATCCGACCGGTCCGGTCATCTTCGGTGAGCCGGGTACCAACGGCCAGCACAGCTTCTACCAGCTCCTGCACCAGGGCAAGGACATCATCCCGCTCCAGTTCGTCGGCTTCCGTGAGAACCAGATCGGCATGGATGACACCATTCAGGGCAGCACCAGCCAGCAGAAGCTCTGTGCCAATGTTGCCGCCCAGATCGTTGCCTTCGCCTGCGGTAAGGAAGATGAAAACCGCAACAAGAACTTCGAAGGTGGCCGTCCTTCCTCCATCATCATCGGTCAGCAGCTGAATCCGAGAACCCTCGGCGCACTGCTCGCACACTACGAGAATAAGGTGATGTTCCAGGGCTTCTGCTGGAACCTGAACTCCTTCGATCAGGAGGGCGTACAGCTCGGTAAGGTCCTGGCGAAGAAGGTACTCGCACACGAGACCGACGGCGCACTGAAGGTATACAGTGATCTGCTGAATATCTGATCAGGTAACGAAGTTTGAATATGATGTTTTGACTTGAAAATGGGGTCAGCGTGATGCGCTGACCCCATTTAATAGTGTGCCTGGCGGCGCACGTTTCTAACCGGTGTAAGTCCGGAGTCCACCCGG
>CALAOB010000056.1 GCA_937927445.1 uncultured Oribacterium sp. | reverse complement strand
TGATTATGGCACTTTCAAAAGTATCAAACTAGCCGCACTGACACTGAGCGCTTACTTTTGAAGCTTTCTCATGATGATGACTGGGTGGTTTTAGAAAAATGCTGCATCATCTGAGCAGAATTCTTCCCTGATGCCAACAACGCTCTTCAATCCCGCTTGATTTTTGTTGGCATCAGCTTCATTTTCTGCCGATTTGATGCAGCATCATGACCTCCAGATATGCTTTTACCGTTAGCATCATTTTCATTTTAGGCTGTTTTGATACAGCATCACTCGCTCGAATGGAAACAGCGACGATTTTTTGTTTGCCTGCATGGGGTGGGCCGATATGTAAGAAGATAAAAGGTGTACACTGGGGTGGGCAGGCAAACAAGAAGAGGCGCCCCGGTGGACGCCCCCAAAACATCTGTATATCAAGAAATACACACGGCTGAACAGTTACAAAAGATCAACGCGCATTCGTTACTGGGATGCCAAAACGATTGACAATGTATTGCAAGTGTAATATAACAAAAGTGAAAGGAGATGACATTATGGCTACAGTTCCTACACAAATTCGCATTGATACAGAAGTAAAAAAGCAGGCAAATGAATTATTCGGAACCCTGGGGATGGATATGTCCAGTGCAGTTAATATTTTTCTCAAGCAGTGTATACTGAGAGGTGGAATTCCGTTTACTATTGAGGTGCCGCAGTATTCTCAGACTGTGCTTGACGCTATGGCAGAAGCAAAACGTATTTCCCGTGATCCTGATACACCGGGATATACCAGCATGGAAGCATTGAAAAAAGCACTGGAAGACTAAGTGTTAGAGATTAGATTTACTACAGCTTATAAGAAAAGCTATAAGCTGATGAAAAAACGCGGAAAGGATTTAACACTCCTTGATGATGTCATCGATGCTTTACGTCAGGGTCAAGTATTAGAAGAAAGATACCGCGATCATGAGTTAAAAGGAAAATTTAAAGGATTCCGTGAATGTCATATACAGCCGGATTGGCTACTGATCTATCTGATTGAAAATGATATTCTCACATTAACTTTAGTAGATACAGGAAGCCATTCAGATTTGCTGAATATGTAGAAGAGGGTGAGTGCTATGAAACGACTGATTGATTTACATGTCCATCTGGATGGTTCGCTTCCATATGAGACCGTCCATAAGCTGATGCAGCAGGCGGGGATGCCGGCGAAGACGGATGCGGAGCTCTATCCGCTGCTCTCGGTGCCGGAGGATTGCCGGGATCTCAATGAATATCTGGAGAAGTTTGATTTTCCGCTTCAGCTCATGCAGAGCGCCGGAAACATTGAACAGATCGTATATGATCTTCTGAATGTGCAGCGCGCGGAGGGCCTGGTGTATACGGAGATCCGTTTCGCACCGCAGTTCCACTGTCAGCAGGGGCTTACGCAGGCGGCGGTGGTCGAGGCGGCCGTGGCGGGGCTTCGTCGCTTCGAGCAGGAGCAGTACAGCTGTACCTGTGCGGAGACGACACCGGAGCTTCATGCCGGCCTTATCCTCTGTGCGATGCGTGGCAGCGATCATAAGGAAGCAAATCTGGAGACGGTTCGAGTGGCCGCGAAGTACCTCGGAAAGGGCGTGGTGGCGCTCGATCTTGCCGGCGCAGAGGCACTGTTCCCGACGCGCGACTTCGGGGATGTCTTCGCACTGGCGCGTGCACTCGAGGTTCCGTTTACGATCCACGCCGGTGAAGCCGATGGACCGGATTCCATCCGCACCGCGCTTGCTTTCGGTGCCCGCCGGATCGGCCATGGTGTCCGCGCACTCGAGGATGCCGCGCTCGTGAAGGAGCTCGCCGCGAAGCAGATCCCGCTGGAGTGCTGCCCGACCTCGAATCTCAACACGAAGATGTTCCCGGACATGGCACATTACCCGATCCGTGCGCTGCTCGAAGCCGGCGTGAAGGCCACGGTCAACACCGACAACATGACCGTTTCCGATACCACGGAGTCGAAGGAGTTCGCGAAGCTCGAGCAGGCCATCGGCCTGACCGCAGACGAGGAAAAGCAGCTTCTGTTCAATGCTGCCGACGCAATCTTCGGTGGCGAGGCCGAAAAAGCACGGCTCCGGCAGCTGATCGCCGAGATGTGATCGTTTTAAACTGATTTCCTGAAACAGAAAAGTGGCACTGTAAGCACTTCAATCATCGAAGATGCCTATGGTGCCACTTTATATTTTTTATAACTGCAGGCACTGTAAGCGCTTTAAAAGCGAAATGTGCCTACAAAAAGCTGTGATTTTTATACTGTACCCATAAGTGTGGACACAAAATAAAGTAGGCACCCCCATTTA
>CALAOB010000055.1 GCA_937927445.1 uncultured Oribacterium sp. | reverse complement strand
ACTCAGCGACAACTCATGAGAGCAGTTCCATGACAGCTCATGAAATCAGCAACATGGAGGGAAGGAAACAAAATCCCCCTCAAAGATTGAGGGGGCAGGGGGTGTTTGAAGATGCCCGTTTCACAAACGGGCATTTTCTTGATTTCAGCTGAGCGTTCACTCGGCCAATGCAGCCGACGGAGCTGCGGTGGCGGGCGGCGAGGGCTTCAGCAGGCACGACACGTTTACATTTTCAGGAGAACACAGCTTGGAATATTTTGAGGGCTACATCGATCATATCATTTTCCAGAGTCCGGCGACGGGCTACACCGTGATGACGGGCGTGATGGAGGGAAAGACCTACACCCTCGTCGGCACGCTGCCGGGCATCGAGGCAGGCGAGAATATCAAGGCGGATGGCCACGAGGCCACTCACCAGATTTATGGTACCCAGTTCGTCATCGATCAGTACCAGGTCGTCGCGCCGAAGACCCAGGAAGCCGTCGAGCGCTACCTCGGCTCCGGCGCCATCAAGGGCGTCGGTGCCGCGATGGCCTCCCGCATCGTGAAGAAGTTCGGTGACGACACCATGCGCATCATCGAGGAGGAGCCGGAGCGCCTCGCCGAGATCAAGGGCATCTCCGCGCGGAAGGCGATGGACATCGCCGCTTCCGTGAACGCGAAGCGCGACATGCAGGACGCCGTCATGTTCCTCCAGAAGTACGGCATCTCCATCAACCTCGCCGGCAAGATCTATAATCGCTACGGCAACGAGATGTACGACATTGTCCGCGATAACCCGTACCGCCTCGCGGAGGACATCGAGGGCCTCGGCTTCCGGACCTGCGACGAGATCGCGCGGAACGCCGGCATCGCGGAGGATTCTGCCTTCCGCATCGAGTCCGGCATCCAGTACGCGCTCGGCATGGCGGAGAGCAACGGCCACTGCTACCTGCCGCTCCCGGAGCTCTGGGCCTCCGTGGAGTCGCTCCTGAACATCACGATTCAGGACATGAACCAGTACCTCCTCGAGCTACAGATGAAGGGCCGCGTCATGGTGAAGTCGAGCCACCCGCGCAGCATCTCCGATTTTCTGGGCAATGCTTGCGATGCCGGTCCGACGTCCGGTCCCGACACCGGAGCCTCAACGGCAGACGGTGCGACCACCCTCGCTGCCCCGGGCTCCCAGACATCCGCTGTTTCGTCTGACCCGACCGCCTTCGATGCCATGGCACCGTCACTCTACGACGCCAATCCGGCGCTGCACGCGGACCAGGCGACGCACGTCTACCGCGCGTCGATCTACTACACGGAGCTCCAGGTTGCGACGATGCTGAAGGACCTGAACGTTACGGTCGAGAATGCCGAGCTCGACGCGAAGCGTGCGGCTTCAATCGATGAGATTACGGAGAAGAACGGCATCGAGCTCGACCCGCTCCAGCGCGACGCCGTGCTCACCGCCGGCCACTCCGGCCTCCTCGTCATCACCGGCGGCCCGGGTACCGGAAAAACCACGACCATCAACACCATCATCCGTATGTTTGCGGACGAAGGAAAGACCATCCTGCTCGGTGCCCCGACCGGCCGCGCCGCGAAGCGCATGTCCGAGGCCACCGGCTGGCCGGCTTCCACGATCCACCGCCTCCTCGAGTACCAGGGCCGCCCGGACGAGGAGGAAGAGGGCGGCGACCAGGTGCGCGGTCACTTCGAGCGCAACGAAAACAATCCGCTCGAGTGCGACGTCGTCATCATTGACGAGATGTCCATGGTCGACATCTTCCTCATGAACGCCCTCCTGAAGGCCATCCACCGCGGCACCCGCCTCATCATGGTCGGTGACGCAAACCAGCTGCCATCGGTCGGTGCCGGCAATGTCCTCCGCGACATCATCGCCTCCGGCGTGATCCGGACCATCCAGCTCCGCCACATCTTCCGTCAGGCCGCCGCATCGGACATCGTCGTAAACGCCCATAAGATCAATGAAGGCGAGCCGGTCGACCTCAGCAAGCGCTCGAAGGACTTTCTATTCATCAAGAGTCAGACGCCGGATCAGATCTTTGCAGCCATCGCCGCCCTCGTGCTGAACAAGCTCCCGGGCTACCTCGGCGTGGATCCCTTCGACATCCAGATCATGACCCCGCAGCGGAAGGGTGCGCTCGGCGTCGAGCGCCTGAACCAGCTCCTCCAGGAGCAGATGAACCCGAAGAGCAGCCGCAAGACCGAAAAGGAGATCGGAGGCACCCTGTTCCGCGTCGGCGATAAGGTTATGCAGATCCGGAACGACTACAACCTCATCTGGGAGATCCGCGGCCGCTACGGCATCCCGACCGAGAAGGGCGAGGGCGTCTTCAACGGCGACATCGGCATCATCACCGAGATCAACAGCTTTGCCCAGAACCTGACGGTTCGCTTCGACGACCGCTTCGTCGAGTACGCCTTCAAGGACTGCGAGAGCCTCGAGCTCGCCTACGCGATCACGATCCACAAGTCCCAGGGCTCGGAGTACCCGGCGGTCGTCGTCCCGATGTACCAGGGCCCGTCTATGCTCATGAACCGGAACCTGCTCTACACCGCCGTCACCCGCGCGAAGTCCTGCGTCTGCCTCGTCGGCAACCCGCCGATCTTCGAGCAGATGCTCCACAACGCGTCCGAGGCGAAGCGCTATTCCTCCCTCAGTGAGCGGCTCCAGGAGGTGAGCCATGACGAAAATTCACTCTGAAATATTGTCGGTCCTGTTCCCGCGCCGCTGCCCGGTCTGTGAGGAGATCGTCTCGCCGCGC
>CALAOB010000054.1 GCA_937927445.1 uncultured Oribacterium sp. | reverse complement strand
ACGGTACGCACGGTGGTGTGAGAGGACGGCGGTTAGTCACCGCCTCCTACTCGATCGTGTTCTATTTCTTTATTAGAGAAAATAGGGTATAGTTATATCGTTAATTATATGACGATCCTGTGAGAAAGAAGGAGTGGCGATGATTTATACACTTAGGAACAGAGAGATGGAAGTGCAGGTGTCGAGTAGGGGCGGCGAGCTGGTGTCCCTGCGGGATGCGGAGCAGACGGAGTATATCTGGATCGGGGATGCGAGGTACTGGAAGCGGCATGCGCCGCAGTTGTTCCCGTGCATCGGACGGCTCACGAATAATCAGTATCGGATGGATGGCGCGCTGCATGAGATGGGCCAGCATGGCTTCCTGCGGGATTACGAGCTTATGAAGGTGGAGGAGAGTGAAACTTCCCTGCATCTGCAGCTTCAGGCGGATGCGTCGACGCGGCAGCTTTATGATCGCGATTGGACCGTGGATATCTTCTATAGCTTATGTGGAAAAACGCTGAGCGTGAAGTTCCAGGTTCGAAACTGCGATACGCGTACGATGCGTTTCGGCTACGGTATCCACCCGGGCTTCAATGTGCCGTTGAATCCGGCGCTCCGCTTCGAGGACTATCGGCTTGACTTCCATGAGGTATCGATCCCGAAGCAGAAGGAGCTCACGGAGCGGTATACGATCAGCGGTGGCATGCATGACTACGCACTGGAAGAGGGGCGCTATCTGCCGCTGCAGCACAGCCTGTTTGATCACGATGCCATCATCCTGAAGGATATGCCGCATACGGTCACGCTGGGCTCGCAGAAGGACGCTAAGAAGGTCACCGTGACCTTCCCGGACATGCCGTATCTTGGCATCTGGCACGCTCCGGAAACCGACGCCCCGTTCGTCTGCATCGAGCCGTGGTCGTCCCTCCCATCGACGGACGGCATCATCGATGAGTTCGAAACGAAGCCGGACTTCATCACCGTGGAGCCGGGGGAGACGTATACGAACCGCTGGTCGATCAGCATCTGAATATAGCATCGTCATATGAAAAGCCTCCGTATGACCGGATGATGAATTCCGGCCATACGGAGGCTTTGATGCTGTAAGAATCAGATATCTGGTGATGGCTATTTCCGACACAGGTGGATGTGAGGATCAGCGCGTTTTAGCCTCTTTCCGCGAGATGCGGATGTACAGGACGATGGCCAGCAGGAGGGACAGCACGTCGGCGACCGGCTGGGCCCAGATCAGTCCGGTTTCATGGAAGATCGCACCGAGTATGAGCATGGCCGGGATATAGATCAGTCCCTGGCGAGAGACATTGACGATCAGTGACTCGGTCGCGGCACCATAGGCCTGGAGCGCGTTGATCAGCACATAGAATACACCGAAGAGGAAGCTCGTGCAGAGAAGGATGCGGGCGAAGGAAACGCCATAGTCATAGGCGGATGCATCCGTGAGGAACACGCTGACGATCTGTCCGGTGAAGAGATAGCAGATCAGGGTCAGGACGGTGCTGAGGGAAAAGGCAAAGATCAGCGAGAAGCGGAGAGCGCTTCTGTAGCGATCCCAGTTTCTGGCACCGACACAGTAGCCCAGCAGCGGCTGAACGCCCTGGCCGAGGCCGATACAGACCATACCGGTCATCATGGTGACCTTCATCGCGACGCCTACGCCGGCGACCGCCATGTCGCCGTAACTTGCCATCTGACTGTTCATGAGGATGCTGGAAAGGCTCATCAGCAGATTGCCGAGCGCAGCAGGGATACCGATCGCCAGAACGCCGGAGGCGACACCGCCCTTCACCGTGAAATCCCGGAGACGAATACTGAGGGAGGAGCTTCCTTTCAGAAAGTAGACGATGTAATAAGTGGCGCCCACGACATTGCCGATGACCGTCGCGATGGCCGCACCGGCGATGTTCCAGCCGAACACCAGGATCATGAGCGGATCGAGCACGACATTCAGGAGATTGCCCAGAAGCTGTCCCATCATCGCCTTCCCCGACTGCCCCTCGGCCCGGACGACGTTGGAGTAGCAGTTGGCGATCAGGACGAAGGGACCGGAGCAGCTCACGATCGTCAGATAGGTTTTTGCGTAGCTCCAGGTTTCCGCACTGGCACCGATCAGGATGAGGATCTGATCCATGAAGAGCAGGAACGCGGCAGACATCAGGAGACCGACAGCTGCACAGCACCACATGCAGAACGAGCAGACCTTCTTCGCATACTCGCGACGTCCCTCGCCCAGGGCGCGGGAGATCACCGAGGTGCCACCGATGCCGAAGACCGTGCCCACCGACATAAAGAGCAGAAACACCGGCGTGGCCAGAGAAACCGCGGCCACCTGCAGATCGTCATGGGTCTGCCCGATGAAAAAGGTATCCGCCAGATTATAGATCAGCACCATGAGCATCGCCGCCATCGCAGGCAAGGCGTTTTGTAATACCGCCTTATGAATCGGTGCCTTCGCAAAAATCTCCATCGACTTTTGATCTTCCATATAAATTTCCTCCATAGTATTCTTTGTTGCACGATAGCACGCTATCGATGTGCTTTTAAATATGCACGCCATGACTGGCGGGGATTTACTTCATGTTTTCAGCGGCTCTCGCCAGTAGCTGATGGAACAGGGCTTTCTCCTCTTCGGAAAAACCATGGAGCAGTCGCGCTTCCGCTTCCGCCATGTATCCAGCCGCTTCCTGGCAGCAGGCCTCTCCGGTGGGCGTGATATGAACCAGCTTGATCCGCTTGTCGGAAGTATCTCCGAACGCCTCGACGAAGCCCTTCTGCTCCAGCCGGGAGATGATCCCCGCAACCGTAGGCTGCGCGAGACAGAAGATGTGCTCCAGATCCTTCATGGATCGCTGCTTATGCTCCGCTTTCTGAAGCTCCATCAGCACCGCCACCTGCATCATCGTGAGATCCTTCCCACGCAGGGTATTATTCGCTCGCTTCTCCAGTCGGTCATGCAGCGACTTGAGCAGCAGACCACAGGAAATCATATCGGTCATCAGAACCTCCTTTCAGAACTGTGACAACGATAGCACGCTTTTAAAACGATGTCAATAGCACACTATTAAAATGATACAGCAATCATGTCATGAGAGAAGTATGGAATTTAAACATGCAGTATTTCAATGTTTCACGCGTCGAAAGCATGGTATAACTAAATTATCAGTGATGAACCTTCAAGAAGTACTGTGCACACTCGATATATCTGAATCATCAGAGATTGTGAACGGAAGGGGATACAAAGACCAGTGGGAGGCTGCATGCGATGAAATCTACAGATATGACGTCAACACTTCGGAGGACCTGGGCGGAGATCGATCTCGATGCTCTGAGCTACAACTATCATGCGATTCGGGACTACATCGGACGTGAGCGGAAGTTTCTCGGTGTGGTGAAGGCCGACGCCTACGGCCATGGTTCGGTACAGATCGGGAAGAAGCTGCAGGAGCTCGGGGCGGATTACCTCGCGGTCTCCAGCATTGACGAAGCGATGGAGCTCCGGTTTCATGGCATCACGATGCCGATTCTGATTCTCGGACACACGCCGAAGGAGCAGGTCGACCGGCTGATCTGCTTTCACATCACGCAGGCGGTGACCTGTGAGGCGAAGGCACATGAATATAGTGCGGAGGCGGTGAAGTACGGTGGCACGCTGAAGATTCATATCAAGGTGGATACCGGTATGTCGCGGCTCGGCTACATCTGTGACGGCGATTATTTCCAGCATGGCGTCGACGGCATCGTGGAGGCGTGCCGGCTGCCGGGCCTCGAGGCGGAGGGCATCTTCACGCACTTCGCGGTGGCCGATGAGCCGGGCGAGGACTGCCGGGCGTATACCGAGCATCAGTTTAAGCTCTTCACAGACGTGATTGTAGCCGTCGAGGCGAAGTGGGGGCATCGCTTCGCTCTCCGTCACTGCGCCAATACCGGTGCGACGGTGGATTATCCGGAGACCGGACTCGATATGGTGCGCCCGGGGCTCCTGCTGTACGGCTATGGTGCGTTCGCGCAGAAGCTCGGCCTCCGGCCGCTCATGTCCCTGAAGACAACCGTCAGCACGATCAAGATCTATCCGGCCGGCACGCACATCAGCTACGGCGGCATCTATACGACCACGAAAAAGGAACGCATCGGCGTCGTACCGTATGGCTATGCCGACGGCTTTTTCCGCGTGCTGTCGAACCGCTGCAGCCTGATGACCGTCGATGGTCCGGCGGCCCAGCGTGGCAAGATCTGCATGGATATGTGCATGATCGATCTCACAGATAAGGCCGATGTTGACGTCGGAAGTGTCGTGGAGATCTTCGGCACACAGCAGCCGGTAGAGAAGCTCGCAGAGCTCGCCGGCACCATCCCGTACGAGCTCATCTGCGCCGTCAGCAAGCGCGTGCCGCGATACTATCTCGAGGGCGGAGACGTCGTCGCGAAGGAGCTGCTGCTACGGATGTAAACATTGATATTTAATTGACAAGCGTTGATTATGGAAACAGTTTTTATTAAAATTGCATAAAGAAATCTAAAGTTTCAGTTTAAAAACGGCCGAAATTGTATCGAATTTTGTGCATATAGCACAATTTGTACAAAATCGCATCATGATAGTTGAACAATTTTGTGCAATATGTTATAGTAGATATAGTTAAAAAGTAATTGAAGAGTGAAGCCGTGATAGGAGAGCGAATTGGGGACCAGCTGAAAGGCTGTTATACGATGTCGCTCTTTTTTATTACCCAAAAATCAGGAGGAGGTACAGAGCTTGGGTTCATTTTATGAAGCTGTCGAGGGTAATCCGATCATCGCAGCGGTGAAGAGCATGGAGGATGTGGAGATCTGCTGTTCCTTAGAGGACATCCGTGTCGTCTTCATCTTATTCGGAGATATCTGTTCCATCGGTGAGATCGTAAAGAAAGTGAAGGACGCCGGAAAGGTGGCGATGGTGCACATCGACCTGATCAGCGGACTGAGCAGTAAGGAAATTGTGGTGGATTTCATCCAGAAGACCACAGAGGCAGATGGAATCATATCGACGAAGGCGGCGCTGATTCGAAGAGCCAGAGAGCTTCAGATGTTTACGGTTCTCCGCTACTTCCTGCTGGATTCGATGTCGTACGAAAACATTCGTCAGCAGCAACGTGCGGTACGACCGGACTTCATCGAGGTGCTTCCGGGCGTGATGCCGAAGATCATCGCAAACGCCTGTGCGAAGTCGAAGACGCCGATCATCGCAGGGGGGCTTATCTCGGATAAGGAATCGGTGATGGCGGCTCTGACCGCTGGCGCGATCGCGGTTTCGTCGACGAACCATGGTGTATGGGAGATGTAGTTGACAAACTCTTTGATTACTAAAGGCGCGTGATGAAAAACATGCAGAAACATTGAGCAAAGGAGAAAAAAGGTATGGCTAAGTATGTAATGGCGCTGGATGCGGGAACGACAAGTAACCGGTGTATCCTGTTTAACGAGAAGGGTGAGATGTGCAGCGTAGCACAGCGTGAGTTCACTCAGTACTTCCCGAAGCCGGGCTGGGTAGAGCATGATGCAGAGGAGATCTGGGCGAGCATGCTCGGTGTAGCGGTCGAGGCGATCAACAAGATCGGTGCAACCGCAGAGGATATCGCAGGTATCGGTATCACCAACCAGCGTGAGACCACCATCGTATGGGATAAGGCGACCGGCGAGCCGGTATATCATGCGATCGTATGGCAGTGCCGCAGAACCTCCGAGTACTGTGACAGCCTGAAGGAGAAGGGCCTCACCGACAAGTTCAGAGAGAAGACCGGTCTCGTCATCGACGCGTACTTCTCCGGAACGAAGGTAAAGTGGATCCTCGATAACGTAGAGGGTGTAAGAGAAAGAGCGGAGAAGGGTGAGCTCCTGTTCGGTACCGTTGAGACATGGCTGATCTGGAAGCTGACCAAGGGCCGCGTTCATGTAACCGATTATTCCAACGCTTCCCGTACGATGCTGTTCAACATCAACACACTGGAGTGGGATGATGAGATCCTCGCAGAGCTTGATATCCCGAAGTGCATGCTGCCGACACCGATGCCGTCCAGCTGCGTATACGGCGAGTCCGATCCTTCGTACCTCGGTGGCGCGATTCCGATCGCAGGTGCTGCAGGTGACCAGCAGGCCGCGCTCTTCGGACAGACCTGCTTCAATCCTGGTGAAGCGAAGAACACCTACGGAACCGGCTGCTTCATGCTGATGAACACCGGTGAGAAGCCGATCTTCTCGAAGAACGGCCTCGTAACCACCATCGCATGGGGACTCGACGGCAAGGTGAATTACGCACTCGAGGGTTCCATCTTCGTTGCAGGTGCAGCGGTTCAGTGGCTGAGAGATGAGCTTCGGATCATCGATTCTTCACCAGATTCCGAGTACATGGCGAAGAAGGTAAAGGATACCAACGGATGCTACGTCGTTCCTGCATTTACCGGCCTCGGTGCTCCACACTGGGATCAGTACGCAAGAGGAACCATCGTCGGTATCACACGTGGTGTGAATAAGTACCACATCATCCGTGCAACGCTTGAGTCCCTCGCATATCAGGTGAATGATGTTCTGACGGCGATGAAGGCGGACTCCGGTATCGACCTCGCTGCTCTGAAGGTGGACGGTGGCGCAAGTGCCAACGACTTCCTGATGCAGACACAGTCCGATATCATCAACGCGCCGGTGGAGCGTCCGCAGTGCGTAGAGACCACCGCGATGGGTGCTGCCTATCTCGCAGGCCTCGCCGTCGGTTACTGGACCAGCAAGGAAGACGTCATCAAGAACTGGGCGATCGATAAGACCTTCGAGCCGAAGATTTCTGACGAAGACCGAGCGAAGAAGATCAAGGGCTGGAACAAGGCGGTCAAGTACGCGTACGGCTGGGCGAAGGAAGACTGAACTTCTGCAGACCGGAAGTATAAATGAACGATTCGTATGCCGGATGGTGATGCGCCATCCGGCACCCGTAGAAATCATAAAGGGGATAGAAACAGAGATTGAAAAGAAACAGGAGGAAGTAAAATGTTACCGTATATAGGCGAGTTTTTAGGCACGATGATGCTGATTATCCTGGGTGATGGTGTTGTAGCAAACGTAACACTGAACAAGTCCGGTATGAAGGGCGCAGGCCCGGTTCAGATCACCCTGGCATGGGGCCTCGCGGTTCTGGTTCCGGCATTCATTTTCGGTGAAGCATCCGGTGCATCCTTTAACCCGGCACTGACCATCGCACTGGCAGTCGAAGGCAGCTTCGCATGGTCCATGGTTCCTGGTTACATCATCGCACAGATCGCAGGTGCATTTGTAGGTGCCTGCATCGTTTACCTGCTCTTCAAGGCACAGTTCGACGCGACCGACGATCCTGGCACGAAGCTCGGTGTGTTCAGTACCGGTCCTTCCGTTGACAACAGAGCACTGAACATCCTTTCTGAGGCAGTAGGTACCTTCGTTCTCGTATTCGCCATCAAGGGCATCGGCAATGTAACCGGCCTCGCAACAGGTGTAGATAAGTTATTCGTATTCGGCATCATCGTTTCCATCGGTATGTCGCTCGGCGGCCTGACCGGCTACGCGATCAACCCTGCAAGAGACCTCGGACCTCGTATCGCACATGCGGTTCTGCCGATCAAGGGCAAGGGCGATTCGAATTTCAGTTACGGCCTGGTTGTTCCGGTGATCGGACCGATCATCGGTGCGATCGTCGCTGTATTACTGTACAACGCAATTCCGTGGTGATGAAAGAAACTTAAGATCGTGAAGGCATGAGATGAGAGAGCCTGTCAGGATAAGCGCATGATGGGTGCGTTTTCTTGACAGGCTCTTTTCAAAAGTACAGAAGCTGTAAAGCGGCTGTAAAATTTTCGCAGTGCATTGCCCCGCGAAAAACCGGGGCGTACACTGTGGCTGAGCTGATAGCAGATAAAGGAGTAACTGGAATATGTATGATGTAATTATTATCGGAGCAGGTGTCTCCGGTGCAGCTACCGCGCGCGAGCTGTCACGATATAAAGTAAATGCCTGTGTCATCGAAAAAGAAGAGGATGTGTGCTGTGGTACATCGAAGGCCAACAGTGCGATCGTCCATGCCGGCTATGATGCGGCGACGGGATCCCTGATGGCGAAGCTGAATGTGCGTGGAAACCAGATGATGGAGCAGCTCGCGAAGGATCTGGACTTCCCGTTTAAGAAGAACGGTTCCCTGGTCGTATGTCTCCATGAGGAGGATATGCCGAACCTTCAGACGCTGTATGACCGGGGCGTCGCAAACGGTGTCAAGGATCTCCGCATCCTGAACCGGGAGGAGCTCCGGGCGATGGAGCCGAATATCTCGGACGATGCATACGCCGCCCTGTATGCACCGACCGCCGGCATCGTCTGCCCGTTCAACCTGAACATCGCGATGGCAGAGAATGCCTGCGTAAACGGCGTCGAGTTTAAGTTTGATACCGAGGTGACCGGCCTGCATCCGATCGAGGGCGGCTGGGCGATCGAGACAAATCAGGGTACCTTTGAGACGAAGTATGTGGTCAATGCTGCCGGCGTCTACGCAGACAGGCTCCACAACATGGTGAGTGCGAAGAAAATCCACATCACCCCGCGAAGAGGTGACTACTGCCTCCTCGATAAGACCGCGGGTAATCTCGTCAGCAAGACGATTTTCGCGCTGCCGGGCAAGTTCGGTAAGGGTATTCTCGTGGCACCGACCGTACACGGAAACCTCATCCTCGGTCCGACCGCGATCGACATCGAGGATAAGGAAGGCACCAATACGACGAGAGAGGGCCTCGATCAGGTCATCGCAAAGTGCGGTATGAATGTGAAGAACATCCCGATGCGTTCGGTGATCACCTCCTTCGCAGGACTCCGTGCACACGAGGATGGCCATGAGTTCCTGATCGGAGAGCTCGAGGATGCGCCGGGCTTCATCGACTGCGCCGGCATCGAGTCGCCTGGCCTCACCAGCTCACCGGCGATCGGCGAGATGGTGGCCGAGATCCTGAGAGAGAAGCTGAATCTGGAGAAGAATGAGAACTTTGTTGCCACAAGAAAAGGCGTTCTGGATCCGGATGCCCTCTCGAAGGAGGAGCGAATCGAACTCATCCGGAAGAATCTGGCTTACGGCAATATCATCTGCCGCTGTGAGATGATCACCGAAGGCGAGATCCTCGATGCCATCCACCGCCCGCTCGGTGCGAAGTCACTCGACGGTGTGAAGCGCAGAACGAGAGCCGGTATGGGGCGTTGTCAGGCAGGCTTCTGCTCACCGAGAACCATGGAGATTCTCGCACGTGAGCGGCATGTCAGTATGTTTGACATCACGAAATCCGGTGGCGATTCGAAGATCGTCGTCGGAACCAATAAGGATTCGTTATAAGAGGGAGGCAGCACAACATGAAAGCGTATGACATCGTAATTATAGGCGGAGGACCGGCAGGACTGGCTGCTGCGATTTCTGCGAAGAAAAGCGGCGTGGACAGTGTCCTCATCCTCGAGAGAGATAAGGAGCTGGGCGGTATTCTGAACCAGTGTATCCATAACGGGTTCGGACTGCATACCTTTAAGGAGGAGCTGACCGGACCGGAGTACGCAGGACGTTTCATCGACGAGGCGCGTGCGATGAACATCGAGTATAAGCTGAACACCATGGTCATGGATATCAGTCCGGCGAAGGTAGTGACGGCGATGAATCGTGAAGAGGGGCTCTTCGAGATCCAGGCGAAGGCCGTCGTACTGGCGATGGGCTGCCGTGAGCGTTCCAGAGGCGCACTTAACATCCCGGGTTATCGACCGGCCGGTATCTTCTCTGCCGGTACGGCGCAGCGGCTCGTCAACATGGAGGGCTTCATGCCTGGACGGGAGGTGGTGATCCTCGGATCCGGCGACATTGGCCTCATCATGGCGAGACGTATGACCTTCGAGGGCGCGAAGGTCAAGGTCGTGGCGGAACTGATGCCGTATTCCGGCGGACTCAAGCGAAACATCGTGCAGTGCCTCGACGACTATGGGATCCCGCTGAAGCTGAGCCATACCGTCGTGGATATCAAGGGCAAGGAGCGCCTCGAGGGTGTCACACTCGCGGAGGTGGACAGCCACGGGAAGCCGATTCCGGGCACCGAGGAGGAGTACAGCTGTGATACGCTGCTGCTGTCCGTCGGTCTGATTCCGGAGAACGAGATTTCGAGAGGGATGGGCGTCGATATGAACCCGGTCACCTCTGGTCCGAAGGTAAACGAGAGCCTCGAGACGAGCATCGAGGGCGTCTTCGCCTACCGCAGCGCCGGCGAGACCCCCGAGGTCGAGACCATCGACTTCCGCGCCAAGGATATCCATGTGTACGGTGGCGCCAAGATCGCCCGCCCGCGCGTGATCATCCCCGTGTTCCCCGGCAACAACTGCGAGTACGACAGCGCCCGCGCCTTCCGCGCTGC
>CALAOB010000053.1 GCA_937927445.1 uncultured Oribacterium sp. | reverse complement strand
AAAGGCAAAATCGAGAAATTCCATCAGGTGGTGGATGCATTCGTTCGGGAAAGCAAACTGAAAAACGTCCGATCACTGGATGAACTCAACCGTCTGTGGAGTATCTACCTCGAGGACCATTACCATAACGATCCTCATGCTGGCATCGCCGAGTACTATCAGTGCCTCAACGCAGATGTTCCACCGGAAGGGATCACACCACGGCAGGAATGGAATCGGGATACACGTCCACTGAACTTTATCGATGTCAATACCATCGCAGAAGCATTTCTGCATCATGAAAATCGACGGGTCGACAAGGGCGCATGTATCCAGTTCAGAGGCAGGCGGTATGAGACGAAACCGGAGCTGATCGGCTTAAAGGTTGAGATCGCCTATGATCCGGCGAATCCAGAGATCCTTACGATCAGCCATCCGGGTATCGACCCATTTACTGCAAAACCGCTGGTGATCAGCGGCTACTGTGCTCAGGCACCGTCTTTGCCTCCATCGATGCAGCCAGAGACGCCGAAGACCTCCCGACTGCTGGATGCTCTCGAAGCACGGCACAAGGAATCGAAACGGCTCATGACCGATGCCATCTCCTTTGCGAACTACGGAAAGGAGGGACGAGCTCATGTATGAAGCATTCTTTGGTATGACCCATACTCCGTTCACCAGAGACCTTCCACCGGAGTGTCTGTATGAAACGAAAGCGATGAGTGATGTGCTCGGCCGTCTGATGTACGTTGCCGACAAGAAGCTGTTTGCGGTGATCACCTCAGAACCGGGCTGTGGAAAATCCACACTGCTCCGTAAGTTCGATGCCATGCTTCCGAAGGACGAGTACATCCTTCTGTACCTGTCGGATTCCAAGCTTACGCCGAAGTGGTTCTATAAGGGGCTGCTGGAACAGCTTGGTATCGATTCGGGCTTCTATCGCGGAGATGCCAAGCGTCAGCTGCAGGCATCGATCGAGGTCATTCAGGGCGTCCAGAAAAAACGGGTGGTCTGCATACTTGATGAGGCGCACCTTCTCGATAAGGAAATGCTCGAAGAGTTCCGCTTCATGTTGAACTACAAGTTTGACTCTGAGAGTCCGATGGCCCTGGTGCTTGCCGGACAGACGGAGCTCTGGAACCGAAAGCTGAAGCTGCAGCGATACGCCGCGATACGACAGCGGATCGATATCTACTGCACGGTGCCGCCACTCGACCGGGCGGAATGCGAGGACTACATTAATGCGCACATGCAATACGCGGGATGCACACAGAACATCTTTACCGACTCGGCCATCGATCGTATCTACCAGATCTCGACTGGTGTCCCACGAATGGTGAACCGTGTCTGCGAAAAGAGCCTGATGTATGCCAGTCAGACGCAGAAGCGTCTGGTTGATGACCACATGGTCAGCTATGTGGCAGAACACGAAATGCTTGTTGTGAATGAGT
>CALAOB010000052.1 GCA_937927445.1 uncultured Oribacterium sp. | reverse complement strand
TCGTGGGCTCGGAGATGTGTATAAGAGACAGCGGTACGAGACGTCCGGCAGGCGCAGGTGCTGCACCAGCCGTCGATGTCGCTTCGAAGCCGACTCAGAACCGCGTAGCGCATAAGCCGGTGGCCGGAAAGACCTTCGGAAATAAGAATTTCGATAACGAGAAGGCGGAGGCAGCAAAGCGGAACCGGAACAACCGTAAGCAGAACAAGTATACGGCAGAGCAGTCCTACGAGAGAGCCGATGAGGTCTCCTACAAGAAGAAGACCGGCAAGGGCGCGTTCATCAAGCCGGAGGTTGTGAAGCCGGTAGAGGAGGAGATCAAGTCCATCACGATTCCTGAGGTGATCACCATCAAGGATCTTGCGGACAAGATGCGCATCAAGGCGGCTGAAATCATCAAGAAGCTCTTTATGCAGGGCAAGATGGTTACCCTGAACACAGAGATCTCCTACGAGGATGCAGAGAACATCGCGGTTGATTATGAGATCCTCTGCGAGAAGGAGGAGAAGGTCGATGTCATCGCCGAGCTCGTAAAGGATGACGTCGAGGACTCCGATGACGAGATGGTCACCAGACCGCCTGTCGTCTGCGTTATGGGTCACGTCGATCATGGTAAAACCTCTATCCTCGATGCCATCCGTAATACAAATGTGACCTCACGCGAGGCCGGTGGTATCACACAGTCCATCGGTGCTTACCAGGTAAAGGTCAATGTAAATGACGAAGACAGAGTCATCACCTTCCTCGATACACCGGGCCACGAAGCCTTCACCGCGATGCGTATGCGTGGTGCGCAGTCGACCGATATCGCTGTGCTCGTCGTTGCATCGGATGATGGTGTCATGCCGCAGACCGTCGAGGCGATCAACCACGCAAAGGCCGCAAACACACCGATCATCGTCGCCATCAATAAGATGGATAAGCCGACGGCAAACCCGGATAAGGTAAAGCAGGAGCTGATGAAGTATGACCTCATCCCGGAGGAGTATGGCGGAGATGTCATCTGTGTTCCGGTATCTGCGAAGACCGGTATGGGCATCGATGACCTGCTCGAGAATATCATTCTCCAGGCGGATGTGATGGAGCTGAAGGCAAACCCGAACCGTGCAGCGTATGGCGTTGTCATCGAGGCAGAGCTCGACCGCGGCAAGGGCCCGGTTGCACGTCTCCTCGTCCAGAAGGGAACGCTTCACCAGGGCGATGTCGTCGCCGTCGGTTCTGCGTATGGTAAGGTTCGTGCGATGACCGACGATAAGGGTAAGCGCATCAAGAAGGCCGTACCTTCACAGCCGTGTGAGATCCTCGGTCTCAGCTCCGTTCCAAATGCGGGTGAGATCTTCCAGGTGAAGGACAACGAGAAGGAGGCCAAGGCCTATGCTGCCGCCTTCGTCACAGAGAGCAAGCAGAAGATGGTCGAGGAGTCCAAGAAGAAGGTATCCCTCGATGCACTCTTCGATCAGATCAAGGCCGGCGAGATCAAGGAGCTTCCGCTCGTGGTCAAGGCCGATGTTCAGGGTTCTGTAGAGGCCGTCAAGGATGCGCTTGAGAAGATCCGGAACGAGGAGGTAGCCGTAAAGGTTATCCACTCCGGTGTCGGTGCGATCAACGAGTCCGATGTCGTACTCGCAAGTGCGTCGAACGCCATCGTCATCGGTTTCGATGTCAAGCCGGATGCGACCGCACGTGAAATCGCAGAGCGTGAGCATGTCGATGTTCGTCTCTATGACATCATCTATAAGGCAACCGAGGATATCGAGAATGCGATGAAGGGCATGTTGGCCCCTGTCTTCGAGGAGAAGGTGATCGGCCACGCCGAGATCCGTCAGATCTTCAAGGCGTCCGGTGTCGGCAACATCGCAGGATGTATGGTCAAGGACGGTCTCGTACAGAGAGGTGCCAAGGCCCGCATCTTCCGTGGCCCGAAGCAGGATAAGATCTGGGAGGGCGCAATCGCATCTGTAAAGCGCTTCAAGGATGACGTAAAGGAAGTCAAGGCCGGCTACGAGTGTGGTCTTGTATTCGAGGGCTTCAATGAGATCGAGCTTGAGGATTATGTTGAAGCATATGTAATGGAAGAGGTTAAGCGTTGAAAAAAGGTTCTGTAAAAAATACAAGAATTAACGCAGAGGTCATGCGAGAGCTTTCCGTAGCAATCCGTGACCTGAAGGATCCGCGTGTGTCCCCGATGACGTCGGTCACCGACGCCGAGGTCACACCGGACCTCCAGTACTGTAAGGTATATATCTCTGTGCTCGGCAGCGAGGAATCGCTTGCGAAGACCATGGAGGGCCTGAAGGCCGCCAGTGGCTTCCTGCGCCGTGAGCTTGCACAGACCGTCAATCTCCGGCATACACCGGAGCTTCAGTTCGTCGCTGATCACTCCATCATGTATGGAGCGCATATGGACGAGCTGATCCGTAAGGTGAATGAAGAGGATGCTGCGAAGCGCAGTTCGGAGACGAACGCTTCGGTATCCGCGGAGGATACAGAGGATTCTTCGGAAGCACCGTCGGACGAAGCATAATCACGCTTGATATGTTGATATATGGAGAAGGTACGATTGATGAATGAATTTCAGCAGATGATTAATAGGGCAGACAGTATCTGCATCCTGGGCCATACGAACCCGGACGGGGACTGTCTCGGCTCAACCCTGGGCACGAAGCATTATATTCTGAATCAGTATCCTGATAAGAAGGTGAATGTTTACCTGCAGATTGCAAACGAAAAGTATGATTTCCTTCCGGGCATCGATACCATCGTGCATACACCTTCCGATCGGAAGTATGATCTCTGTATTATCTGTGACTGTAACGGCTATGATCGTGTCGGCGATTTCCGAAGCCTCGCAGAGAATGCGAAGGAGCTGTTTGTGGCGGATCATCACGTTCCGGGCGCACAGCAGTTCCCGCATGGCTCCATCCGTCCAGATGCTTCGAGTGCCTCCGAGGTCGTCTATGATCTGATGGATACGAGCTACATCGATGCAAAGGTAGCCGAGTGCCTCTATCTCGGCATCGCACATGATACCGGCATCTTCAAGTACAGCTGCACCTCGCAGCATACGATGGAAATCGCCGGCTTCCTGATGACGAAGGGCCTCGATTTCGGCCGTATCATCGACGACAGCTACTATACGAAAACCTATGCACAGCAGCAGGTACTCGGTCGCGTACTGATGGAAAGCCTGATGCTGATGGATCATCGCTGTCTCGCAGGCTGGCTGACCTGTAAGGATATGAAGTTCTACCAGGTCACCTCCCGGGATGTAGACAGTATCGTCAGCACCATGCGGGAGACGAGAGGCATCGACTGCGCGATGTTCATGTATGAAATGAGCAATCAGAACTTCAAGGTCAGTCTCCGGAGCAATAATAACCAGCTGGATGTAGCGAAGGTGGCGATGACCTTCGGTGGTGGTGGCCACAAAATGGCCGCCGGCTGTACACTTCAGGGCTCCTACCATGATGTGATGAACAACATTACGAAGGAGCTTTCGAAGCAGATGGATGCACCGGATTTCGTATCCAATCGGCTTTAAGGGAACTATGGACGGAATTATCAATGTTTATAAAGAGAAGGGCTGGACGAGCTTCGACGTCACGAAGAAGCTTCGTGCCATCCTTCATGAAAAGAAAATAGGACATACCGGCACCCTCGACCCGATGGCCGAGGGTGTACTGGTGATCTGTGCCGGTACGGCGACGAAGCTGGTCTCCTCGATCGAAGCGACTGAAAAGGTCTATGAGGCGGAGATGAAGCTCGGCATCCTGACCGATACCGAGGATACGACCGGAACGATTCTCAGCGAGCATCCGGTCGATCTCAGCGAAGAGGAGCTCCGCGCAGCCGCGCAGAGCTTCGTCGGCTCTTATGACCAGATTCCGCCGATGTACAGTGCGAAAAAGGTGAACGGACAGAAGCTCTACGACCTCGCCCGGCAGGGAAAGGTCATCGAGCGGAAGCCGAACCGCATCACCATCCACGACATCACGGTCGACAACATTGACCTCCCATACGTACGGATGACCGTCACCTGCTCGAAGGGCACCTATATCCGTACACTGATCAAGGATATCGGGGAGAAGCTCGGCTGTGGTGCCGCGATGTCTGCACTGAAGCGTACACGTGTCGGTCAGTTCTCGATCTCCGACAGCCGGACCATCGAGGAGATCGCCGGGTATGAGGCGCGGGGCGAGCTGATCCGTATCGTGAAGCCACCGATGTATGTCCCGGAGCCGGCGGTCGTTTCCTTCGGAAAGTTCGACGGCAGCCATCTCGGTCACCAGCTCATCTTCGAGAACATGTTCCGCATCGCGAAGGAGAAGCACCGGAAAACAGCGCTCCTGACCTTCAGTGCAAATCCGAAGGACGTCCTCACCGGCGTCCGTCAGGACACGATTTCGAGCAGCGACGAGCACCTGACACGCCTTCGCAACCTCGGCTTCGACTATGTCTTTTCCTATCCGGTGAACCGGGAGACCATGGGCGTCTCTGCAGAGGATTTCCTGCGTACCGTCCTGGTCGAAGGCATGCACGCGTCGGATATCGTCGTGGGCACGGACTGTACCTTCGGGTATAAGGCGCAGGGAAATGCCGCGCTCCTCGAAGCACGCGCTCCGAAGTACGGCTACGAGGTCCATGTGATTCAGAAAAAGGAAGTCCTGGACGAAAACGGAAAGGAACGCGAGATCTCCAGCACCTTCATCCGCGAGGAGATCGAGAAGGGCAATGTTGAAAAGGCCGCCGAACTGCTCGGCCGTCATGTGGCGCTGAGCGGCACCGTGATGCGCGGAAAGGAGATCGGCGCGTCGATCGGTTTCCCGACCGCAAACATCCTCCCGAAGGAAGGAAAGCTGAATCCGAAGCCGGGCGTCTATATCACCCGCATCCTGATCGGGCAGCAGCTATATCGTGGTATGACGAACGTCGGGACGAATCCGACCATCGCCGACGATAATCCGACCTCCATCGAGACCTATGTCCTCGATTACCACGGAGACCTCTATGGAAAGAAGATCCGCGTCGAGTTTATAAAGCGACTCCGCGACCAGCATAAGTTCGCTTCGATCGACGAGCTGAAGGCACAGCTTGAGCGGGATGTCGCCGCAACAGCCGCCTGGCCGATGGAGCTCGGAAGCATCTGAGCCCGGGACCAAAAGAGGATGTTCGGTCCGAACA
This sequence comes from uncultured Oribacterium sp., assembly GCA_937927445.1. Taxonomy (GTDB): domain Bacteria; phylum Bacillota; class Clostridia; order Lachnospirales; family Lachnospiraceae; genus Oribacterium. Next base: position 24,653 of record CALAOB010000052.1, on the reverse strand, counting down.
CGCTGAAATATCCGTAACCGTTCAGCTGGGATGGCTTCTTCACCCTCGGCTGAACGGTTACTACAAATATCCCGAAAAAGTGCCCTGTTCCGGCTAATAAGCGATTGACAAGCCGGGGGACTTCTGTTAGAGTACATTCGTATGCGCGTTGGCATGGTTGCGCGGAACTCCATCCGGCAGCTCTGTTAACGTAAGTCGTCACCATGTGTGACATAGTTTAAAATCAGGAGGATTTACCATGATTTCCAAGGAGAAGAAGACAGCGATCATCGAGCAGTACGGCCGTAAGGCTGGTGACACAGGTTCACCAGAGGTTCAGATCGCGATTCTGACTGCACGTATCAACGAGCTCACTGAGCACCTTAAGAAGAACCCGAAGGATCACCACTCAAGACGTGGTCTTCTCATGATGGTTGGTCAGAGAAGAGGCCTTCTTGCTTACCTTCAGAAGAACGATCTGGACAGCTACAGATCCCTCATCGAGAAGCTCGGCATCAGAAAGTAATCGTAAACTTATAAAGAAAAAGGGCGGAGATACTTTTCTCCGTCCTTTTTTTATACTATAATCATATGGACTATGTGCCTTTCTGCGATCGTGCACATGGATTTATCGAAATCATCGACAGGGAAGTATCCGAGACCACTGATGAGGCCCGGTTTTCTGCAGGAACCCGTTCCGCACGAAGAGGGAGCCTGATCAGTGTTTTTGGACCTCCCTGTCTATATAAAAGGAGGTACGAATGTACAAGAGTTATTCAATGGAACTCGCCGGCAGAACACTGACCGTCGATATCGGCCGTGTATGTGCCCAGGCAAACGGTGCAGCACTGATGCACTATGGCGATACGACCGTTCTGTCTACCTGTACCGCATCGGCACAGCCACGTGACGGTATCGATTTCTTCCCGCTCCAGGTGGAGTATGAGGAGAAGATGTATGCCGTAGGACAGTTCCCAGGTGGATTTAAGAAGAGAGAGGGCAGAGCAAGCGATAATGCGATCCTCACCTCCCGTGTCATCGATCGTCCGATGAGACCGCTCTTCCCGAAGGATTTCCGTAACGATGTTCTGCTCGACAACCTCGTGATGTCCGTCGACCAGGACTGCTCTCCGGAGCTGCTTGCGATGCTTGGTTCTTCCCTGGCAACGGCGATTTCCAACGTTCCATGGGATGGTCCATGCGCATCCACACAGGTCGGCATGATCAACGGTGAGTTCATCATCAACCCGACCAATGCAGAGAAGACCGTATCCGACCTGAACCTGACCGTCGCCTCGACCAGAGATAAGGTCATCATGATCGAGGCCGGTGCAAACTGCATCTCCGATGATCAGATGATCGAGGCCATCTATAAGGCCGACGAGATCAACAAGCAGATCATCAGCTTCTTCGATTCCATCATCGCCGAGTGTGGTAAGGAGAAGACACCGTACGAGAGCTATGCGGTTCCACAGGCGCTCTTTGATAAGATCAAGTCCATCGTTCCGGAAGAGGAGATGGAGAACGCGGTATTCACCGACGACAAGCAGCAGCGTGATGCCAATATCGCCGAGGTGACCAGAAAGCTCGAGGAGGCACTCGCGGATGATGAGGATGCCCTTCAGCAGCTTCCGGATGCCGTATATCAGTACGAGAAGAAGACCGTTCGTAAGATGATCCTGAAGGATCACAAGAGACCGGATGGTCGTAAGATCGAGGAGATCCGTCCGCTCGAGGCAGAGGTAGATCTGATTCCGAGAGTCCATGGCTCTGCGATGTTCAAGCGTGGACAGACCCAGATCCTCGATATCGTCACCCTGGCACCTCTTTCCGAGGTTCAGAAGGTCGAGGGACTCAACGAGTACATCACCGAGAAGCGTTACCTTCACCAGTATAACTTCCCGGGCTACTCCGTAGGTGAGGCGAAGGCCAGCCGTGGACCGGGACGTCGTGAAATCGGTCATGGCGCACTCGCTGAGAAGGCACTGATTCCGGTGCTTCCATCTGTCGAGGAGTTCCCATATGCGATCCGTGCCGTATCCGAGACCATGGAGTCGAACGGTTCCACTTCCATGGGTTCGACCTGCGCATCCTGCCTGTCACTGATGGCAGCCGGTGTTCCGATCAAGGAGCCTGTAGCCGGTATCAGCTGCGGTCTCGTGACCGGTGACACGGATGATGACTACATCGTACTGACCGATATCCAGGGTCTCGAGGATTTCTTCGGTGACATGGACTTCAAGGTAACCGGTACACATGAGGGTATCACCGCGATCCAGATGGATATCAAGATCCACGGTCTCACCAGAGACATCGTGACCGAGGCGATCCACAGAGCCCACGAGGCACGTAACTTCATCATGGATGGCGTTATGAAGAATGCCATCGCCGCTCCGCGTGCAGAGCTTTCCGAGTATGCTCCGAAGATCATCACCATGCAGATCGATCCGCAGAAGATCGGTGATGTCATCGGTAAGCAGGGTAAGACCATCAACGGCATCATCGATGAGACCGGTGCAAAGATCGACATCGATGACAGCGGTATGGTTTCCATCTCCGGCATCGATAAGAACGCCCTCGAGAAGGCGAAGAAGATCATCGAGTCCATCGTCAACGATATCGAGCCGGGTCAGGTACTGACCGGTAAGGTCGTTCGTATCATGAACTTCGGTGCCTTCGTACAGCTCAGCCCGAACAAGGATGGTATGGTACATATCTCCAAGCTGGCCGATGGCCGCGTTGATAAGGTAGAGGATGTGGTCAACATCGGCGACGAAGTAACCGTCAAGGTTCAGGAGGTCGACAAGATGGGCCGTATCAACCTCACCATGCGTCCGCAGGATCTGAGAGACTAAGGAGTTCTATATTATGAAAATCAGAACGAGATATGCACCTTCTCCAACCGGAAGAATGCATGTAGGTAACCTTCGTACCGCACTTTACGCCTACCTCATCGCGAAGCATGAGGGCGGTGATTTCCTCCTCCGTATCGAGGATACCGACCAGGAGCGTTTCGTCGAGGGTGCCGTCGAGCTTATCAATGAAACCCTCGCGGATACCGGCCTGATCGCGGATGAGTCCCCGGACAAGCCGGGCGACTGCGGTCCGTACGTGCAGTCCGAGCGTCGTGCACAGGGCATCTATATGAAGTATGCGAAGCAGCTCGTCGATGAGGGCAAGGCATACTACTGCTTCTGCACGAAGGAGCGTCTCGAGTCCCTGAAGACCACCGTGAACGGAGAGGAGATCATGCACTATGATAAGCACTGTCTCTCCCTCTCGAAGGAGGAAATCGAGGCAAACCTCGCCGCCGGTATGCCGTATGTCATCCGTCAGAACAACCCGACCGAGGGCACGACGACCTTCCACGACGAGCTTTACGGAGACGTCACCGTCGATAACGCCGAGCTCGATGACATGGTGCTCATCAAGTCGGATGGCTATCCGACCTATAATTTCGCCAATGTTGTCGACGATCATCTTATGGGCATCACCCACGTCGTTCGCGGCAACGAGTATCTGAGCTCGAGCCCGAAGTACAATCGTCTCTACGAGGCCTTCGGCTGGGAGATTCCGAAGTATATTCACTGCCCGCTCATCACCGACGAGAACCATAAGAAGCTCAGCAAGCGTTCCGGTCATGCCTCCTTCGAGGATCTCATCGACCAGGGCTTCGTAGCGGAGGCGGTCGTAAACTTCGTCGCTCTCCTCGGCTGGTCACCGGAGGATAACAACGAGATCATGTCCCTCCAGGACCTGATCGAGAAGTTCGACTATCACCGTATCTCGAAGAGCCCGGCGGTCTTCGATATGGAGAAGCTGCGCTGGATGGATGGTGAGTATATCAAGGCGATGGATTTCGATCCGTATTACGAGCGTGCGCTTCCGTATATCCAGAAGATCATCACAAAGCCACTCGATCTCAAGCACATCGCGACGATGGTGAAGACCCGTATCGAGATCTTCCCAGACATCAACGAGGAGATGATCGGCTTCTTCGAGGCCCTTCCGGAGTACAGCACCGAGCTCTATGTCAATAAGAAGTCGAAGACGACCCTTGAGAATTCGCTCGCGCTTCTCCGCGAGGTACAGCCGCTGCTCAGCGCACAGGAGGATTTCTCCAACGACGCCCTGTTCGAGCTGCTTTCCGCGTATGGTAAGGAGAAGGGCTACAAGACCGGCTTCATTATGTGGCCGATCCGTATCGCTCTTTCCGGCCGTCAGATGACCCCGGCCGGTGCGACCGAGATCATGGAGGTCCTCGGCAAGGAGGAGTCCCTCCAGCGTATCGCCGACGGCATCCGTCGCCTCGAGGCGTAAGGCCTATCCGGCCATGCCGCGAAGAGGTGCGCAGCTTAGCTGTGCTGACGCACGCTGATATGCGTATCACATCCACCTATAGCTACAGAAAATATGGTCGTTTTGACGACTATAGGAGATTTCAGAAACCCATGGTAGAATACTGCCATGGGTTTTTCTATCGATCAGAAACGGGCAATCGAACACAGAGACGGGCCGGCGATGGTGCTGGCCGGACCAGGCTCCGGGAAAACGACGGTGATCACGCATCGCATCCTGCAGCTGATTCGGAGCGGCGTGCGCCCAGAGGACATCCTCGTCATCACCTTTACGAAGGCCGCGGCCCTCGAAATGGAGAGCCGCTTCCGGAAGCTCTACCTCGAGGAGCAGATGAAGCAGCGGCTGGGGGACGCCTATGAAGCAGAAGCCGGGCATCGTCCGGCCTTTTCGTCCCCTGAGGATGCACGCCTCCCGGGCAGCCTGCGCGATGCCGGCGGGCAGGTCAGCTTCGGCACCTTCCACTCGGTCTTTTTCTTCATCCTCCGCATCCGCTATCACTTTTCGTATAAAAACATCCTGAGCGAACGGGCACAGTCGCAGATTCTGCGTGAAATCGCCGAGGCCCTCGGCATCGACTGCAGCTATGATCAGGACTTCCTGCGCCTTCTGATCGGCGAAATCTCCCGTTTCAAGGGGAGCGGAAAGCTGCTCTCGGAATTTGATTCAAGCCTGCTCTCGAACGAGCAGTTCACGGCCCTCATGCTGCGCTACCAGGAGCGCCTGGGGCAGCAGCGCCTCGTGGACTTCGACGATATGCTCCTTCGCTGTCGTCAGCTCTTCCGCGACGAGCCGGCGGAGTTACGACGCTGGCAGGAGAAGTACAGGTATCTGCTCGTCGATGAGTTCCAGGATATCAGCCCTCTCCAGTATGAAATCGTGCGTATGCTCGCGCTGCCGGAAAACAATCTTTTCATCGTCGGGGACGACGACCAGTCGATCTACGCCTTCCGGGGCTCGGACCCCGGTATCATGCTCGGCTTCGAGCGCGATTATCCGGGCGCCGCGCGCATCACACTTTCAAATAACTACCGTTCACACGAGGAAACCGTCACATTTTCGGCGCATGTCATCGCCCGGAACGAACATCGTTTCCCGAAGGAAATCAAGGCCGTGCAGGGACCGGGCGGACGGGCATTGCGCTATCAGACTGCCGACACCCTGCAGGAGTATGCACTTGTGCTGAAGAACATCCGGGAAGAGCTCGCACGAGGGATTCCGCCGGAGCGCATCGCCGTCCTGTTCCGTACCCAGACCCTGGCGCGTCCGCTGATCTCCGAATTTGTACGGCTGCAGCTTCCGTATACGACGCGGGATCATACGAAAAATCTCTATGACAGTACGGTGGCACAGGACATCCTCGCCTATATCCGGCTCGCCCTCGGCACGGGAACCCGCCGGGATTTCATGCGTATCATGAATAAGCCGAACCGCTATATCTCGCGGGAGGCCGTGCGGGATCGCGCGATGGATTTCGAAAAGCTGCGACGTTACTACCGGGATAAGCGGGGGATGGACGTGATCCTCGATCGTTTCGTGGAGGATTTAAAGGCCATCCGCGCCCTGCCATCCGAAGCCGCGGTCATCTACATTGGCCTCCGCGTGGGGTATATGAGCTATCTCGAGGCGTGGGCTCAGGAAAATCATACGGAGCTGGACGGCGTCCATGCTATAATGGATGCGCTGGAGCTGTCCGCGCGGCAGGAGCCGGATAAACGGAAGTGGCTCGCCTATGCGGAGAACTACGGGGAGGAGCTGAAGCGGGCGGCGGTCCGGAACGAGGCGGGGCGCGGGGTGCGGCTGATGACCTTCCATGGCAGTAAGGGGCTCGAGTTCGACATCGTCCATCTCATCGATGCGACGGAGGGCGTGACACCGTATACGAAGGCGGTCACGGCGGCGCAGATCGAGGAGGAGCGGCGGGCATTTTATGTCGCCTGCACGCGGGCGAAGAAAGAACTTCACATTTATTTCACAGAGAGTCGCTATGCTAAAAAATGCAGTCCGAGCCGCTTTCTGCTGGACGGGCTGTCGGATGCGAAGCCGAAGCACGATGGCTGGGTACGCTCGCTTCCGGAAATTTTCCGGAGACGAAGAAGCTGAACCATAGACAGCGTGCAGCTCGGAGGCGCCGTCCGCGCAGGATGAGAACGGAAGACGGAAGATATCTGCTGCACTGCACACGATGTAAAGCGGAGAAAAATAAAGAGGTAGAAGGATGGATAAACTGAAGGTACTGGTGGTCGATGATGAAGAACGGATGCGGAAGCTGATTTCTGACTTCCTGAAGATCAAGGGCTATGAGACCGTGGAAGCCGGCGACGGCGAGGAGGCAATCGACGTCTTTTTCGCGGATAAGGAAATCGCGCTCATCATCCTCGATGTGATGATGCCGAAGATGGATGGCTGGGAGGTGCTGAAAACCGTGCGGGAGCACAGTAAGGTGCCGGTCATCATGCTGACGGCGCGCACCGAGGAGACGGACGAGCTGAAGGGCTTTGAGTACGGTGCCGACGAGTACATCTCGAAGCCATTTTCACCGAAGATCCTGGTGGCACGTGTCGAGGCAATCCTACGCCGCTCCGGTGTGAACCAGGATGAGGTCGTACGGATCGGTGGCATCGAAGTCGATAAGTCGGCGCACTCGGTGAAGATCGACGGAACGGAAATCGAGCTCAGCTTCAAGGAGTATGAGCTTCTGCTCTACTTCATCGAGAATAAGGGCATCGCGCTGTCCCGGGAGAAGATCCTGAATAACGTCTGGAATTATGATTACTTCGGGGATGCCCGGACCATCGACACGCATGTCAAGAAGCTGCGGGCGAAGATGGGCGCGAAGGGCGATTATATCAAGACCGTCTGGGGCATGGGCTATAAGTTCGAAGTGGAAGAGAAGGCATGAAAAAGCAGAATCGTTTTAAAAGCAGTATCAAATGGCGCTTCACCTTCATCTTCATGGGGCTGATCGCCGTCCTGTTCGTCGCCATCCTACTGGCCAATTCCTTCCTGCTGGAAGGCTACTACACGATGCAGAAGGTCAGCGCCCTCGAGAATGCCTATACGACCATCGATACGATGCTGGGGAGTGATGAAGCTGCGGACGATCGTATCGACCAGCTCTTCCCGAGTGACTACGACACCTCGAATCCGGAGACGGAAACACCGGCGACCACGTATCTCAAGAGCCTGTCGGAGACGAGCAATGTCAGTGTCATCATCATCGATACGCAGACCGATCGTGCCTTCTCGACCTATGGCGATCTGCATCTTCAGATGCAGAAGCTGAATCAGTACATCTTCGGTAACCGGGGGGATGAAACAGGAAAGATCCTCGCCAGCTTCGATAATTACAAGATCGAACGCAACCGGGATCCGAACAGCGGAAATCTCTACCTCGAGAGCTGGGGCTACTTTTCGGATAACACGACATCCTTTATCATGTCGATGCCGATTTCGAGTCTCCGTGAATCGGTGGGCTTCTTTAATCGCTTCCTGCTTCTCATCGGGATCTGCGCCGTCCTGATCGGTTCGATCATCGTCTACTTCATGAGCCGTGAGATCTCAAAGCCGATCAATGAGCTCGCCCGCCTCAGTGAACGCATGTCGCGGCTGGATTTCACGGCTCGTTATACCGGCTGTCACTGTGACGAGATCGGAGTGCTCGGAAACTCGATGAATGTCATGTCCGATCGGCTCGAGAGCGCCATCGCGGATCTGAAGACCGCCAACAACGAGCTGCAGTCGGATGTGCAGAACAAGACGAAGATCGCGGCGCGCCAGCAGGAGTTCATCGCCAATGTCTCCCACGAGCTGAAAACGCCGATCGCGCTGATCCAGGGCTACGCGGAGGGCCTCAATGAAGGCCTCGCGGACGATCCGGCATCGCGGGAATACTACTGCGGCGTGATCGTGGATGAGGCGAAGCGCATGAACATCATGGTGCATGAGCTCATGAATCTGAGCTCGATCGAGCAGGGCAAGGACCTGCCGGACTTCGCCCTCTTCGACATCTCGAAGGTGGTTCATGGCGTCGTGACGAAGTCGGATATCCTGATCCGCCAGAAGGATGCCCATGTGGAGATCGATATCCCGGAGGGCACGATGGTCTGGGCGGATGAGTTCAAGATCGAGGAGGTCATCACGAACTACCTGAACAACGCCCTCAACCATCTGCAGGCGCCGAATAACATCAGCCTCTTCTCTGAAAAGGCAGTGAACGGCACGGTATCGATCCATGTGTCGAACACCGGTAAGCCGATTCCGGAGGAGGACCTGCAGCAGATCTGGGAGAAGTTCTTCAAGGTCGATAAGGCCCATACCCGCTCCTACGGCGGCAGCGGCCTCGGCCTCAGCATCGTCAAGGCCATCATGGAGTCCCACCACCAGAAGTGCGGTGTGAAGAATACACGGACCGGTGTGGATTTCTGGTTCACGCTTGATTCCGAGAAGAAGAGCTACAATTAATACTTATATACAGAGATGATTTAAAAACGGAGGAATAAAAAATGATGAATCCAGCAGCGATGATGAAGGTCGCCGGCCTTTTCAAGAAGTTTCAGGCAGATCACCCGAAGGTGGTCTCCTATGTCCAGCATTTCGTCTCGACCGGTATCCCGGAGGGCTCGGTGATCGAGATCACGATCACGAAGCCGGGTGCACAGCCAGTGACCACCAACTTCCGCGTCCTGCAGGACGACGTCGAGATGGTGGAAGCCCTGAAGAACATGCAGAAGTAATGATTTATAGACCGTAAAAGCCTTTGCCGACGGACGCCTCCGGACTGCAAGGGCTTTTACGTCCGATTAAACGCCCCTCCGGGCACCAAAAGGGAAAGACAGGTTTTATGAAGATTGCCTACATGCTGCGGGATCCGCTGGATCTCGTATTTCTGTTTATCTATGTCATCGGCGTTCTGGTGCTGATCTTTGCAGCGATGCAGTTCCTGCATGCCGTCCTCTATAAGGATACGAAGGCACGGCGCGATGGCGTGCGGGCGCTCCTCCTCGGAGTCGTCCTGCTTGCACCACGCATCGTCTATCACCAGTTCCGTCTCGATGCCGCGGACTATAAAAAGGCCGTGACGAGCGCTTATCAGAGCACGACGGATGCGACACCGGAGACGGCCGACGGCTATACGCTCCTCGCGATCCAGCAGGGCGGGACGGATCCGGCCGATGCAGACATCGTGGTGCTGTCCACTGCGCTTTATACACCGGAAGGTACGACCAATGCAGCCGGACTCGCGGTGCTGAAGGCCGTTTCGGAGCAGACACAGAAAAAGAAGAGTGCCGTCGAGCTTCGCTATATCGCCTTTACCGGCGAAGAGGATGCGCTCGCGGGGGCGCGGAACTACCTCGCGAGCCTCCCGGAGGAAGAGAAGGACCGGGTGGTCGCCGACATCCAGGTCGGAGACATTGGTCATGCAGACGCCGGTGCGTTTCAAATTGTGGTGAGCAACGGCCGTGAAAATCCACTCACTGACCGGCTCGTGAAATCTGTGAAGCGGATGAGCGGACAGAAGGCGACGATGCGCGCAGACAAATCCTCGGATCATACCGCGTTCAGCATGGAGGGGATCGTGTCCGCGGTGCTGACGCAGGGCGGCGACGCCGCACCGGAAATGGATGAGCTGGCGAAGGCCGCGGCCATCGTCGGGGATACCGTGCAGGGGCTGATGCGGGACAAGAACGGCCGCTTCCGAACGGAAGTGGAAGCGACGCCGGCGGACGTCCGTGCGGCGGGTGCATTCCAGCCGCAGGTGGATGCATGGCCATCCGGTACAGGGATCCCGGCAATCGAGCAGCAGCTCGGAACACGACTGACGGATACAGGCACAAGGGCTGCGGACGGCTGCGGAATCTACACCGCGCAGCTCTACATCCTGCAGCAGGATGCGCCGGTACCGGTCGAGGTTCATGTGACGACCGCGCCGGAACGTGTGGATCAGATCACAGTGGATATGTCCGCACTGGGGATGGATGAAGCCATGCTTCGTCCGATGCTCACGAATTTCTTCGGCGAAGGAAGTGAAAAAGCCGCAGAAAATGGAAGTCATGAAACGATCTACCTTGATTCAGCTGCACAGGCGATGTATCATGTAAGCGCTACCACAACGGCTGAAACCGGCGTCGATGTACCGGTGGGAGGCTATACGCTCTCGATCACAGCCGCGTAAATCATTCGTAACACAAGATGGCAACAGGTGGCACACATCTCATCTGATGAAAACTGCAGGACATGCAGCGATGATCCGGATGAATGCGTCAGCCACCTTTTTCTGTCCATATCAGGGAGGCTTCATGGAACTTGCACTTATTTCGGCCCGTCAGGTCGTCGTCTTTTTTATGCTGATCATGGTGGGATTCTTCGCAGTCAAGTCGAAGGCCCTGAAGCCGGAAGCACGTCAGCACTTCTCCAGTCTTCTGGTATCGATCGTCGTGCCCTGTATGATCGTGAATTCCTATATCACAGAATTTGATGCAGAGGTATTTCACGGCATCGTGCTGGCGTTTATCCACTCCTTCATCCTCATCATGATCGGCCTCGTCATCGCTGTGCAGGCGGCACGGCGTATGGGGAAGGAAAATGCCGCGATCTTTGAGTTTGCGATGATCTTTTCCAATGCCGGCTACATGGGGTTTCCACTGATTCAGGCACTGTTTGGAAACGAGGGACTGCTGTATGCAAGCAGCTACAACACCGTCTTTAATATCCTGATCTGGACCTACGGTTATGCCCGGGTCTCCGGGCAGACCGACGCAAAGAAGGTGGTGAACACGATCGTTCGGACGCCGGCGATGATCGCCGTTGTGCTCGGCCTCGTCATCTACCTTCTGCAGATTCCGGTACCGGAGCTGATTCATCAGCCGATCTCACAGATCGGCGGGCTGAATACCCCGATCAGCATGATGATTACCGGTATGATTCTCGCAGGCTCTGATCTTTCGAAGGTGATTCGGGACCGCGCCGTCGCAGCGGTCATCAGCATTCGCCTCTTCCTGATTCCTGCCGTGTGTCTGCTGATCTACGGCTTCCTGCATATCAGCTTCGGCATGGCCTCCGAGGTCGTCCTGCTGCTCGAAGCCTGCCCGTGCGCCGCCATCAGTACGGTTTTCGCCGTGCAGTTCCACTATGATGAAGAGAAGGTCGCCGGTGCCGTCATCCTGTCCACCCTGCTCAGTATCCTGACCCTGCCGTTCACCGCCTTTATCATCACCACACTGCTGTAATACAGTCCGCTGTACATGAGTACGAGAATCTGTCGCGGTACTTCTTGCAGACATCCAATCCGATTCTGCTTTCAGTGTAAGAGAGAACCACCTGTGTGACAGGTGGTTCTTTTGCTGAAAAAATCCCCGAACCGACATACGGTCCGGGGATTCGTTCATTTATTCAGTTGTATATACGGATGATCAGTTTACGCCGTAGCCTAAAGCAGCTGCGTTGTCGATACCCTGCGCAGCGAAAGCCTCACGGGCAGCGTTTGCCATAGCAGCAGCATACTCGGAGTAGTTAGCGTAAACAACCTGAGTGCCGTCAGCAGCAGCAACGACTACAGGAGCAGCTGGATCAACAGCAGCCTGAGCTACAGCAGCCTCGTGAATAGCGTTTGCATACTCAGCAGCAGCGAAAGAGTAAGCATTCTTTGCATTTAAGGAACCGATGTCGTAGGATGCAACACCAGCGAATGCAGGAACGGACATAGCAGCAACCAGTGCGCCAGTCATCACCATAGCAGCAATCTTCTTTGTCATCTTCATCATCATATACCTCTCAAATAAATTTGAAATCTGTCACCTGATCCGTGACTTAAAATTTCTAAACTCTTTATAGCACATTCCTTAAGAATTTCATACAGTTTTCAAAAATTTTCGTAATAAAAATAAAGTACAGTTTATGTAAAAAGGGCGTAAATATAAACAGATTTCTGCTTTCTGTCAGTTTTTCTTGCAATTTACGATGCGCAGGGTCCCCGGAGGGCCGGCACCAGAAGCACAGTACTCCACGATCGGATGTAAGCGCAAAAAAAGACCACCGAGAACGAAATCTCGATGGTCTATCAATCGTCGGGGTGACAAGATTCGAACTTGCGACCCCCTGGTCCCAAACCAGGTGCTCTAGCCAAACTGAGCCACACCCCGAAACGCTTTTCTCAAGCGACTTAGATACTATACTCAATTCAGCCAAGGTTGTCAACCGGTTTTTGATTATTTTAGTTGGAGAGCCGACATTCGATCGATGTTCACCGTTCAGGCCTCCCGAAGAATCGCGTCCAGCTTCTGAAACAGCTCTTCTTTCGTTTCATAGCTGTCAACATGGAAATACGCGTCGCCGCGGAGCATCGCACTGAGCTGTGTCACGGACGGGCGGTAGAAGATATAGCACGGTTTTCCATAGTGTTCACCTGCGCAGAGCTCATAGCCGACGCCGAGTGATGGACGGGTGCACTCTGCGATGAGAAGATCCGAGGTGCGCAGCCAGGTCATATCCTGATTATAGATGTCCTGATCCTTGACCCCCTGCTCGCGTGCATTGAGATCCGTCGCGCCGATATGCTCGGTGAGCACGATGTCCGTCTCCTGAATATGTTTGATGATGTCACGATAGAGCGCGGCATCCTCACGACCACCACGGATCGAACCTGCGAAATAAACTTTTTTATCCATTTTAAGTTCTCCATTTTCTGATAATTATCTGCAGTATTTCAGCGAAGGAGCAGGAGTGGACCTTGCACCATTTCTGATCATCCTTAATTTTCGCTGAAATATTTACGGCTTTTCTATTATAATAGTTAAATAATCAGAAAGTGGAAGTGAAAATCATGATAAAGCTGCACAAACGACGGAACATCTGCGCCGGCCTTCTCCTGGTCGGGGCGCTCATACTGTCTGCACTCAGTGCCTGCGGGCGCAGCGGCGCGGAGGATATGCCGGGGTTCGCCGACATCCCCGAGGATCAGAAGCTGACGATCTATACCGCGCATAAGGCCGAGGTCTATCGACCGATCATCCAGGAGTTCGAGGAATCCACGGGTATCTGGGTCGAGGTCCGTGCGGGTGGCACGACCGAGCTGCTCGAGGATCTGCAGGATATGCAGAACGCGTCGAAGCATGAGGTCGATGTCATGTTCGGCGGCGGCATCGAGATGCTGGAAGCGTATAAAGACTGCTTTCAGCCTTATCAGTCGCCGCTGGAAGCGAAGCTGGATCCGATCTATCTCTCACCGGATCACTACTGGACGCCTTTCACCGAGCTTCCGATCGTGTTTATCTATAACAGCAAGATCGTGCAGCCGGAGAATGCACCGCACAGCTGGCAGGACTTCCTCGACGGCAGCTGGAAGGGCAGTATCAGCTTTGCGGATCCATCCATGTCCGGCACGAGCTACACGATACTCGAAACCATGAAGGATGCGACGCAGCTTCCGGAGGAGGAAATCCTCACGAAGTTCTGCGATGACCTCGACGGGCATCTTGCGAAGGGCTCCGGAGAGGTACTCACGGAGGTCGCCAACGGTGACCGGCTGGTGGGCATCACCCTCGAGGAGAGTGCGCTGAAGGAGATCGCGCGTGGCAGTGATGTCGGCATCAGTTATCCGACGGAGGGCACCTCCGCGGTTCCGGATGGTGCGGCCATCGTGAAGAACGCCCCGCACCCGGAAAATGCCGAGCGCTTCCTCGACTTCATCCTGAGCGATCCGGTGCAGCGCTATACGATTTCCCCGCTGTTCCGGCGCTCGGTCCGTACGGACCTGTCCACGAACGACAAGACCGTGGGGCTGCGTATCCTCGCCTTCGACATCGAGGAGGCCAGTGGACGTCAGGCGAAGGTACTGCAGGATTTCTGGCAGATCTGGGAGGAACGTTATGCTTGAGTACATCAACAAGTCCTACCGTCGCCAGCTGATGTTCTACTTCACCCTGGTATCCGTCGTTCCGCTCGTACTGAGCGGACTGCTGCTCGTCGGCATGTTCCGTACGCGCGTCCACCGCGAGTTCGCGACCCAGGACCTCGGGAAGCAGCAGCTGATCGAGCAGCGTCTTGAGGAGCACTTCTCGACCGTGGAGGAGGTCATCACGCAGATTGCGGACGATGCAGATATTCAGAAAGCATTGGCCCAGGGTACCGTTTCGTCCTCGAACATCTATGCGGCCCTCTACCGTGAAACACAGGCGATCCGTCCTTTCTCGACGGTCGATATCTACACCGGCGAAAAGCGTATCTACACGACGGATCGCGGTACGGTGTCGAAGACCCTGCCGTCTGATTTCGGCATCATCGCCCGTCTCGAGACGCAGCCGGAGGCGACGGCCTACGTCCTGAACTACGATGGCATCTACACCCGGGAAACGAGTCTGGAGATCGGTCGTAAGATCAATGTCAATGCCGGCTACGTCATCGTGACGATCGATCAGAGCGATTTCGAAAGCATACTGAAGGAGAGCTATAACGGCAACGAAGGCGTCCTCCTGCTGAATGCTTACTGGGAGCCGATTTATGCCGGCGGGAACCTCGCTTCCGGGGCAAACCTTCAGCTTTTCCGGACGAACCGTCTGGAGGGGCGACGCCTGAATGAGACATTCGCCGACAATCTCTATGCGACCGCGGTCGGCGACACGGGGCTGACGCTCGTCTACATGACGCCACCGGCACTCAGCGAGGACATCTTCCGTATGATGTTCATGATGCTGCTGATCATCACGGTACTGGTGCTGATCGGGAGTCTCATGCTGTCCGGCTATGTATCGAATTTCCTCGCCCAGCCGATCCAGAAGCTGAGTGACGGCATGCGGGCCCTGCGCCATGGAGATCTGAGCGCCCATGTGGAGCTTCCGCGGGATGACGAGCTCGGGCAGCTCGCCGATGGCTTCAATAAAACGACGGTACGGATCCGCCGGAACATGGAAGAGCGGGTGCAGCAGCAGAAGCATCTCAACGAAACCGAGATGCGGATGATGCAGGCTCAGCTGAATCCGCACTTCCTCTATAACACGCTTGACACCATCAAGTGGGTAGCGAAGGCCCATCAGGTGCCGGAAATCGTCACACTCAGTTCGGATCTCGCGAAGATCCTCCGTCGAAGCATCTCGGGGCACGAGTTCGAAACGCTGCAGGAGGAGCTCGAGCTGCTCGAAAGCTACTGCAATATCCAGGAGCTGCGCTTCGACGACTCCTTCAGCTTCGAGGTTGAGGTCCCGGAGGAGCTGATGAGCTGCATGGTGCCGAAGCTGATGCTACAGCCGATCGTCGAAAATGCCATCATCCATGGCCTCGAGGGCGTCGAGGATGGACTCGTGAAGGTCACCGCCCGCCGGGTAGAAGAAGAGCTCGAGATCCATGTGCTGGATAACGGCTGTGGCATCGAAGATGCCTTCATCGAGATGGTGAAGAAGCATGATGGAAAGCTGCTGAGCGGTCACCTCGGTTTCGCGAACGTGGATTCGATCATCCGTCTGAATTATGGGGCGCAATATGGAATCGATATCGTGCGGCTGCCGGAAGGGGGTACGGATGTCGTGCTGCGACTGCCGTACCAGAAAGAACAGATGGGGTAAAGCGCATAGATCGTGGTTCCCCATAGAAGATCACCCGTGGGCTATACGACCAGGGGTGAGGAGGTTTATTATGACATCAGTATTAGTCGTCGATGATGAAAAATTCGTCCGGGAGGGCATCGTCCGTGCTACCGACTGGAAGAGTGTCGGCTGTGAGGTGGTCGGACAGGCGAAGAACGGAGAGGAGGCCCTCGCGCTGGCGCGCACGCTGCATCCGGCGCTGATCGTCACCGATATCCGCATGCCGAAGATGGACGGCATCGAGCTCGTGCGGACGCTTCGGGAAGAGAAGCAGGACGTGAAGGTGATTTTCCTCACCGCCTACAGTGACTTCAGCTATGCGCAGCAGGCTGTGCGCCTGCAGGCCTCCGACTATCTGCTGAAGCCCTTCGAGGATGGCCAGCTCGAAGCCGTCGTAAAGAAAATCCTCGGGGAGGCGATCCTGCACGGGCAGCGCATGGCATCACCGAAGGATGCAGAGCTTCTGCCGCTGAAGGAAGCGGGTCCGGAGATGCATCGCTATGTGCAGAGTGCCATCGCGTACATCGCGGATCACTACAGTGAGGATGCCATCAGCATCACGCGCATCGCCGACGCCATCGGCGTGTCCGAGGGGCATCTCAGCCGTCTCTTCAAGAAGGACACCGGACAGAGCATCAACAGCTATATCACCTGCTACCGGATGCGGACGGCGATGCGCCTCCTTCGGGATGTGCGCTATAAGGTCTATGAGGTCTGCGAGATGGTCGGCTATCACGACATCGCCTACTTCTCCAGTACCTTTAAAAAGCTGACCGGGATGACACCGTCCGATTACCAGGAGAGCTAGTGCATATTGCACATGTAAACGCGGATAAACGATAAAAAGATGTCAGAAATGACCATCGAAATATCATTTTTACCGCGTTTTTATTATGCAAAAAAATTTCTATACTAGAGCCATCAAGTAAAGAACGCGCTTCGCACGAAGTAAATCGGAGCGCCGATCGTGAAACCATAAGGGAGGCACATTTATGAGAAAACGTAAACTCATCTCGTTACTGTTAACCGCATCGATGGCGGTTTCCATGCTGGCCGCATGCGGATCTTCATCAAACAACACTACAGCCACCACGGCTGCCGCAGCCACTGACAAACCGGCAGAGACCCAGGCGGCACAGCCGGCGGAAACCGAGGCGCCGAAGGAAGAGAACCTCACCGGTATCGATGCCATCATCAAGGAAGCCGAAGGCATGACCATGGAGGAGCTCGCAAAGAAGGCCATCGAAGAGTCGAACGGCAAGACCTTCTACGGCGTCGGTAACTCCTCGCGTGGTAAGTCCGCACTTCCGCTCTTCATCGCTTATCTGCAGACCATCGATCCGAACTACAATATGGAGTTCGAGTGGCAGCAGCCAAAGAACAACAAGATCTTCGAGCAGCTCACCGCTGATTCCCTGAAGGATACCGGCACCTTCGCGATGACCCTCATCCAGGATGGTAACCAGATCAAGAGCAAGATGGTGGATACCGATATCCTGAAGACCTTCATCCCGAAGGAGTGGGCAGAGGCAAACGGCACCACCGCCGATGCATACAGCGGCTACCTGCCACTGCAGACCCTGAACAAGGTCTTCATGTATAACTCGACCGGCTCCGCAGAGTTCAAGAACTGCTGGGATTTCATCTACAAGGATCAGCACCCGCTGTACATGGACATCGATTCCGAGCTCGTCGGAAAGAACTTCCTCTACATGCTGACCGAGGATAAGTACGCCGGCATGCTGAAGGATGCCTACGATGCACTCGATGATGAGCATAAGGCTTACTTCGATCCGACCATCCAGGAAGTGGCTTCCGACGCGGATGATTTCGGTCTCGGTGAGAACGGCAAGTACGCCCTCGCATGGATCAAGCTCTGGGTAGAGAACTACAACGCACAGACCGATGACGGCCCGATCTGCAACACTCTCGTCGACAAGTCCGCGAAGGATCAGTCCGGTCTCCTCGTTTACTCGAAGCTTCGTTCCGTAGAAGAATCCGCAACCGTTTCCGTCAACAACATCAAGGTAGCGGCATACCAGGATGGCTATAAGGGCATCGGCGGCTACGGCTACAACCACTACCTCTTCCTGACAAAGAACAGCCCGCTTCCATGGACCGCATGTGCATTTATGACCTACATGACATGTACAGAGGACGGCTTCAGTGCATGGGGCAAGGACATGGGCGGTTACAGCTCGAACCCGAAGGTTGCAGAGCAGACCGAAGCGACCTATAACCACGCAAAGGGCGGCTACAACGACGCCGGCGAAGATGCATTCCCGGCAAAGGACGACCGTGGCTATGACTGGTGGACCACCACCGGCGAGCTCGTACTCGAGGATCCGGAGTACTGCGCAGACGCTGCATTCGGTGTCGGCAGCTGGATCGAGACCCTGACCAAGTACGCAGACGCGAAGTAATAAACGCTTATATGAACTGATTTTTCGGCCGGGGAGCTCATGACTCCCCGGTCGGTTTTAAGAACGGAGGAATTCATCTATGGAAACGACTGCATCCGGTACACGTGATACGAAAGCCATACTCCGTAATAAGATCGTCACCTTCTTTTCGAAGCCGCAGAACATCATCCTGCTCGTCTTCGGTATCGTGCTCACCTTCAGTACGGTGGCCCCGATCGTTGCCATCGTCCGTGACACCTTCCAGATCCATCCGGGCACCATCGACGCCCATCTCACCGGAAAAGCCTCCGGCTACAGCGTCGCAAACTATGTCGATCTTTTTACGAGCCGTCTTGCAAAGACCAATCTCTGGAAACCGCTCCTGAATACCGTGATTCTCTCGGTCTTGACCTGTGCGATTTCCATCCTGTATGGTGGTTTTTTCGCCTTCCTGGTGACGAGAACCAACATGCGCTTCAAAAAGTATTTAAGCTCGATTTTCATTTTCCCGTACATCATGCCGCAGTGGACACTGGCGGTCGTATGGCAGCATATGTTTAACTCCAATGCTGTCTGCGGTACCTCGGATGGCCTCCTCGCATCGCTGTTCGGTATCTGTATGCCGAAGTGGTTCTGCCTCGGCGCTTTCCCGAGTGCCATGGTGCTCGGTCTCCACTACGCACCGTTCGCCTATATCCTGATCGGCGGCATCTTTAAGAACATGGATGCGAACCTCGAGGAAGCGGCGACCATCCTCGATACCCCGAAGTGGAAGATCATGCTGCGCGTGACGCTGCCGATGATCCGGCCGGCGATCCTCAGTACGATCCTGCTCGTCTTCGGATCCGCGATGGGCTCCTATCCGGTTCCACATTACCTCGGCCTCACGACCCTGTCGACGAAGTACATCTCGCTGAACTCGAAGTACACCGGTGAAGCCAGCATCCTCGCGATCATCATGATGCTCTTCGGCGTCCTGATCCTGGGTCTCAACCAGACCTCCGTCACCGGTCGCGCAAACTACACGACCGTCACCGGTAAGTCCGGCCAGCTCAGTAAGATCAACCTCGGAAAAGCCGGGAAGTACATCATGGGCGTGGTCTTCATCCTGCTGACCTTCTTCACCTCCATCTGGCCGATTCTCCTCTTCGCGCTGGAGACCTTCCTGCCGAACCCGGGCGATTACAGCTTCCTGTATACACACGATACCTCGAACCTCACCACGAAGTGGTGGCTGACGCATGAAAATGTCAGCGAGAACGGTATGTATGGTCAGCACGGTATCCTCTATAATCCGACCATCTGGCACGCCTTCAAGGGTACCCTGTTCCTCGCCATCGTCTGCGCACTCATCGCCGGTACGATCGGCACCCTGATCGGCTACGCCGTATCGAAGAATCGCCGTTCGAAGTGGGCGAACTACGTAAACAACGTCGCCTTCCTGCCGTACCTGATGCCATCCATCGCGGTCGGTGCTGCGTTCTTCATCCTTTTCAGTAATCAGCATGTGAATCTGTTCAACACCTACACCCTGCTGATCATCGCAGGCGTCGTCAAGTACATCCCGTTCGCCTCCAGAAACTCCCTGAACTCGATGTTGCAGCTCTCCAACGAGATCGAAGAGGCCGCCATCATTCAGGATATCCCGTGGCATAAGCGGATGCTGAACATCATCATCCCGATTCAGAAGAGCTCCATCATCAGCGGCTATACCCTGCCGTTCATGACCTGCCTTCGTGAGCTGTCCCTGTTCCTGCTTCTCTGCACCCAGGGCTTCATCCTCTCCACGACACTGGATTACTTCGATGAGATGGGTCTGTACGCCTTCTCCAGTGCGATCAACCTGATCCTCATCATGACGATTCTTCTGTTTAACACCCTCGTCAATATCCTGACGGGAGCAAGCCTTGATAACGGAATAGGAGGTTAAGTATGCCGTCCATCACATTAACACACATTACCAAACGCTGGAAAAACTATTTCGGTGTCGATGACCTCAGTCTCGATATCCCGGACAATGCCTTCGTCACGCTGCTGGGTCCTTCCGGCTGTGGAAAAACCACCATCCTCCGTATGATTGCGGGCCTCGAGACCCCGACCGAAGGACAGATTAAAATCGGTGACCGCGTCGTCTTCGATTCGGATAAGGGCATCAATGTCCCGGCCAACAAGCGGAAGGTCGGCTTCCTCTTCCAGAACTATGCACTCTGGCCAAACATGACCGTGTACCAGAACATCTCCTTCGGTCTTAAGAACATCAAAGAAGAGCTGCCGCAGATCGACGTGAAGGCGAAGGTCAGCTCCGACCTCATGCATGCACTGAAGAGCGGAAAGAAGGTAAAGGACCAGATCGAGGACTGCCGCGATAAGAACGGAAAGCTCGATACCGAAAAGGCCTACGTGAAGCTGATCGATACCTTCAGCCTCTCCATCATGAGCGCGAAGGAGCTCTTCAACCTGAAGATCCATGAGGCAGCGGACCCGCAGCAGGCAGCCGATGCGGCACGTGCCGGTTACGAGAAAACCCTTGCGGAGATCAATGCAGGCTACGCGGCGAAGGGACAGGCCCTCGACGAGCATTTCCACGTCACACAGAACGGCGCCGCGCTCATGGAGGTCCGGAAATTAACGGATGAAGAGATCGACAGCCGTGTACGTCAGGTTTCCCGTGTCGTCAAGATCGGTATGTTCATGGATCGTTACCCAGCAGAGCTTTCCGGCGGTCAGCAGCAGCGTGTTGCCATCGCCCGTACCCTCGCACCGGAGCCACAGGTGCTCTTCATGGACGAGCCGCTCAGTAACCTCGATGCGAAGCTTCGTCTCGAGATGCGCTACGAGCTGCAGCGTCTCCACCTGGAGACCGGCTCGACCTTCGTCTATGTCACCCATGATCAGATGGAAGCGATGACCCTCGCGACGAAGATCTGCCTCATCAACAACGGTGTCCTCCAGCAGTACGACGCACCGCTCGAGGTCTACAACCGCCCGACGAATCTCTTTGCCGCCGATTTCGTCGGCAACCCGTCCATCAACTTCGTAGAAGCCACGGGTGAGCAGAGTGCAGACGGCAGCGTCGCCCTCAAGATCTTCCATGGCATCCATGCACGCTTCATCCCGAACGAAGCGCTCGAGCTTTCGAGCTGGTTCACGCAGCGGGACGCAGATGCCGCCGCGAAGAAGCAGGCAGAAATCGACCGTCTGAAACAGAAGCACGCCGTTGAGAAGAGCAACAAGGATGAGGTCTTCAAGTATCACATCGAGAAGGTCGTCGAAGAGGACAGCTCCATCCTCGAGGATCCGGTTCTGACAAACCGCGACCTCGTGCTGGGCATCCGTCCGGAGGCCATCGACATCGAGCCGGATGGCGCGCTTCAGACCACGATCTTCGGTGCCATGCCGACCGGTATGGAATCGACGCTCAAGCTCTGCGTGCAGGATGACTATCTGCTGACCGGTGTGATCTTCGGGAACAATGCCTACAGGATCGGCGAGCAGGCCGGCATCGACATCCACGGCAGCCACATCCTCCTGTTTGACCGTCAGTCCGGAAAGTGCATCGCCGACGGCCGTCTGGAAATCGAGAAATAGCCCTCTTGACAAAGCTGCCCGACGAACCTACAATGGCTGTGTCAATTGAATAGACAGAAATCGTTGAAGAGGACAGTAGTATTTGATTTCGGATACAGAGAAGCGCCATTTGCTGCGAGGCGTCGATGAAATAAATATGAACACCACCTCGGAGAGGTCCTTAATCGGACCCGTTGACTACGTTACCGTCGAAAGAGTGGTCATCAGAGCGGATGCAGAAGCATTGGCCCACAGGATATGTGGTTGATGACAATTT
Source organism: uncultured Oribacterium sp. (assembly GCA_937927445.1). GTDB lineage: Bacteria > Bacillota > Clostridia > Lachnospirales > Lachnospiraceae > Oribacterium. The sequence goes on along the minus strand of CALAOB010000052.1, from coordinate 2,496 downwards.
GGGTGGAACCGCGAATCTATCGTCCCAATCAGTTCGAAAGAGCTGGTTGGGGCGTTTTTGTTTAAGGCAGCACCGTTTGTGGATTCCCGAAGGGAATTCGAGATGAGACACTGCCTGATCACAAGCTGCAGAGATTCGCTGTGTGGCACTGGACCGGTTGTCCAGACACGAAATCAGCCGTCCCAAAGGGCTGGTTTTGAAACATTCAAAGGAGAAACAAATGGAAAAGGAAGAGTTATTACAGGTGTATCGTCATTCCCTCGCACACATCCTCGCAAAGGCAGTGATCGAGATCTACGGTAAGGAAGTGCAGTACGGTATCGGACCTCAGATCGAGGACGGCTGCTACTATGATTTCGTTCTGCCGGAGGGTAAGAGCATCGGTGAGGAGGACTTCAAGGCCATCGAGAACAAGATGCGTGAGATCATCAAGCGTCGTGAGCCGTGGACACGGAAGGAAGTTTCGAAGGCCGAGGCGAAGGAGATCTTTAAGGATCAGAAGTTCAAGCTCGAGCTGATCGAGGAGCTTCCGGAGGACGAGACCATCTCTGTTTACTATACCGGTGATGATTATGTGGATCTCTGCCGTGGACCGCACGTAGAGAATTCACAGGAGCTGATGAGCGCGGCTTACCAGATCCACAGCTGTTCCGCAGCGTACTGGAGAGGCGATGAGAAGCGTGACCACATGCAGCGTGTCTATGTGTATGCATTCCCGACGAAGGATGAGCTGAAGCAGCACGTAAAGATGATCGAGGAGGCGCGTGAGCGTGACCACAAGAAGATCGGTGCACAGCTCGAGCTCTTCATGTTTAACGAGACCGCTCCGGGTATGCCATACTGGCTGCCACGTGGATGGCAGATGTACCAGGCACTGCTTCAGTACAGCCGTGAGGTACAGCGTCGCCATGGCTACACCGAGATCGCAGCACCGCTCGTAAACAACAAGCGTCTCTGGCTCGTTTCCGGTCACTGGGCACACTATCTCAACAACATGTTCATCGTCCCGGGTATCGATGGTTACACCACCGCCGATGCCGATATCGAGAACGTGGTCGAGGACTATAAGGATGAGGCAGCCGAGAAGAAGGTAGCGAAGATCCAGGCCGGTTCGGTCATTTACAACCGTGAGAACATCGACACCATGGCGGCGAAGCCGATGAACTGCCCGAATGCGATGCTCACCTTCAAGCGTAAGCTTCGTTCCTACAAGGAGCTCCCGATCCGTTACTCCGAGTACGATGTGCTGCACCGTAAGGAGAAGTCCGGTCAGATGAACGGTCTCTTCCGTGTACAGGAGTTCCGTCAGGATGATGACCATACCTTCGTGATGGAGTCCCAGATCAAGGATGAGATCGCGGATGTCATCTCCATCGCAGACGAGATCTACAAGACCTTCGGTGTCACCTACCGTGCAGAGTTCTCCACCAGACCGGATGATTTCATGGGTGATCTCGAGGTCTGGAACCGTGCAGAGGCATCCCTCAAGTCCATCCTCGACGAGAAGTATGGCGAGGGCGGCTACGAGATCAATGAAGGCGACGGCGCATTCTACGGCCCGAAGATCGACCTTCAGATCAAGGATGCACTCGGTCGTGAGTGGCAGTGTGGTACGGTTCAGCTCGACTTCCAGCTTCCGCACAACTTCGGCCTGAACTATACCGCGGAGGATGGCACACAGCAGATGCCGGTCGTTATTCACCGTGCGATCTACGGTTCCCTCGAGCGTTTCATCGGTATCATCATCGAGAACTTCAAGGGCAACTTCCCGTTCTGGCTGAACCCGTATCAGGTAGCCCTCGTTCCGATTCGTGAGGAGCACAACGCCTATGCGAAGAAGGTAGAGGAGGCACTCATGAACGCCGGTATCCGTGTCGAGGCGGACTACAGCGATAAGAACATGAAGACGAAGATCAAGGGCTTCAAGAACTACAAGGATCCGTACATCCTCGTACTCGGTGATCACGAAGCAGAGGAGAACACCGTATCCATCAACGTTCGTGGCTCCAACAAGCAGATCCAGAACGTTCCGCTCGACAAGTTCGTCGCTTTCTGCCAGAAGCTGAACAGAGAGCACACCCTCGAGCTTCCGGACGAGATCGACTGATGAGCTTTGATGATGTAATTTTTATTCTCGAAATGATCGGTACGGTGGCCTTTGCGATTTCCGGTGTCATGGTCGCGAAGGAGCGGAAGATGGACATCTTCGGTGCCATCGTGCTCGGCTGTGCGACGGCGGTCGGCGGCGGTATGATCCGTGACCTCATCCTCGGCGAGATTCCGCCGGCGATGTTCACGAAGCCGGTCTATGTGACGGTCGCCTTCATCACCTGCGTCGTCGACTTCATCTTCGAGCGCAGCCGCACCACCGAAACCTATATGGATAAGATCGACCGGAACCGTATCCGCTCGAACTTCATCCTGAACGTTGCGGATTCCGTCGGCCTCGCCGCGTTTGTCGTCGTCGGCTGCCGTACGGCGGTCAATGCAGGCTAC
>CALAOB010000051.1 GCA_937927445.1 uncultured Oribacterium sp. | reverse complement strand
AACATACGTTAAGTCAAAATCATAATCGATGCACTTTCCTATAAAGTAAAAAAAGGCTCGTTACAGTTTTCTCAAACTGCAACGAGTCTTTGCTCAGGCCTGTGTGCCCGGTGCCACCACGGACGGATCGATCTCCTTCCGGTTCAGGATCTCCATGAACTCTGCGCCGGTGATGGTCTCCTTCTCATAGAGATACTTCGTGATCTCATGGAGCTTCGTGATGTTATCACTCAGCAGCTGATACGCCTTATCGTGCTGCTTCTTCACGAGGTCCACGGTCATCTGATCGATCTTCGTCTGCGTCTCAGGTGAGCAGGTGAGGGATGCATCCCCACCGAGGTACTGGTTCTGAACCTGCTCCATCGCCACCATACCGATATCGTCCGCCATACCATAGCGTGTGATCATCGCACGGGCATACTTCGTCGCCTGTTCGATATCGTTGCTGGCACCCGTCGTGCAAGTGTGGAAGATCAGCTCCTCGGCACAGCGTCCGCCGGTGAGGGTCGCGATCTTGTTCTCCAGCTCCTCCTTCGAGTAAAGGTAGTGGTTCCCTTCATCCTCGACCTGCATGGTGTAGCCCAGTGCACCCGAGGTTCTCGGGATGATCGTGATCTTCTGTACCGGTGCCGAGTTCTTCTGCAGTGCCGCCACCAGCGCATGACCGACCTCATGGTAGGAAACGATCAGCTTCTCCTTATCGGTCATCACGTTGTTCTTCTTCTGGTAACCGGCGATGACGACCTCGATCGACTCCTCGAGATCCGACTGGATCACGCGCTCACGACCGGCACGTACTGCACGAAGTGCTGCCTCGTTGATGATATTGGCCAGCTCCGCACCACTCGCGCCGGCGGCTGCCTTCGCGATGGCACTGAGATCGACATTGTCCGCCATCTTGATGCCTCTGGAGTGCACCTTCAGGATGTCGACACGTCCCTGGAAATCCGGAAGCTCGACCGGTACACGACGGTCGAAACGGCCCGGACGAAGCAGTGCAGGATCCAGGGAATCCGGCTGGTTGGTCGCTGCCAGGATGATGATGGCCTTCGAGCTGTCGAAGCCGTCCATCTCTGTCAGGAGCTGGTTCAGGGTCTGCTCACGCTCATCGTTACCACCCATCGCACCGTTGCCACGCTTCTTACCGATGGCATCGATCTCATCGATGAAGATGATGCACGGAGACTTTTTCTTCGCCTGCTCGAAGAGGTCACGTACCTTCGCCGCACCCATGCCGACGAACATCTCGACGAACTCGGAGCCGGCGATGGAGAAGAACGGAACGTTCGCCTCACCGGCCACGGCCTTGGCAAGTAAGGTCTTACCGGTTCCCGGAGGGCCGACGAGCAGCGCACCCTTCGGAATATGTGCACCGATCTTCGTATACTTATCCGGCTCCTTCAGGTAGTCGACCATCTCGGACAGAAGCTCCTTCGCTTCATCCTCACCGGCGACGTCCTTAAAGGTCACCTTGTTTCCATCCTTCGCTTCGTACTCACGGGCGTTCGACTTACCGAAGCCGCCCATACCACCGAAGCCACCGCCCGCACCGAGCGAGCTCGCCATACGCTTGCTGAGCCAGTTGCCGAGGGCCCAGAACAGAAGGATCGGGAAGATCCAGGTCAGGAGGAAATTCAGCAGCGGGCTGGTCTCGACCGGGATCGTCTCATCGAAGTTGACGCCCTGCCGGAAAAGCTCCTGCAGTACCTGTGCCTCGGTGTACTCGTTCTTCAGTCGACCGGTCTGGCAGGTGACATCGGAACCGTTCACCGTCGCAACATAGGTGATGGTATCATCGCTCAGGTTCACCTTCGTGATGGCCTGATTGTTCACCGCATTCATGAACTCCGTATAGCTCGTCTGACGGATCGACCGTGTCAGCAGTGACGGGAATACGAAGGTATTCAGCAGCAGGATGATGAGAAGTGCGATGAAATAATAGAAAATCAGCGGTTTTTTATTCTTCGGCTGATAGCTGTTATTTCCATTGTTCCCACGATTTCCACCATTCGCGCCGTTCTGACCGTTCGTGAACTGATTAAAGAAATCATTGAAATTACCGAAACCATGATCGTCCTCCGGATGGTTCTGGCCGTTGTTCCCATTTGCGAGATTCATCTGCCTTTTCAGGCGATGCCGCTGGAAGATCTGTACTATATTTCCCATAAGATTCATCCTTTCATGTGACAGAGGATAGCTTTCCTCCATCTGATGTTCCTAAATATAAAGCAGAAATGTGTTAACTATGTGAACGAAGCGAAAAAATTAGCAGTCTTTTCAAAAGACTGCTAATTTCACTTTCCTTATGTTGCATGTACAGAAACGACGCCAGCGGATGTACCGGTGGCACAGGCATCCGGCGTATGCGCTCGCGGGCTTACTTCATCGTTTTCTTCAGCAGCTCGCAGAGCTCGTCCACGGCTTCTTCCTTGCCCTCCCGGATGTCATCGACGACGCAGGTCTTTATGTGCGTCGCGAGCAGCTCCTTATTGAAGGAGTTCAGCGAGGCCTGCACGGCGCTGACCTGCATCAGGACATCCGGACAGTAGCGGTTTTCCTCGATCATCTTTTTGATGCCGAGGATCTGCCCGTCGATCCGATTGAGGCGCGTCACCAGCGACTTCACCTGCTCCGGCGTCCGCGGCTTGTGTTTCTGTCTTCCGTTTTCATCCTGTCCACAGCAGCATGCCATGTTTTCACCTCGTTTACTTTACGATGGACACGAACTCGAAATCGAGGGCCTCGATGGCCTTCTGGATCGCCGCATCCTCGACCGGCGCGCTCAGCGTCAGCTCAGCGGTACCACTGGTGTGGGAAACCACGGCCTCCTCAACACCCTCAATCTTCTCGAGGGCCTTCTTCACGCTGGCCTCGCAGTGTCCACACATCATACCCTTGATATTTACAGTCTCTGTCATCTTTTTACTCTCCTTTTTCTTTCTTTTTCTGATTTTTCTATCCTGTGAAGCGTCATGCACCTTGCAGAGGTTGAGACGCAACGCATTCATGCATACGGTGAAGCTCGACAGGCTCATCGCCGCCGCGCCGACCATCGGGCTCATCTCGAATCCAAGTCCCAGCACGGCCGTGTAAAAGCCGGCCGCGAGCGGGATGCAGATCACGTTATAGAAGAAGGCCCAGAACAGGTTCTCATGGATGTTCCGGATTGTCGCCCGTCCGAGACGGATTGCTGCCGACACATCCGTAAGCCGGCTCTTCATCAGAACCACATCCGCCGCATCGATGGCGACGTCTGCGCCGGCACCGATGGCGATACCGAGATCCGCACGTGTGAGGGCCGGGGCATCATTGATGCCGTCTCCGACCATCGCAACACGTCCCTCGTCCTTCAGCCGCCGGATCACCGCTTCCTTTCCATCCGGAAGCACCCCGGCGATGACATGCGTGACACCGGCCTGCCGTGCGATGGCCCGCGCTGTTTTTTCATTATCGCCCGTGATCATATAGACGTCAATGCCCATATTCTGAAGCTCCGCGATGGCCTGCGCAGAATCCTCCTTGATGGCATCCGCGACCGCGATGATGCCCATCGGCTTCCCGTCACGTGCGAAGAAGAGCGGTGTCTTTCCCTGCTCCGCGAGCGCCTCATACTGCTGCTCCAGCTCCCCTGTAACACCGAAGCGCTCCTTCATATACTTATACGAGCCACCGCAGAGCTCCGCTGCGTCCTGCATCGCCTGCAGTCCGTTACCGGGCAATGCGGAGAACTCCGTCACGGCGCGTGGGGTCATGGCCTTGGCCTCCGCATAGCGCACGATGGCACCCGCCAGCGGATGCTCGGAGTACTGCTCGAGGTCGAGGGCCAGCTGGAGGAGCGTTTCCGCCGATACCCCGGTGGACGGAAGTACATCCGTCACCACCGGCTGTCCCGAGGTGATGGTGCCGGTCTTATCCAGCGCGACGATCTCGATGCGGCCGGCCTGCTCCTGCGCCGCTGCAGTTTTAAACAGGATGCCGTTTCGTGCGCCCTGTCCGCTGCCGACCATGATGGCCACCGGCGTCGCCAGTCCGAGCGCACACGGGCAGGACACCACCAGCACGGCGACGGCCCGCGGAATCGCAAATTCCACACCCTTTCCAGCCAGCATCCAGGCGATGAAGGTCAGCAGAGAAACGAGGATCACCGCCGGCACGAAGATGCCGGCCACCTGATCCGCGATCCGGGAGATCGGGGCCTTCGTCGCGGCTGCATCCGATACCATACGGATGATCTGGCTGAGCGTCGTGTCCTCTCCGACGCGGGTCGCCCGCGCCTTCAGGAAGCCATCCGTGTTGATGGTCGCCGCCGATACGCTGTCCCCGACGGTCTTATCCACCGGGATGCTCTCACCGGTGAGGGCGGCTTCATTAACCGCACTGCTGCCCTCGAGGATGACGCCATCCACCGGGATGCTCTCGCCCGGACGTACCACGAAGAGATCGCCGGACTGCACCTCTGAGATCGCCACCGTCACTTCCTTCCCATCCCGCAGCAGCACAGCGGTTTTCGGTGCCAGCTTCATGAGGCTGCGCAGGGCATCGGTCGTCCGTCCCTTCGACATCGCCTCGAGCATCTTCCCGACCGTGATCAGTGCCGGAATCATCGCCGCCGTTTCGAAATACAGATTATGGTGCAGATGATGCACCGCCTCCGTCTGTCCGCCGGCCAGTGCGAGGCTCATCAGAAAGAGCTCCACCAGCGAGTACAGGAAGGCCGCGCTCGAGCCCAGTGCGACGAGGGCGTCCATGTTCGGTGCCCGGTAAAGGAGCGAGAGGAAGCCACCGACGAAGAACTTCCGGTTGATGTACATGACGATGAGGGCGAGCAGCATCTGTACGATGGCGCCGTTCACCGGATTCTCAAACACCGCCGGGAGCGGCCAGCCCGCCATATTATGGCCCATGCTGAAGTACATCAGCACGAGGAGCAGCAGAATCGACTGAAGAAGACGCTTCTTCAGCTTCGGCGTCTCATGGTCCCGCAGGGCTTCTTCCTCGGCCGCCATCGGATCGAGTCCGCCGCCCGCAGCGGAGCAGGATGCCCCTTCCTGTTTACTTCCCTGGCCGCTGCCTTCACCCGGCTGCCCGCCCTTCACGCGGGCACCATAGCCCGCGTTCACTACTGCTTTTATGATGTCCTCCGGTGCCGCGTCTCCCTCGACAGCGAGGGTATTGGTCAGCAGGGAGACCGTCGCCTCCCGTACCCCCGGCACTGCCCGCGCGGCCTTCTCGACGCGCGTCTGGCAGGCCGCACAGCTCATACCGGTCACGATATACTGTTTCATAGATGCCTCTTTCTGTATGTAAGCCACGGTGGATATATACCCCCACCCCCTATATCAGGTCGATGCCAGTATACCCCAACGGGGTATGCGTCGTCAACAGAAAATATACTGTTGACTGCCATGCCGGAAGCCCCGGAGGACAGCCACCTGAAACACAGTACTCCGAGCTCGGAAGACTCTAAAATCCCATCCCTAAGAAGTACT
>CALAOB010000050.1 GCA_937927445.1 uncultured Oribacterium sp. | reverse complement strand
CGGGTGGACTCCGGACTTACACCGGTTAGAAACGTGCGCCGCCAGGCACACTATATAAAAATCCCTGCAGGACATCGCCTGCAGGGATTTCTTTGCATCATGTTATGATTTATTCTGTTTACTTCGCGTAGTCTACGGCGCGGGATTCGCGGATCACGTTGACCTTGATGACGCCAGGATACTGCATCTGATCCTGGATCTGCTTCGCGATGTCGTGTGCCATGATCGTCATGTCATCGTCGGATACCTGATCTGGAACGACCATGATACGCACTTCACGTCCGGCCTGAACGGCGAAGGACTTCTCGACGCCCTTGTAGGAGTTCGTGATGTCCTCAAGCTCCTTCAGACGGTTCGTGTAGGTCTCGAGGGACTTACGACGGGCACCCGGACGGGCTGCGGAAATCGCATCCGCTGCGGCGACGAGGCAGGCAATCAGGGATGTCGGCTCAGTGCCGCCATGATGTGATGCCACGGTGTTGATGACCACCTCCGGCTCATGATACTTCTTGCAGAGATCGACGCCGAGCTGGACGTGCGTTCCTTCCATATCGTGATCGATGGCCTTACCGATATCATGCAGCAGACCGGCTCTCTTCGCCATACGAACGTCGAGTCCGAGCTCCTCGGCGAGGAGTCCTGCGATCTGTGCAACCTCAACGGAGTGACGCAGTGCATTCTGACCATAGGAGGTACGGAACTTCATACGGCCGAGGAGCTTCACCAGCTCCGGATTCAGACCGTGTACGCCGACCTCGAGGACAGCGGCGTCACCCTCCTCACGGATGGTTTCGTCGACTTCCTTCTGTGCCTTCTCTACAACCTCTTCGATTCTCGCCGGGTGGATACGTCCATCGACGATCAGCTTCTCAAGGGCGATTCTTGCGACCTCACGGCGCACCGGATCAAATCCGGAAAGAACAACCGCCTCCGGCGTATCGTCGACGATCAGCTCGACGCCGGTCAGCTGCTCCAGTGTACGGATGTTACGTCCCTCACGGCCGATGATGCGGCCCTTCATATCATCATTCGGAAGCTGCACGACGGAAACGGTCGACTCCGTCACCTGATCGGCTGCGCAACGCTGAATCGCATCCACGATATAGTTGCGGGCACTCTTCTCCGCCTCTTCCTTCGCCTGATTGTCATACTCGCGAATCATCTTCGCATAGTCGTGCTTCGTGTCCTCTTCGAGGGACTTCAGAAGCTCTGACTTCGCCTGATCTCTCGTAAGACCGGATACACGCTCGAGCTCGGTCACCTTCTGGTTATGCAGCTCGTCGATCTCGGCTTCCTTCAGCTGCATCCGTTCCTGCTGTTTCCGGAGCTCCTGCTCCTTCTGGTCCAGGGCCACGGCCTTTTTCTCAGATGCTTCCTCTCTCTTCAGCATGCGGTGCTCGAGATCGGACACTTCCTTACGCCGGTCCTTGATCTCCTTATCGAGATCGTTTTTCGCCTTTAATGCCTCTTCCTTCGTCTCGAGAAGAGCTTCACGCTTCTTATTCTCAGCTGTTCTGATCGCATCATCGATGATCTCTCTGGATTTCTTCTCCGCAGAGCCGACTGTCTTTTCGAAGTCGCTCTTTGCCTTGTTTGTTCCAGCGAAGAACATGATGAGGCCCACCACAACGGCCACTGCCACAACGATAACGATGGTCACTTTGTGTTCCTCCTTCACTATTATGTTGTTAATGTACAAACAGATATGTGAACGAGTCAAAACGGCAGACTGCCCGTCCCGGCCCAGACCAATTCTATTTATAATACCGCTTATATTTGAAATTATTTTCAAATCACATTAACTCAACCATTTAATTTTATATAAATATAACAATCATGTCAACAAGAAGGGAAGGAACAAAAAAACTGTCCGCAGCTTTCTGCGAACAGTTTTTTCATACATATCGTTTCCTATGCGATCGACGCTTCGACGCCATCCAGGGTCTTATAAAGCAGTGTATACAGTGCATGAATCTCCTCTTTCTGAAGCTGCATACATGCGTTGATTTCCTGTGGGATATCGAGTGCGTCTTCCCGAAGCGCTTCGCCCTTCTCGGTGATGGAAACGTCCAGTGCACGCTCGTCGCTGTGGGAGCGTGCCCGTCGGATGAGTCCCTTCGATTCAAGGCGCTTCAGTAACGGGGTCAATGTACCGGAATCGAGGTACAGATTCTCTCCGAGCGTCTTTACGTTCACACTTTTCTTCTCCCATAACACCATCATCACGATGTACTGTGTATAGGTCAGATCCAGTTTATCCAGAAACGGCTTATAGTGCCGTACGACCTCCTTCGCACATGCATAGAGCGGGAAGCAAAGCTGGTTTTCCAGTTTTAAGCAATCGTATTTATCTGCCATGATACCCTCCGGCTGTTTTTCGTCACGAATCGGTATCTTAGCATATGTGGCCCGGGCATGCAATTATATTTTGCACGACAGATTCTGTGTCGGCAGCATCGAAAACAGGCAATGCACGAGAAAGGCGGCGAGGACGACGCAACCGAGGTACAGAAGGATCCCGGCCGGGCGTCCGATGACGGCATCGATGGAACGAAATACCGGCTGGGAGCTGAGATGATATGGCGTAATATAGAACATATCGCAGTCGCCATAGCGGTGCAGGACGATGTTGATGAGCTCTGCGAGGATGGCGGCGATGCCGAAGATCGGCAGGGTACGCCGGAAGCCGCGGCCGCTCCGGTCGGAAAGGCCGCGGGCATGAATGTAGAGCGCCGTCAGCAGCATCACGATATGCCAGAGGAAGCCATGGGCGGTCAGCAGCGGATGTCCCGGATGCATGAGGCCCTCATGTACGATCAGCGCCAGCGCGCCACCGAGAAAGCCGTAGTCCTGCAGGAAGGTCAGGAGGGCACGTTTGATGATGAAGGCACGTCGCCCTGTACGCTTCCGCAGCATGCCATAGAGGAGGGCGAGGTACATCGGGAGGGAACAGAGCTGAAACGGGAAGTACCAGACATTATACTGCCCGCCCTCCACGAGAAGCCACAGCGTCAGCTGCTTCCAGAGCTCCATCACGATCAGCACGATACCGGCCACGACGACCGGTTTCCCATACATCCGATCCCGCGCCAGCGCCTCTTTCATCTCGGGCTCTCCGCCTTCGGATCTTGTTTTTTCAGATTTTTCTGTGTCTGCCATGTTCTGCCTCTTCCCGTACAGCCGCTCACGTATGTATGCGTCCGCGCATCGATGCCGATGCTTCATCCCCATCTTTTACGCTTCCTGTGCTCATCTGTCAAGGCTGCATGTGAAGAAGCTACAGGCTGTCCTCTGTATCGAGCGCCAATGCCCGTGTCACAAGCTCATAGCTGAATCCCTTCCGGAGCAGTGCGGCATAGAGCTTCCGCTTCTCCTCTACGCCGAGTGCCTCCGTATCCCTGCACTTCTTACGAATCGCCCGCTGCACGGCCGCAAGCTCCGCGTCGCCGGCTCGCGTGTCGTCTGCGCGGAAGGCATCCATCGCCGCGCGGATTTCCGCCTGTCCGACACCCCGCTGATAGAGCTTCTGCTCGATCTCCCGGAGCGACTTCTGTCCGGCATAGATTTTAATCAGCTGCTCGGCGAAGCGACGGTCATCGATGTACCCATAGTTCTTCAGCATCTTCATCGCTTCATCGATGATGTCCTCTGTGTATTTTCCGGATTTCCGAAGCTTCTCCCGAAGACGGGACTCGCTCTTCTCTGAGTGCTCGATGAGATAGAGGCAGCGCTCCTTACAGCGATTCACGAGCTTCTCCCGCTCGCTCAGCTGATCCGGATCCAGTACATAACGCTCCCCGCTGCCATGCTCTCTCTGAAAATCTTCCAGACTTTTCAATCACGTTTCCTTTCCCGTAGATTCATGCCCCTTTTCGTCCTTCGTATGGCGCTCATGAATCTGTACAAGAAAATGCCCGTTTGTGAAACGGGCATCTTCAAACACCCCCTGCCCCC